>NZ_JBFPFS010000020.1:0-114650 GCF_047978125.1 Burkholderia sp. LFS061 | reverse complement strand
GTCGCGCGTCGTTTGTGCGAGCGCATCGCAGATTTCCTGCTGACGGCCTGCGCTGTGCACGCCTGCGCGCTGCCATTCGTCGCCAAGCTTCGTCGCCATCGCGGCCAGCGAATCGTTCCACGCAGACAGGCGTTCTTCGTCGCGTGCGGCCAGTTCCGTCTGCAGGCCCGTGTGCGAATCACGAATCGTCGACAACAGTTCGTTCGAGCGTTGTTCGAACGTCGCGGCCTGCGTGGTGAGGTCGCGCGTCGTTTGTGCGAGCGCATCGCAGATTTCCTGCTGACGGCCTGCGCTGTGCACGCCTGCGCGCTGCCATTCGTCGCCAAGCTTCGTCGCCATCGCGGCCAGCGAGTCGTTCCAGGCAGACAGGCGTTCTTCGTCGCGTGCGGCGAGTTGCGTTTGCAGGCCCGTGTGCGAATCGCGAATCGTCGACAACAGTTCGTTCGAGCGTCGCTCGAAGGTCGAAGCCTGCGTAGTGAGATCGCGCGTCGTCTGCGCAAGCGCATCGCAGATTTCCTGCTGACGGCCCGCGCTATGCACGCCCGCGCGTTGCCATTCGTCGCCGAGCTTCGCGGCCATCGCGGCCAGCGAGTCTTTCCACGCGGCGAGGCGCTGTTCGTCGCGCGCGGCCAGTTCGGTCTGCAGCCCGGCGTGCGACTCGCGCATCGCGGCGAGCGTCGCGCTCGAATGCCGCTCGAACGTCGCGGCCGCTTCGCCCAGCGCGCGTGCGTGCTGGCCGGCCAGCGTCTCGCCGACCTGCTCCTGGCGCGACAGCGCTTCGCGCCACACGTCCGACAGGCGGCCTTCGGTCGATTCGAGGCGCGTCGCGACGCCGTCGAGCAGATCCGTCGAACGCTGCGCGAACGTGTCGGTGAACTGGCCGAGCGTCGTCTGCAGTTGCTGCGCGACGGCATCGCCCGCGCGGCGCTGTTCGTCGAGCGCGCGGTTCCAGACGGCCGTCACGTTGCCGGTGGTCTTCTCGAAGCCGTCCGTCAGCCCGTCGAGCTGGCGCTGCACGGCGCCCGTCACGGTGTCGCGCAGCGCGGCCATCTCCTGCGCGAGCCCCGTCATCGTCGCGGCGACGACCGGCTGCAGCGCGGCGCCGGCCACGCGCGCGCTCTCGGCGGCGCTTTCCTTCAGCGCGTCGCCGACGTTCGACGCGAGGCCCGCATACGCGCGCTCGGTCCGGTCGAAAAACGCCTGCTGGCTTTCGAGCTGGCGATCGTGCAGCGCGACGCTGCGCGCCTCGAGCGTCGTCATCATCGTCTGCAGCCGGTCGACCAGCGCCGGCATCACGTCGGCCTGGCGCTGCAGCAGCCGGAACGATTCGTCGCGCTGGTGCGCGGACGAATGCACGCGCAGCGTCGTCGCGATCTTCGCGTCGAGCTGCTGCGCTACGTCGATCCGCTCGCGGCGCACGAGCGCGGACAGCAGCCCGAGCATCGCGGACGTCGCGACACCGGCGATCGACGTGCCGAACGCGAAGCCGAGCCCCTTCACCGGCGCGATCAGCGATGCGCGGATCGCGTCGAGATCGGTCGCGCTTTCGAGCGCGGCGCCTGTGCCCTTCAGCGTCACGACCATCCCGAGCAGCGTGCCGAGCATGCCGAGCAGCACCAGCAGGCCGACCAGATACGGCGTGAGCGCCGGGCCCGGCAGCGCGACGCGCGCGCCTTCGACACGCGCACGCACGGCGCCGCGCAGGCCCGGGTGCAGCGTGTCGAGCCACGCGTCGAGCTTCGCCGGCGGCTCGGCCAGGCCCGCGACCGCGCGCGACAGCGTGGCGGTCGCCTGCCGGTAGCGCAGCAGTTCCCATGCGCCGGCGACATAGCACGCGCCGATCAGCAGCGTGACGGCCGTCGCCAGCGGGTTCGACGCGACATAGCCGACGCCGATCCAGCCCACTGCGAGCAGACCGGCGACGAAGACAACGAGATCAATGCGAATTCTGGACATAGAGCGTGTTGATTAGCAGGTGCGAAGGGCCGCGAGCAGCCCGTCTACCGTTTGAAACCGGACTTCGAGTTCGGCGAGCAGGATGCTCTGCATTTCGTCTCGAAACGTGTCGAGCCATGCGCCGGGCACGATCGCCGCGACGGCCGTGCCGCCGGCAACCGCGCCGTCATCGGCCGCTTCGGCCGGGTCGGCTGCAGCAGCGGATTCGGCATCGGCCAGCGCTTGCCGTTCCGCTTCGCGCAGCCGCCCGAAGCGCGTGCCGAGCAGCACGGGCACGGCCGACAGCAGGCTGCGCTCGCGCACGCCGAGCACGCGCTCCATGATCGTGTCGAGCGTCGCGAGCCGCGCCATCCCGGACGAACGCGCGGCGAGCGCGACCCGCAAGCGGCCGCGCAACTGGCCGATCGCCGTTTCCATCTCCTGCTGCAGGGACAGATAGCGCTGGCGGAAGTCCGCGAAATCGGCCGTGTCGGCGGCCGGCGGCGGCATGTCGCCGGGCCGGCGCCGCGTACGCGGCCGGTTGGTGGCCGTGATCGCCTGCGCGAGATCGTGGCGCACGCGCGCGCAGTCGCGCTCCGCGTCGTAGCCGCGCACGCCGGCCGCGACGCCGGGCGGGCTCGTGCTCAGCGCGGACGACAGCGTGATCGCGTCGGTCCAGCCGAGCCACTGGCTCAGCCGGTCGGACAGCGTCTGCCGGGATTCCGCGACGTCGGCATCGGCCAGGCGCGCGAGCAGCCGGACGAGGGTCGGACCGCTCAATGCCGGGCGCGGAGGAGCTTGCACCATGCTGCAAACCGTCAAAAAAGGCAGCAGTTTACACGTCGTCGGGGAGGCGACCGCCAGAATCGGGGAAGCAGCGCCGTCCGGCGCACCGGGCGACACACGCGAACGCCCGTCGCGCAAGGCTCCGCGGGCGGTGGCAGGTGGCCGGAACCACCGTCGTCGGCGGCTCGGCGAGCCGCCGGGATCGGAGCGCCGGGCGCATCGCCCGGTGTGTCATGAGGAAGAAGAACGCGTTTCCGGAAGCGTGGTGCGCGGTTCGGGCAGTTCGCTCCGGCGGCCGACCAAATGAATGGCCGGCCACCATGCGATGCAGACCAAGGGTGGAAGCCGTCAGATCCCCGCTTTCGGTGCATTCAGGATCAGCCGCAGCCCGAGCAGCGTGATCGCGCCGGCCGCGATGCGGTCGACCCATTTCTTCGCGCGCAGGTAGAGCTCGCGCGGCCGGCGCGTGGAAAAGCACAGCGCGACGATCGTGTACCAGCCGAACTCGACGCCGAACACGAGCGGCGGCAGCGCGAGGTAGCACCACAGCGGCGGATGCTGGGGGAGCAGCGCCGCGAAGATGCTGCCGTACCAGATCGCCGTCTTCGGGTTGCTGAGCTGGGTCGTGAGGCCCGTCCAGAACGACTTGCGCGCGCTGCCGCCGGCCACGGCCTGCGGATCGTCCATCGCGATCGGCCGGTCGGCGCCGCGCCAGATCTTCGACGCCATGTAGATCAGGTACGCGCCGCCCGCGATCTTCAGGCCCACGTACAGCCATTCGACGGCCTGCAGCAGCGTATAGAGTCCGGCCAGCGCGACGCCGCCGAACACGATGCCGCCCATGCCCATGCCGAGCGCGGTGGCGAGCCCGTCGCGGCGCGACAGTCCGATCGAATTGCGGGCAACCAGCACGAAGCTCGGGCCCGGAATCATCGCGCCTAGCCACAGCGCGGCCAGGATCGCAAGTACGGCAGCCGATGCGGTCATCGAAGTCTCCTTGGTCAGCGACGCCGATGCGCCGGCGCCTGCGTGTCGTTTCCGACGGTCGAGCTGCCGATTCTGGCACGCTTCGCGCGTGACCGAAAGCGGCCGCGCGCTGCTATGCTGGCCCTCTTTCCCGCCATCCCGCGCCGACGCCCATGATCGAGATCCGCGCCGCCCGTTATCCCGACGATGCCCGTGTCGTCGTTCGCCTTCAATCCAGTGCCGGGCACCGGGTTTTCCGGGCGGGATCCGCGATCGGCACGACAACACGCCGGGCCCTCGTCCCGCTGCTCGCCGCACTCTCGTTCAACGCATGGGCCGGCGACCTGCCGAAGTCGATCGCCACGCAACTGCCGCCCGGCTACCAGCCGCTGCTCGCGCAAGCCGGGCCCGATCTCGGCAACGGGCTGCACAGCTTTCTGGTCGTCGTGCATCGCTCGACCGACACGCGCGAGCAGCCGTCGCCGCGCCCGCTGCTGATCTACGAGGAACAGCCCGACCACACGTTCCGGCTCGCCGCGCGCAACGACCAGGTCGTCCTGCGCGCGAACGAAGGCGGCCAGTGCGATCCGTTCGAGTTCGCCGACGACGGCCTCTCCGTAAAAGGCCGCTATTTCACCGTGCAGAACCTCGTCGCATGCGGGCAGCACTGGAGCGACTACGTGACGTTCCGCTACGACCCGCGCACGCACGGCTGGGTATTTTCAAACCGGATCGTCACAGATTCGTTTCCGCTCGAAGACAAGCCCGACCGCGTCACCGTCACGCGCGCCGACTCGCACCGGCCGATCACGTTCGGTCAATGGAAACGCAAGGACTGAAGCGACCGGCGCAACGCGCTGCGACCCGTTGCGCCGCGCGCCGGCCGCCTCGTACCCGCACCGGCGCGTGGCCCGTCTGTCGCGCTCCCTGCGTCGCCCGCCCTTCCGGTGCTCGCGAGCGCACGCCAACAGGACTACCATAAGGCGCTCGCCGTCGCGCGACCGTGCGCCGCCGCACGCGGCTCGCCCGCACGCCTTCCCTCGTTGCACCCACGCAGGAGGACGTCATGACGCAACACTTCGATGCAATCGTCATCGGCACCGGGCAAGCCGGCCCGCCGCTCGCCGCGCGGCTGTCCGCCGCCGGGATGAAAGTCGCGATCGTCGAACGCGGCCGCTTCGGCGGCACCTGCGTGAACACCGGCTGCATTCCGACCAAGACGCTGATCGCGAGCGCATACGCCGCACAACTCGCTCGGCGCGCCGCCGAATACGGCGTGTCGGTCGGCGGCGCCGTCACCGTCGACATGAAAGCCGTGAAGGCGCGCAAGGACCAGATCTCCGGCCGCTCGAACCATGGCGTCGAACAATGGGTGCGCGGCCTCGCGAACACGACCGTGTTTCAGGGTCATGCCCGATTCGAGCGCGCCGACGCGGTGCGCGTGGGCGACGAACTGCTCGAAGCGGAACGCATCTTCATCAACGTCGGCGGACGCGCGCAGGTGCCGGCGATGCCGGGCCTCGACTCGGTGCCATACCTCACCAACTCGACGATGATGGACGTCGACTTCCTGCCCGAGCATCTCGTGATCGTCGGCGGCAGCTACGTCGGGCTCGAATTCGGCCAGATGTACCGCCGCTTCGGGTCGAAGGTCACGATCGTCGAGAAGGGCTCGCGCCTGATCCGCCGCGAGGACGACGATGTATCTCAAGCCGTACGCGAGATCCTCGAAAACGAAGGGATCGACGTGCAGCTCGACGCGAACTGCCTGAGCGCGCGGCGCGACGGCGACGGCATCGCGGTCGGCCTCGACTGCGCCGGCGGCGGCCGCGAGGTCGAGGGCTCGCATCTGCTGCTCGCGGTCGGGCGCGTGCCGAACACCGACGATCTCGGGCTCGACCGTGCGGGTGTCGAGACGGACGCGCGCGGCTATATCGACGTCGACGAGCAGTTGCGCACGAACGTGCCCGGCATCTGGGCGCTCGGCGATTGCAACGGGCGCGGCGCGTTCACGCACACGGCGTACAACGACTACGAGATCGTCGCGGCCAACCTGCTCGACGCCGATCCGCGCAAGGTGTCCGACCGCATCGCGGCTTACGCGATGTATATCGATCCGCCGCTCGGCCGCGTCGGCATGACGCTCGCGGAAGCGAAGCAGACGGGCCGCAGGCTGCTCGTCGGCACGCGCCCGATGACGCGCGTCGGCCGTGCGGTCGAAAAAGGCGAAAGCCAGGGTTTCATGAAAGTGATCGTCGACGCGGACAGCCACGCGATCCTCGGCGCGTCGATCCTCGGCGTGACGGGCGACGAGGTCGTGCACGGGATGCTCGACGTGATGGCCGCGGGCGCGCCGTACACGACGATCAGCCGCGCGATGCACATCCACCCGACCGTGTCGGAACTCGTGCCGACGCTGCTGCAGGATCTGCATCCGGTCGAATGACGTGCGGCGCCGAAGGACCGGCTGCGCTTCGGCATCGCGGCCGCGCTCGCGAAGACGGTCGTCATTCCGGCGCGGCCCGACTTCCGGCAGCCCAGTCGCAGATCCAACTCGACGCAAGCGAGCGTCCGCCCCGATCGGCGAAGGCATCGACTGCGTCGTGCGGATCGGCACGCTGAAGAATTCGAGCATGGCCGCGCGCACGATCGGCGCCGTACCGACGGTCACGTGCGCGTCGCCCGCTCAGATTTCGAAATATCGCGGCCGGTCGATATCGGCAATCAGCCCCGGCTGCGTCGGCGCCCAGTCGAGCCATGCACGCGTGCGCTCGCTGGTTGCGGGCGCATCCATCCCCGCGAACATCGCGAACCAGCCGAAGTGCTCGCCCGCTTCCGCCGCCGATTTCGCGACGACCGGCACGTTCAGCCGCCGGCCGATCACCTCAGCGATCTCGCGCATCGGCACCCCCGTATCGTCGACCGCGTGATAACGCGCGCCGGCCGCGCCGCGCTCGATCGCGAGCCGGTACACGCGTGCCGCGTCGAGCCGGTGCACGGCCGGCCAGCGATTGCCGCCATCGCCGAGATAGGCCGATGCGCCCTTCTCCCGCGCGACCGCGATCAGGTGCGGCACGAACGCGTGATCGCCGTCGCCGTGCACGGACGGCGGCAGGCGCACGACCGACGCATGCACGCCACGCGCTTCGAGCGCGACCGCAGTGGCTTCGGATGCGCGCGGATAGGCCGCCGAAACCGGCACGTGCGGATCGTCCTCGGTCGCTGCGCGGCCGGGCGCGACGAGCGCCAGGCCCGACGTGACGACGAGTGGCCGCGCCGAGCCCGCGAGCACCGCACCGATTGTCTCGATCGCGCGGCGGTCGAGTTCGCAGTTCTGCGCAAAGCGCGAAAAGTCGTGATTGAATCCCGTGTGGATCACGGCATCGGCGGCCTCGGCGCCGCGCGTCAGGCTGTCGAGATCCTCCAGCGATCCGCGATGGACATCGGCGCCTGCGGCTGCAACCGACGCGGCGGCCGCATCGGACCGTGCAAGCCCGAGCACCGAATGGCCGGCGGCAACGAGTTCGGCAACGACGGCTGAGCCGACGAATCCCGATGCTCCAGTGACAAAGACACGCATGTTCAGCACCTCCGGATGGAATGGAGGATTACTATCTGTCGACGGCCGCTCGCGGTGAAGACGTGACGGTTTACCGGTAAACGAACTAACAGGCTATGGCAGACGCACCCGACAACCTGCTCGGCGCGTACCTTCGGGATCGCCGCGAGAAACTCGACCCGGCCGCGCTCGGCCTGCCCGTCGCGCGCCGCCGCACACCGGGCTTGCGGCGCGAGGAAGTCGCGCAGCGCGCGCACGTGAGCGCCGCGTGGTACACGTGGCTCGAACAGGGGCGCGGCGGTGCGCCGTCAGCCGACGTGCTGGACCGGCTCGCGAATGCGCTGATGCTGAACGACGCCGAACGCGAGCACCTGTTCCTGATCGGCGTCGGCCATCCGCCCGAAGTGCGCTACCACGCGACCGACAGCGTGACGCCCCGCCTGCAGCACGTGCTCGATTCGCTCGAAGCGAGCCCCGCGATCGTGCGCTCGGCGACGTGGGACGTCGTCGCATGGAACGACGCGGCGGCAGCGACGCTGACCGACTATGCGACGCTGCCGCCGGAGCGACGCAACATCCTGCGGCTGATCTTCGTCGATCAGCGCGTGCGCGATGCGCAGTCGAACTGGAAACAGGTCGCGCGGTTCGCCGTGGGCGCGTTTCGCGCCGACGGCGCGCGCGGCGGCGCAACGCAAACCGTGCAGGCCTTCGTCGACGAAATGCGTGCGACGAGTGCGGAGTTCGATGCACTGTGGCGCGACCACGATATCCGCGCGCACGAAGAAGGTACCAAGGAGATTCGCCATCCGGCCGTCGGGCGGATCGCGCTCGAATACTCGGCGTTCGCGGTAAACGGCCGGCCCGACCTGACGCTCGTGATTTTCACGCCGGAAACGGCCGCCGATCGCGCGCGCATCCGGACGCTGGTCGCGGCGCGCGAACAAGCCGGCACGGAACACGCATCGGCCGCGTAACGATCCCCCGCCACCCCGCCGCAATCCGCACTTGCGGTGGCCGGTAGCGGCCGGCGGAAAACGCGAAAAGGTGTCGCGCATCAACGCGCGACGCCCCTGCTTCGTTTCCGGCAATCGGGGCGTCGATGCAAGAAATTCTTCGCGGATTGCCGCGGATGTCGCTTGACGACCCGAATCGGCCAAACCAGCCAGTCGGCTCCGGCACCATTGATGCGCTATGCGTGTCGGCTTTCGATTTTCGTCAACGGTTACCCGTGCGGAACGTGCAGCCGCGACAATCGAACGCCTACCCTTCCGGACAAGGCGCCGCGCATGGCGCGATGTGGCCTTGGCGCAGGAGTTCGCTGGCGCGAGCGGCCCCCACCGCTTCGCTGAAACGGAAGCCTTGCGCGCTCGTCGCCCGATTCGTCGCAGCCAGTAGCGCACGCTGTTGCTCGGTCTCCACGCCTTGGGCAATGACGCCGATCCCGATACTGTGCGCAAAGGTGACGATGGCACGTATCGTCGCCGCACTCTCGGGATCGCTGGTCGACCGGTGGATGAGGGATCGCGCGATCTTGAGATGGTTCACGCGATACGCCTTGACATACTCAAATGACGCGTAATTGCTACCGAAATCATCAATGGCAAGCTTCGCGCCGAGCGCATGCAACTGCGGGAGTATGTCGCTTTGTGCCCACGACAGCCTGGCCAGAGTCGCCTCGGTCACGTCGAATTCCAGATCGGAGGGGGCAAGACGCCACTTCGCGGCCGCTTCAGCGACATCGCGCACGAACGTTTGAGCACTCCAGAGCTCGAACAGAGACAGATTGATCGCGATCATCAGCGGGGCCACCCCCTCGTCGCGCCACGCCCTCATTTGCCGGCACGCCTGATCCAGCACCCAGCGCCCAAGCGCTGCCATGGTGCCGTCCCTCTCGGCGATCGGAATGAACACACCGGGGGCAATGAGGCCCCGCGTCGGGTGATGCCAGCGAACCAGCCCTTCCATTCCGAGAATGTTTCCGGAGGACAACTCGACCTCGGGTTGGTACTGGAGTTCCAGCTCGCCGCGATCCATCGCTCCTCTCAAGTCGTCGGCGAGTGCGACACGTTCGCGTACTTCCTGGTCGAGTTCGTCAGAATGAAAGCGGTACCGGTTGCCGCCCTGATGCTTCGCGCGCTGGAGCGCCAAATCGGCCTGCATCAGCATGGCGTCCGCTCCACTGTCGCCCTGGACGTACGCACGGATGCCGATGCTCGCCGAAATCCGCACATCGTTGCCATCAAGCAGATAGGGAGCCGACAGCGCCGCCTGGAGCTTCGCAGCCAGTGCCCCGGCGTCCGCCGGCTCGACCATCTCGCCCTGCAGCACGGCAAACGCATCGCCGCCCATCCGGGCAACCAGGTCGCTTTCCCGAGCGCAATTCCCGAGACGCTCCGCCACCTCCCGAAGCAACCGGTCGCCGATCGGATAACCCAGTCTGTCGTTGACCAGCCTGAAGCGGTCGAGAGCGACAAACAAGATCGCAAACGGCATGGTGCCATGTCGGGCTGCAGCGAAAGCCTGGCGCACCCGCGCGAGGAAGCCGGCCCGATTCGCCAATCCCGTGAGCGCATCGGTGTGAGCGAGCCGCGCGATCTTTTCCTCCGCTGCCTTGCGCTCGGCAATGTCGATGATGATCCCTTCGACTTCGATCAGCCGTCCATCCTTGTCGCGGACCGGAACATAGCGATTCTCGACACAACGGTAAGCGCCGTCGCCAGTGCGCAAGCGGAACTCGATCGAAACGCCTTCGGTGTCCTTGTCCAGTACTCGCGCCAGTGCCGCATCGACTTTGGCCTGGTCGTCCGGCGCGACAAGCTCGTTGGCCCAGACTGGCGAAGCGAGCAAGGTAGCTCGGTCGTGGCCGAACCTGGCGATGTCATGCGATATGTAGATGAGCGGAAACGACGGCACGCCGCGCAGACGGTAAAGGATGACCGGACTGTTCTGGACGATGATGTTGGCTTCGGCAAGCGCATCGATTCTTTCCTCGACGACCTCTTCCAGGTCGCTCGTCTTGAAGGCCGCCTCTTTCGTCATCTGCCACTTCGTGGTCAGCACGCTCGCCGTCTGACGGACCTCGATGTTGTTCAATGGCTTCTTGAGAATGAGCAGCCGGTCGTCTGCGCCCAGGCGCCTGGCCAGGGTGCCCCAAGGGGGATCGGAATGCGGGCTGCATAGGGCAAACTGCAGCTTCGGATCCACTTGCCAGAGTCGCTCGATGGTCTGAAAGCAGTCCCAACCGTGCAGCATGTGCGTGTCGACAAAGGCCATCGCATAGGGTTTGTTCTCCGCCAGCGCACGCACGACCCGCTCCAGCGCTTCCCGACCCTGATAGGCGGAATCGATCTGAAACGCCGCGCGACCGGCTGGAACCTCGCCGAACAACGGCGCCTGGGTTGCGGCCAGCGCAGTTTCGCCGTCCAGTGGGCGAGCGAGAATCTTGCGGAAATTCTGGTGCGCCGCAACGTTGTCGTTGATCACGAGGACGCGACGATTGACCGGATCGCTCTGCGCGCTCACGCAGGAGCCTTGACGGTGCCAGTGGTGGGGCCAGGGCAACGATCCCGCCTTTGCAGGCGTCGTCGCGCCGTGTCTGCCGGAGCGCACGCCCCTGGGCAGCCAGTGCGGTTCCATGTAAGCCCCGGCGTGAGGCCCAGACCGTGCCTCCCCCTGTCCGTGGTGAAGCCTAGATTGAAAACGCATGCCAGGTTCTCCCCGCAATCCCGCTAACGGTTGCCGCTGAATCGAACGGATCTCAAGTGTTGCGCCGACAAAAAGTGCGCCGAACACGTATAGGGACGCATCGATCCCGCCCAGCGCGATCGCATTCGTATCGAGCCGATCGGCGGCGTGGGGTCGCTCGAAGCCTCCACGGTGACGGGTCGAGCCGCAGATACACGATTGCTTAGGACAGTTGGACGATTCCGGCCGCTCCACGCTTGCAGCGATGTTGGTTCGATGCGTCAACGTCGACTCACCGCGCTACCCTCTATGTCGGGCCGTGCATGTGTTGGCACCAAACTCAGCCCCAAAGATTGGCCCAATTTCGTCAGACGATCGAAGTATAGTCGCGCGCATCGATCTGACAAACTTCAGTGACCGGGAATCTCATTCGCGCTTGATGGCGAATCGAGGGTCGGACGCGGCATGGTCAGGTTGCGGGAGGGGTTGCGCCCACTCGGATCAGCCGCTGGCCAGCATTCGAGCCCTTGACTTCGTCGACTACCAGGTCCGCTGAATTACACATTCGGCAACAACGCGACGCTTTGGAATCCTTGATACCGAAATGTCGGCCGAATGTTCGCCGACGCCGGCACGCCGGCCTATACTTCATATCGATAGATGAATGCCAGCGATACCAGAGCGTCCGGCTACGCGCGCTGGCGTGAGCAGCTGATCGCCTGACTGCGGTCCTGGAACCCTCCCCCGCCGGTCTTCGCGAAATCAATGAGAATTTTGAGGAGCGCATGAGCGCGTTATCGTCGCCGACGAGCGCCCCCGGGCCGTCGGGCTCGTGACCACGGCTCATGTCTGCTTGCTCCTCGAGGCCTTGGCGCTGGTCCTCACCGGTCCGTTTTTCCTTCAAGATACCGCCCTCAAATTCGAGAGTTCCGCGTTTCGTGGAATGGCGATCGTGGCAGCCGCGCTGGAGGCCGTTTCGCGGCATATGTGACGTGGCGTATTACCGGTCATCCAGCGGAGCCCCCGTTGCACTATATGACGCTTGGTTTTCTCTCCTGCCGGGAATGATGTTGAACCCGACACGATGGGGGCACTACATGAACAATTTGACCCTTGAAAAACCGCCGCTCCATATCACCGTCATAGCGATTGCTTACGTGATCTGCGGACTGTGGTACTTCAGCTGGCGCCTGACAGCCATCAACTGGCATCTACCGTTTTTTTCGATCCCGCTCTACGGCGCAGAACTATTCGGTTTCGTCACGGGCTTGCTGTACCTCTTGATGACCTACCGGTTAGCCGTACGGTCGGTACCAGCCCCGCTACGCGATGCTACCGTCGACGTGTTCGTGCCGACGTATAACGAGTCGATCGAACTGGTTCGCCGCACGTTGCAGGCAGCACTCAATATCGAATATCCGCACCGGACCTGGTTGCTTGACGACGGCCATCGCGAGGAAATGCTGATGCTGGCACGCGAACTCGGCTGCGACTACCTTGCGCGAAGTGAAAACAGTTACGCGAAGGCCGGCAATCTGAACAATGCCCTCAAACACAGCCATGGCGAATTCATCGCGATCTTCGACGCGGACCATGCAGCGCGCAAGGACTTCCTCGACAAGACGCTGGGCTACTTTGCAGATCCGATGGTGGCGTTCGTACAGACACCGCAGGACTTCTACAACGTCGATTCATTCAACCATCGCATGGGAGGGCGTCGCGTCTGGAACGAGCAGTCGCTCTTCTTCAAGGTTATCCAGCGCGGCAAGGATACGTGGAATTCGACCTTCTTCTGCGGTAGCTGCGCGCTGCTACGCCGCAGCGCGCTGGAAGCGATCGGCGGCTTTGCGACCGAGACGGTCACCGAAGATATCCACACGTCGATCAAGCTGCACAAGCAGGGATATCGGTCGGTGTATCAGCCGGAATCGCTTGCATTCGGCCTGGCCCCGCATAGCATTGAAACCTACCTGCAACAGCGGATTCGTTGGGGCATGGGCGGTATGCAGGTACTTCGGCGCGAACGCATTCTTTCCAGCCCTGGGCTGACGTTGGCGCAGCGACTGAACTACTTTGCGTCGATGCTCGTTTACTTCGAAGGATGGCAAAAGCTCGTCTTCTTCATTACTTCGCCCGCGGTCTTCTTCTTTGGCATCCTGCCAATCAGTGCGCCGGTGAGCGAATTTCTGATCTATTTCTTGATGTACTACGCGCTTTCGTCGCTGATGTACACGGAACTGGCACGGGGCTACGGCGCGCTGTTTCTGAGTGAGCAGTACGGCATGGTGCGCTTCTTCTCATTCATGTTGACGACCGTTGGCCTGTTTCGCAGGACGATCGGTTTCTCGGTCACCAGCAAGGAATTATCGCTTGCAGGCCGCGCCTGGCTCTGGCTATTGCCGTCGCTGATCGTTGCAGGACTGACCGCGTCGAGCATTCCGTTCGGCCTCTACCGGATGTATCACGGCACGTTACCGGTGGGCGCCGGCATCGCGAACACCGTATGGGCGTGTGCCACGATCGCAGCCGCGAGTGTCATTGCATGGTTCAGTCATCGCCGGGCGCAGAACCGGCGCACCGAATATCGTTTCCCATTGCATATGCCGATGATGCTGACGCTGGAC
Organism: Burkholderia sp. LFS061; assembly: GCF_047978125.1. Classification (NCBI taxonomy): domain Bacteria; kingdom Pseudomonadati; phylum Pseudomonadota; class Betaproteobacteria; order Burkholderiales; family Burkholderiaceae; genus Burkholderia; species Burkholderia sp. LFS061. The sequence goes on along the minus strand of NZ_JBFPFS010000020.1, from coordinate 101,096 downwards.
GGCAGGTCGTTTCTAGGCCTGTCGGAGGATCTTTCGGCAAGCGGCGCGCTTTACCACGGAGAAGTTCCCTCCCGGTTGTCGCCTGAAAGCTGCCCTGAGGTCGAGATCCACCTGCCGAACCTCGTCGTACGTACCAAGGCGAGTGTTACGTTCGTCGGAGACGATCGCGGCATCGCCCATTCCGATCGAACGATCGGATTGCGCTTTAGCTGGGCCTCGGCGGACCTGAGTCGCCCGCTTGAGACGTTCCTGTTTGGCAGCAGTTTGCAATTCGAACAGGGCGGCGTGACCGACCAGCGGACAACCCTGTTGACGCGTCTCGCGCGCGGCACCCCCATCAATACGAGCGTACTGGGTGCGGGTAGTCATTGGGCACCGGGATTCTTGAACCAGTCCCGCGACACTCATCCGGTACCCGTTACCGTCGTGTCGGCGGTACGCGATACGGGCGACATGGGGTGGATCCTCAGCAACGGCGAACTCGACACGAGCCTCGATGTGTTTTTGCACCAGCGCCGGGCGGGCAGCGAAACGACGCAGCGCCTCTCATTGAGTTTGAGCGGAAGCCTGGATACGCCTACCGGGCAAATGCATCTATACAACGTCACGTCGCGTCATGCGCTGACGCTGCATAATCTCGGGAACGAAAATGACGAAGATCTCGCCGATCAATCGAGCAATGCCTCGCCGGCTGGCGCTTGCAATCGTCGCTTGCGCCCTGCCATTTAGCCCGTCGGCGCTCGCAGGACAGCCGTTGATATTTGCCGGCGCATCGATCGCCGAGCAAGGTGAACGCAACGAATACATCGGCGTCACGGCCCCATTTTTTTCCAGTCGCTTCCTGACCCAGCGGCTCGCGATCAGCGACTATTACTATCAGTACGGCACGGACGGAACGACCGTCAAGGTCAGGGGGCAGGCAGCCGAGGTAGCCCTGGGCGCGCAGGCGGCCTGGCAACGCGGATGGGTTGAAGCTTCGACCGGCCCACGGTTTCGCCATAACCGTGTGACGCCACCCGGTGCTAACGCACGTGCCGACGGCAGCCAGTGGGGGCTCGCGCTTGGTTTGCAGGGCGAGCAGCGTTTCGGTGAGGATTGGGCTTTTAACGGGATTGGTTCTTACACGATCGGGCCGGCATCATATTGGGGCCGAGCCCGCTTTCTGCATCGAACGTTTGGCGATGCGTGGGCCGGTGTCGAAGTAATCAAGCACGGCGACCCCGACTATCGGGCCACGCAAGGCGGCCTTGTACTAACGGGCATCAAGATTGGCGATAAGTTCGACATTGGATTCTATGCCGGAGTGAAGAAGACGAGCGGCCAGCCGCGTTCCTTTTATGGCGGCATCGAACTGACCAAGGGATTCTGATCCTGCGCTCCGCAGCGTATGGGTGCTTGCGACCAAGAAATCCGACAAGCCTTTGCGGATCAACGAGATTAGGGAGCGTCGCCGGAACATTTCGAACTCAGGCCGATTCGCCCAACGCTTTCCCACGACAAGCAAATGCCACACAAGACGCAAGTGCGTGTAGATTAGAACGTCGCTGCGACCCGCCACCGTGTCTTCGCATAGGTCGCCATCCGAATCAGTCCTGAAGTTGCACGGGAGCCGGCATGAACACGAAGCACAGCAAGAAAGGGCATCTCGAAGCCGCGGCGTCACACCACGAGCAGGCCGCGCGACATCACCGCGAGGCGTCGCGGCATTTCGAGGAAGGCAAGGACTTTGCCCATGCCGCACATCAGGCGATGATGGCCCATGGTCACACGTTGCATGCAATCGATCAGGCGCACGACGCCGGCGCGCACGGCGCCAATACGCCACCCACAACGCCATCGTCGATCGGCGCGGGCGCAAGTGCCGCGGACGTGGCAAAACTTCATGCCGCGGCCGTCGAGCTTCACACGCAAGCGGCGCAACACATGCGCCACGCCGTCAAACTCTTCGAGCAGGATCGGAGCGCGGCCACCCACGACGCACAGCTGGCGCTCGCCCTCGCACTGCGTGCGTTGTCCCATGGCAACGAAGCAGCCAGGCTATTCGTCAAGCTCGCTGTCAGTGCGGCTGCGTGAAACGAGGTGGGTTACCTCTCGTTGGGGTTTCGCGGGGTATTCAGCGTGACTCGCTGCCCGGTTGCGCACGCCGCCGGGCACCAGGTTGTCGCGCGGACCCACGGTCGTGGGCCTCCCGTACCGATCCGCGCATGGCCAGGTATCGCGCAATCGAGCGTGCCGCTCGCGACTAGGCCGTTCGTTCCAGCAGATCCGTTGCGAAAGACTTCGCGTGCGCTACGGCCTCTTGCGGGTCCGGGAACACACCGAGCTGCTCCCAGTGCTCTTCGGCCGCGTACGTTCCTTTCACGCCGAGTGCCCGCTGAACGCGCAATTGCGCGGCGTATCTGCCGTCCTCCAGTGGTCGGGCCGTCGCAATGACCTTGTGCGGAAGATCGGATCTTTCAGGTTGTACCAACTCGACAGGACCGCCAGCAACGCCAATATCCTTCAACTCGTTCCTGGCGTTGCAGTCCGGGCAGTAGAAGCACCACCCTTCGTCCTCGTGTTTGGACCTGACCTGCCCGCGAGCCAGTACGGCACGACATTCAACGTTTTCGCAGATGAACGGCATAGCAGTCTCCGGAGTTGTTTGAGAGAAATCCTAGCATGTCCGCGGACGGCCAACCATCGGCATTGTTGCGTTGCCCGACGCTGACGAAACCCTCACGCGCAAGGTCGCGAGGTCGCCCCTTCCACCGACCATCGTCATGCACGCATCGGCCGCATTCGCGAAGCACGTCACGCGATACGCCGGCATGTTCATCGGCATCATGTGCGGGCGGAACCGATCGACGAGGATGATGTCGGCCGGCGCTTCCCGGCTTCGAGCGGACCGACTTCGCGATCGATCGACAGCGCCTTCGCCGCATCGATCAGCCCGGGCACCGGGCAGCGCCCGATGATCGACGTGACGCGGCTATACGGTTTTCCCGGATAACCCGTGCATCGGCCGCCGCAGCGCGGCGTCGAACGGGTTGGTGCGCGGCCCGATCGCGTCGGCCTGGCGCCGCAGCAGTTCGACGACCATCGGCATCCGGTCGTCGCCGAGCCGCGACGCGAGCGTGCCGACGCTCAGCGCGCCGACCGGGTAACCGGTGCGATCGAGGATCGGCACCGCGACGCCGGCCATCCCGTCGAGCACACCGCTGTTGCGGCCCGCGTAGCCGAGTTGCCGCACGCGTTCGATCTCGGTACGCAGGTACACCTCGTCGAGCACACCGTAGCCGCGGATACGCGGCACGTTGAAGCGGATCACTTCCTCGCGCTCGGCTTCGGGCAGGAACGCGAGGATCGCGAGGCTGCCCTGCCCGACGCCGAGCGCGATACGCCCGCCGATGTCGCCGGTAAACGAGCGGATCGGGAACGGCCCTTCGCACAGGTCGAGACACACCGCGTCGAAGCCGCTCTTCACGAGCAGGAAGATCGTCTCGCCGAGGCTCGCGCACAGCCGCAGCAGCGCGGGACGGCACAGCGTACGCATGCTGCTCGGGTTGCCGGCCAGCGCGGCGAGCGCGAAGAAATCGACGCTCAGCCGGTACAGCTTCGACTGCTCGTCCTGCTCGACCATCCCTTCGGCGATCAGCGATTGCAGGATCCGGTGCGCGGTGCCCTGCGTGAGGCCGACGGCCTTCGCGAGATGCGTGACGCGCACGCCGTCCTGCTGCATGCCGGCCAGCGCACGCAGGATCGCGAACGCACGCTGCAGCATGCCGGTACCCGGCACGCCGGCCGGATCGGCTTCGTCGTCGGCGCCGGGCGCGCGCGCGGCGGGCGTGCCGGGCATTCCGGACGAAAGGGGTTCCTGCATGCCGGCTCTCCTCGACGATTTCATTGAACGGAATACGGTAACCGCCATTGTCGTCCGGCCGAAATTCCACTGGCATCCGGGTGTGTACGGGATTGACGCGTCCGTTTCGCGGCCCGGCCACCCTTCATTCATCGGAACGATTTGCGCGCGATACGTCGATCCGTTCCGTTCAACGGAATTTTTTCGAAATTCATCCCGTTCAGCAGAATTCGAAATTGACGCTCCGAAATATGGCTGGCTAGAGTCCGCGTCATCGGCGCACCGGCTATGCGGTGTGCGAACCCGGAGCTCCCCATGTCGTTTCTCACGCTTACGGATCTGACGAAAACCTTCGGCGAACTCACCGCCGTCGCCGACGTCAACCTGTCGGTCGAACAAGGCGAATTCGTGTCGCTGCTCGGGCCGTCGGGCTGCGGCAAGACCACCACGCTGCAGATGATCGCCGGCTTCGTCGACGTCACGCGCGGCCGCATCGCGCTCGACGGGCAGGACATCACGCACCTGAAGCCGAACCGCCGCGGGCTGGGCATCGTGTTCCAGAGCTATGCGCTGTTTCCGCACATGAGCGTCGCGGAGAACGTCGGCTTCGGCCTCGACATGCGCGGCGTCGACAAGGCCGAGCGCGCGGAGCGCATCCGCGCGGCGCTCGCGCTCGTGCGCCTCGATACGCTCGCGCACCGCTTTCCGCGCGAGCTGTCGGGCGGCCAGCGGCAGCGCGTCGCGATCGCGCGTGCGGTCGTGATCGAGCCGCCGGTGCTGCTGCTCGACGAACCGATGTCGAACCTCGACGCGAAGCTGCGCGAGGACATGCAGTTCGAACTGCGCGCGATCCAGCGCAAGATCGGCACGACGACGATCATGGTCACGCACGATCAATCGGAAGCACTGTCGATCAGCGATCGCGTGGTCGTGATGGAAGCCGGCCGCGTCACGCAGATCGACACGCCGTACCAGGCCTACGAGCGCCCCGAGAACCGCTTCGTATCGCAGTTCATCGGCAAGGCGAACCTGCTGCCCGGCACGGTCGTCGCGCACGACGGCGACGCGATCCGCATCGACCTCGGGCACGACCTCGCCGAAACCGGGCGCACCGCGCACCTGCCGCCGCGCGAGCGCGACATGCGCGTCGGCGATGCGGTGTCGGTCTGCATCCGTCCCGAGAAGCTGCGGCTGTGCGCGCCCGATGCGGGCCGCTTCGCCGCGACCGTCACGAGCCGCTTCTTCCTCGGCAGCCAGTGGCTGTACCGCGTCGACAGCGCGCTCGGCGAAGTGCTCGTGTGCTGCCAGAACGAAGGCGCGGAGCCGCTCGCGGAAGGCGCGCCGGTCGGCATCGACTGGCACAGCGACGCGGTGCGCGTGATGCGTCGGGAGGCCTGAATGCGACAGCCTTCCCGCCCGCTGTCCGCCGACGCCGCGCCGGCCCTCGCCGTCGCACGCCGTGCGCCGCGTACGTCGGTGCGCGCAACGTGGCGCGCGCATGCGCCGCTGTGGCTGATGTGCGCGCCCGCGTTGGTGCTGTTCGCCGCGCTCGTGCTCGTGCCGCTCGCGATGACGTTCGTGCTGACGTTCTACCGCTACGACCCGGCCACCGGGCCGATCGCCGCGCTCCAGTTCGGCAACTACGCGGAAGTGCTCGGCTCGTCGTACTTCCACACGATCTTCGCGCGCACGTTCGGCATCGCCGCGCTGACGACCGCGATCTGCGTCGCGATCGGCACGCCGGAAGCGTACGTGCTGTCGAAGATGCGCGACCCGTGGCGCTCGCTGTTCCTGCTCGCGATCCTCGCGCCGCTGCTCGTGTCGGTGGTCGTGCGCGCGTTCGGCTGGAGCATGCTGCTGAACACGAGCGGGCTCGTGAACCAGGCGCTCGGGCTCGCCGGCCTCGGGCCGTACAAGCTCGAATACACGACCTTCGCGATCGTGATCGCACTGGTGCACGTGATGCTGCCGTTCATGGTGATTCCGGTGTGGACCGCGCTGCAGCGGCTCGATCCGCAGACCGAGCACGCGGCGCTGTCGCTCGGCGCGTCGCCGTTCACGACGCTGCGCCGCATCGTGCTGCCGCAGCTGATGCCGGGCGTGCTGTCGGGCAGCCTGATGGTGTTCGGGCTGTCGGCGAGCGCGTTCGCGATCCCCGGCCTGCTCGGCGGGCGCCGGCTGAAAGTCGCGGCCACGGCCGTCTACGACGAATTCCTCGGCTCGCTGAACTGGCCGCTCGGCGCGACGATCGCGGTGCTGCTGCTGGTCGCGAACCTCGTCGTGATGCTCACCTACTACCGCGTGCTCGAACGCCGCTACGCACGCAGCCTCGGAGGCGCATCACGATGAGAAAGAACGGCCCCTTCGCCCTCGCGTTCCACACGCTCGTGATGCTGTTCGTGCTCGCGCCGCTCGCGATCGTCGTGCTGGTCGCGTTCACGCCCGACGAAACGCTGACGCTGCCGACCCACGGGCTGTCGCTGCGCTGGTTCCGCGCGATCCTCGACTATCCCGACTTCGTCACCGCGTTCTTCAACAGCCTGAAGCTCGCGTTCGCGTCGGCAACGCTGTCGCTCGTGATCGGTTTGCCGGCGGGCCTTGCGATCGGCCGCGCGGCGTTTCCCGGCCGCGCGTTCCTGAACGGGCTACTGCTGTCGCCGCTGGTGATCCCCGGCCTCGTGCTCGGCATCGCGCTGCTGCGCTTCTTCGCGCTGATCGGCGCGACCGGCTCGTTCGCGTGGCTCGTGCTCGCGCACATGATCGTCATCACGCCGTTCGTGATGCGGCTCGTGCTCGCGTCCGTCGCGGGCCTCGACCGCAGCATCGAGCAGGCCGCGTGCTCGCTCGGCGCGGACCCGTGGACGACGTTCCGCCGCATCACGCTGCCGATGATCGTGCCCGGCATCACGGGCGGCTGGCTGCTCGCGTTCATCAACAGCTTCGACGAACTGACGATGTCGATCTTCGTCACGTCGCCGCAGACGGTCACGCTGCCCGTGCGCATGTACATGTATGCGACCGAATCGATCGACCCGATGATGGCGTCGGTGTCGGCGCTCGTCATCTTCATCACCGCCGGCGCGATGCTGCTGCTCGATCGCGTGTACGGCCTGAACCGCATCCTGATTGGTCAACACTGATGTCGACTCCCGTTTCCCGCTCCAAAAACGATCCGGCCGACGACGCGCAGTTCGTGCGCGTCGCCGAACGCGAGCGCGCCGCCGTTGCGTTCACGCTCGACGGCCGCCCCGCGCACGCGCTTGCCGGCGACACCGTGCTCACCGCGATCCTCGTCGCGCAGCGCCGCGTGCGCGTCAGCGAATTCAGCGGCCAGCCGCGCGCGGGCTTCTGCCTGATCGGCGCATGCCAGGACTGCTGGGTGCGCACCGAGGCCGGCGCGCGCATGCGCGCGTGCTCGACGCCGATCGTCGAAGGCATGCGGATTCTCACCGCCGTTCAATCGGCCGCGACCGGAGACACGCAATGAGCGACGCACTGCAACCGGTCATTGTCGGCGCGGGGCCGGCCGGCGTGCGTGCGGCCGAGGCACTGGTCGACGCGGGGCTGCGCCCTGTCGTGATCGACGAGAACGCGCGCTGGGGCGGGCAGATCTATCGTCAACCGCCGGCCGACGGCGGCTTCGCGCGCGGCAAGCACGCGCTGTACGGATTCGAAGCCGGGAAAGCCGATGCCGTGCACCGGACGATGGCCGCGCTGCTGCCGCACGTCGACTACCGGCCGAACACGCTCGCGTGGGCATGCAGCGCGGGCCGCGTCGATACGCTGCAGGACGGCCATGAAGTCACCGTGCCGTACTCGCACCTGATCGTCGCAAGCGGCGCGACCGACCGCATGCTGCCCGTGCCGGGCTGGACGCTCGCGGGCGTCTATACGCTCGGCGGCGCGCAGGTCGCGCTGAAGGCGCAGGGCTGCGCGATCGGCCGGCGTATCGTGTTTGCGGGCACCGGGCCGTTGCTGTATCTCGTCGCGTACCAGTATGCGAAGGCCGGCGCGCAAGTCGCGGCCGTGCTCGACACGAGCCCGCTGCGCCGCCAGGCCGCCGCCGCGCCCGCGCTGCTGCGCATGCCGTCGACCTTCGCGAAAGGGCTCTATTACATCGGCTGGCTGCGCGCGCATGGCGTCGCGATCGAAACGGGTATCACGCTCGAACGCGTGCTCGGCGAACAACATGTAACGGGGCTCGCGTGGCGCGCGGCCGGTGACGATGCGCGGCCGCGCGTGCTCGATTGCGACGCGCTCGGCCTCGGCTTCGGCCTGCGTTCGGAAACGCAGCTCGCCGATCTCGCCGGCTGCCGGTTCGGGTTCGATCCGGTCAACCGCGCATGGCTGCCCGAGCGCGACGCGGCCGGCCGCACGTCGGTGCGCGGCATTTACGTCGCGGGCGACGGTGCGGGCATCGCGGGCGCCGACGCGGCCGAAGCGTCGGGCCGGCGCGCGGCGCTTGCGTTGCTCGACGATGCCGACATTGCATTGCCATCGCCATCCGGCAAGCCTGACGCGGCGACACTCGAACGCACGCTCGCCCGCATTGGCACATTCCGCGCGGGCCTCGAAGCGGCATTCGCGCCGCCCGTCGAGCAGGCCGCGCGCTGCCCCGACGACACGATCGTGTGCCGCTGCGAGGAGATCGACGCGGGCACGCTGCGCCGCTGCATCCGTGGCGGCGCAGCGACCGAACTCAACCGGCTGAAGGCGCTGACGCGCGTCGGGATGGGCCGCTGCCAGGGCCGCATGTGCGGCGACGCGGCCGCGCTCGTTCTGTCCGCCGAAACCGGCCGGCCGCTCGCCGAGGTCGGCCGGTTGCGCGCGCAACCGCCCGTGAAGCCGTTCCCGATCTCGGCCGCGCTCGCCGGTGACGACGTCGCGGCAATTCCCGACGAGGCGCGCGATGAGTGATGCCCGTCATTACGACGTCGCGATCGTCGGCGGCGGCCTCGTCGGCGCATCGGCAGCGCTTGCGCTGACGCGGCGCGGCCTGCGCGTCGGGCTGTTCGAGCGGCGCGACTGCGGCGCTCAGGCGAGCGGCGTGAACTACGGCGGCGTGCGCTGCCAGGGCCGCCCCGCCGAGCAATTGCCGCTCGCGCTGCGCGCGCGGCGCATCTGGGACCGCCTGCCCGAGCTGATCGGCATCGACGGCGAATTCGTCGTGTCGGGCCACTTGCGGCTCGCACGCAGCGACGCCGATCTCGACGCGCTCGACGCGTACGCCGTGCTTGCCGGCGAGCACGGCCTGCCGCTGCAGGTGATGCGCGGCGACGCGTTCCGCCGTCGTTATCCGTGGCTCGGCCGCGCGGCGCTCGGCGGCTCGCTGTGCGAGACCGACGGCCATGCGAACCCGCGCCTCGTGTCGCCCGCGTTCGCGCGCGCGGCCCGCGCGGCGGGCGCGGACGTGTTCGAGCACACGCCGGTCGACGACGTCCGGCACGACGGCACGCGTTTCCACTTTCAAGCGGGCGGCCGCGCATGCACCGCGACGTGGCTGATCAATTCGGCCGGCGCATGGGCGAACACGATCGCCGAGCGCTTCGGCGAAGCCGTGCCGATGGAGCCGATCTACCCGAACATGTGGGTGACCGAACCGCTGCCGCCGTTCATCGCGCACAACCTCGGCGTGTACGGCGGCGGCGTGTACGCGCGGCAGGTCGCGCGTGGCAATTGCGTGATCGGCGGCGGCCGCGGCCGCGGCGACGGCGAATTCGGCCAGCCTTCGGTCGACACGACGCGCGCGGTGATGCGCGACGCGTGCGCGCTGCTGCCCGCGCTGCGCGACGCGCTGCTGATCCGCACGTGGAGCGGCGTCGAAGGCTGCACGCCCGACCACAACCCGATCATCGGCGCGAGCCGCACGACGCCGAACCTGCTGCATGCATTCGGTTTTTCCGGCGGCGGATTCCTGCTCGCGCCCGGTGTCGGCGACGTGCTCGCCGATCTCGTCACGAACGGCGAAACCGCCACGCCACTCGATGCATTCTCGATCGGCCGCTTCTTCCGTCAAGCCGCGCCGACCGCCCCTTTCCCCCAAGAGGAGACCTCTCGATGAAACTGCTCGGTACGATCGCGGCCGCCGCCGCACTCTGCATCGCGGGCGCCAGCGCCCCCGCGTTCGCGCAAACGAAGACGATCTACATCGGCATGAACGGCGGGCCGATGGAAAAGGCCTATACGAGCCAGGTGCTACCCGAGTTCGAGAAGGCGAACAACGTGAAGGTCGTCGTCGTGCCCGGCACGTCGTCGGACGTGCTCGCGAAGCTGCTCGCGAACCGCAACAAGCCGCAGATCCACGTCGCATTCCTCGACGACGGCGTGATGGCGCGCGCGGTCAGCCTCGGCGTGTGCCAGAAGCTCGACGACTCGCCGGTGCTGAAGGAGCTGTACCCGTTCGCGCGGATGAAGGACGACGTCGGCGCGGGCGTGCAGCTCGGCATGACCGGCATCGCGTACAACAAGAAGCTGTTCGCGGAGAAAGGCTGGGCGCCGCCGACGTCGTGGATGGATTTCGCCGATCCGAAATTCAAGGGCAAGGTCGTGTTCCAGTCGGCGTCGAGCAGCACGTTCGGGCTGCACGGCTTCCTCGCGATCAACCGGCTGCTCGGCGGCAGCGAGCAGAACGTCGAGCCCGGCTTCAGCAAGTGGGCGAGCACGGTCGGGCCGAACGTCGTCGAGTACATCCCGAACTCGGCGAAGATCTCCGAGATGGTGCAGACCGGCGAGGCCGGCCTGTTCCCGCTCACGCCGACGGGTGTCGGCGACCTGCAGGACAAGGGCATTCCGGTCGCGTATGCGAACCCGAAGGAAGGCCCGGTGCTGCTGCTCGTCGACCTGTGCGTGGTCGCGAACAATCCCGATCCGCAGCTTGCGCAGAAGCTCGCGCAGTTCCTGCTGTCCGCGCCCGCGCAGACGAAGGCCGCCGAGGCCGGCAAGCAGATCCCGACCAACCGTCTCGCCAAGATGCCCGCCGGGATGCAGCAGAGCCTCGGCAATGTCGACGATCTGGTGCGCAAGGTGACGGTGGTCGACTGGGCCGCGATCAACGCGCGCCGCGCGCAGTGGGATACGCGCTGGAACCGGCAGATCGAGCGGTGACGGCGTGCCGGGCGCGGGCACGGCCGCGCGCCCGGCGCGACCATCATTTGCGGGAGTGATGACACTCCCCTTTTTCTGCGGATTTGACCGGGAAGGCGGTGCCGACAACACTAGCCCGCAGTGCTGCAAAGACGGCACGCGCCCGCCTCCCCCTTCAGAGTCCGCCATGTACCCGACCGACACCGTGCAGTCCCCGAGCGCCGCCCGGCCGCTCGCCGACCGGCAGCTTCGCCGGATCGTCATTGCCTCCGTCGCCGGCAACGCGATGGAATGGTATGACTTTTTCGTGTACGGCACGGCCGCGGCGCTCGTGTTCGGCCACGTGTTCTTCCCGCCCGGCGCGTCGCCGCTCGCGGGCAGCCTCGCCGCGTTCGCGGCGTTCGCGCTGGGTTTCGTCGCGCGGCCGCTCGGCGGGATCGTGTTCGGCCACGTCGGCGATCGTTACGGGCGCAAGGCATCGCTCGTCTGGACGCTGCTGATCATGGGCGCGTCGACCTTCGCGATCGGCCTGTTGCCGACCTACGCGCAGGTCGGCCTGTGGGCGCCCGCGGCGCTCGTCGTGCTGCGACTGCTGCAAGGCATCGCGTCCGGCGGCGAATGGGGCGGCGGCGTGCTGATGATCAGCGAGAACGCGCCGCCCGAGCAGCGCGGTTATTACGCGGCGTGGAGCCAGCTCGGCGTGGGCGGCGGCTTCGTGCTGTCGTCGGCCGCGTTTCTCGCCGCGCAGGCGCTGCCCGATGACGCGTTCCGCACGTGGGGCTGGCGGCTGCCGTTCCTCGCGAGCATCGCCATCTTCGCGATCGGCATCTATATCCGCCGCCATCTGCCGGAAAGCCGCGACTTCGAGCAGGCCGGCAAGCGCGGCGCGCGCACGCATCTGCCGATCGTCGAATGCATCCGCCGCCACCCGAAGGAAATCCTGCTCGCGATGGGGCTGCGCGTGGCCGAGAACGGCGGCGCGTACATCTTCCTCGCGTTCTCGCTCGTCTACGGCAAATACGTCGGCATTCCGAACGGCGTGATGCTGACCGGCGTGATGATCGCGATGATCGTCGAGATGGGCGCGATGCTCGCATGGGGCCGGCTGTCCGACCGGATCGGCCGCAAGCCCGTGTACCTGATCGGCGCGCTGAGCCTCGTCGCGTGCGCGTTTCCGTTCTTCTGGCTGCTCGACACGCGTGCGACGCCGCTCGTATGGTTGGCGCTGACGGTCGGTACGGCCGTCAGCCACGGCGCGATGATCGGCACGCTGCCCGCGCTCGTCGGCGAACTGTTCAGCACCGAGGTGCGCTACTCGGGCGTCGCGCTCGGGCACGAGGTCGCATCGATCTTCGCAGGCGGGATGTCGCCGCTGATCGCAACCGCGCTGCTCGCGCGCTATCACGCGTCGTGGCCGGTGTCGCTGTTCCTCGTCGCGCTCGGCCTCGTCACCGTCGCGACGCTGTGCGTCATGCGCGAAACGCGGATCGTGAGGGCCGCTCCCGTTGCCGCCTCTACCGACACGGCGTGACCATGATGCTTCGATCCGCGCAAGCGGGCCGACCCGCACCGGCGGGCGGTAAACACGGTGGCGGCCGGCACGGCCGTTCCCGGCACGTGCCACCGCTCGCGCTTACCACCCCGACGCGCCGCCTATTTGCCGCCCTCCCGACGCGCACCGTCGAATGCCGGCGCGAGCCCGAGGTGGTCGAGCAGCCGTGCGAATTCGCCGAGCCTCTGCCGCATGTACGCGGGCACATCCACGTTCGCATAGTCGTGGAACCCGGCCCCCGTACGCACGCCGTCGCGTCCGGCCTCCATGTTGCGCACGACGCTCGCGGCCGGCGCGAAGCGCGGGCCGATCTCGCCGGCCAGGTACTTCGACGCGTAATACAGGATGTCGCAGCCGCCCCAGTCGATGAATTCGAGCAACCCGAGCACCGCGAAACGCGGGCCGAAGCCGGTGCGAATCGCCGTGTCGATGTCCTGCGCGCTCGCGACGCCTTCCTCGACCATCCGCGCGGCCTCGTTCATCGCGAGCGCCTGGATACGCGGCACGATATAGCCGGGCGCCGGCCCGCAGATCACCGGCTTCTTGCCGACGCGTTCGAGCAGCGCGGCGAGCCGGTCGACCACCAACTGATCGGTTGCATCGCTGCGGCTGATCTCGACGAGCGGCATCAGCAGCGCGGGGTTCAGCCAGTGCGCGTTCAGCATCCGTGCCGGATGCGCGACATGGCGCTGCAACTCGGTGACGACGAACGTCGACGTCGTCGACGCGATCGTTGCGCGCGCATCGACATGCTCGCCGAGCCAGCGCAGCGCGTCGGCCTTCGCGTCGAGCACTTCGGGCAGCGCCTCGAACACGATATCCGCGCGGCGCACGGCATCCGCCGCGCCGTCCCGCGCAACGAGCGCGATGCGCGCGACGACGGCGTCGGCTTGCACGGCATCGATGCGGCCAAGCGCGACCTGCGCGTGCAGCGGCCGCGCGATCTCGTCGTGCGTGCGATTCTCGAATGCGCGCCATCCGGCCGCATCGCGCGGCTTGAAGTCGACCAGTGTCACGTCGAGGCCCGCGTACGCGAACACGAGCGCGATCCCCTGCCCCATGCGTCCCGCGCCGAGCACATGCATGCGCGTCACATCGGCTGCCGCGCTCATGCCGCGTACCCCGCGTCGAGCAGCACACGCATCGCGTCGGTCGACAACGCCGCGAGCCCGAGCCGCTCGAGCGTGCGCCCTTCCGCATACAGATCGCCCACCGCGACCGCGCTCGCGATGCTCAGCAGCCCCTGCGCGACGGGCGTCGGCACGCCGGCCCAGCTTCCGCACGATACGATGAAGGACAACCCGAGCCGGGTGTCCTCGAGCATGTAGCGATGCGTGCGCAGATCGATCTTCTCGCGCCAGTCGCCGCTATCGGTCAGCTTCCCGTGCGCGCCGCGCCCGTACATCCATTCGTCGCCTTCGGCCGCGTAGTGGTCCGCGAGCGGGAAATGCGGCGCGCGGTAGCCGAGCGCTTCGCGCACCGCGATACGTTCGGCGTCGAGCGCATTCGTCACGCGACGGATCGCCGGCTGCGTGCCTTCGTTGTGGATGTCCCATGCGTCGAAGTGTTCGAGCGGCCCGGCGTTCATCAGGATCAGCGGCGGATGGATTACGGGCCCCGCGTTCATCAGCGCGCCGGACAACGCATCCTCGACCGGCTCGACCGACGGATAGCCCGCGCGCAGCACGTCGAACGCCCAGCCGGCCGCATTCGCGGGGAACACGCCGGTCGGCAGCCGCGTCGCATACGCGCTGATCACGACATCGTTGTCGCCGTGCTTGCGCACCAGGTACGGCAACGTGCCCGTCTCGGCGAACGCGACCCGCGAACGGTTGCCGGCATCGGCCGCCGCACGCGCGAACACGAAGCTGCCGAACGTGCCGGGCGGCATAAACACGACCTGGCCGTCCTCCAGCAACGGCGCGACCCGCGCGGCGAGCGCATCGTGCGACGTGGCCGGCAGCGGCACCACGACGAGCCGTGCGCCCCGCAGCGCGGCTTCGAGATCGTCGGTCAGGCGGATCGCGCCTGGCGCATCACCGAGCGGCACGTACCGCTTGCCGCGATAGTCGGTCACGTTCAACGTGCCGAGTTCGCGCAGCCGCGCGTGCGGTTCTCGGTCGCGCCGCCACCACGTCACGTCGTGCCCCTTCTCGAACAGGTCGATGGCCGCCGCATGGCAGCCGTGGCCGCCGCCCAGTACACATACCTTCATTGTCGTCTCCGGTTGATCGAGTGTTTCCGAGACTACGCGGCCGCCCCCGCCGCGTCGCTTCAAAACGCGCAACGACGCGCCGGTTCGCGCAACGCAATCGCGGCGCTGCACATGAAGCCGCGCCAACGCATCCGATACGAGGTCCATGAATGGACATTGCCCTTTCCCGCCATGCGCCGAACCGGCTCGGCACGCTGCAGGCGCCCGACGAAGTCGAACGCGCGGTCGCGCACCGGCTCGGGCCGCACCGGATGGCCGCGCGCGGCCGCGATCCGTTTCGCGCGGAGTTGTACGAAGTGCCGCTGCATCACGGCGCGCTGCTCGAACTCTGCTACGGCCGCGAAACGCGCATCGACTTCGGCGGCGACGCCGATCACTTCCTGTTCAGGCTGACGCTCGCCGGTGCCTGCGAGCTGCAGGCCGGCAGCGTCGTCGCGCGCGCCGGCCCAGGCGAGCTGACCGTGTCGTCGCCCGCGCTCGCGAGCCGCCTGAGCACGAGCCCCGATTGCCGCAACCTCGTGCTGCGGCTCGAACGCGGCGCGCTCGAACGCAAGCTGCAGGACATGCTGCACGCGACGCTGACGCGCCCGCTGCAGTTCGAACTCGCGGCCGGCGGCACCGGCGCGGGCGCCGCGCTCGTGCTGCCGACGTTCGAATACCTGTGCCGGCTCGGCGCGCAACCGGGCATCGGTACGGCCGCGACAACCTTCGGCGCCGATCTCACCGCGTGGCTGATGTCGCTGCTGCTCACGCACCTGCCGCACTCGTACAGCGACACGCTCGCCCGCGGCACGCCGCCGCTGCCCGCGCATGTGCGCCGCGCGTGCGACCACGTCGACGCGCATCTCGGCGAACCGCTCGCGCTCGCCGCGCTGGCGGCCGTCGCCGGCGTCGCACCGCGCACGCTGCAGCACGCGTTCCGCGCGTTCCTGCACACCACGCCGGCCGCGTACGTGCGGGAGCGCCGGCTCGCCGCCGTGCACGCGGCGCTGCAACGCGGCGACGCGCGCAGCGTGACCGACGTGCTGATCGCGCACGGCATCCATGGCTTCGGCCATTTCGCAAAGGCGTATGCGCGACGTTACGGCCATGCGCCTTCCGTCACCGCGAGGAAACCACGATGATGCATCCCGCAACCGGCCGCCCCGCAGCCCCGGCTCGCGCCGACCCCGTGCCGCACGACGGCGACGCGCCCGACGGCCTGCGCGTGCAGGATCTCGATCTCAACCTGCTGAAGACGTTTCGCGCGGTCTACGAGGAGCGGCACGTCGGCCGCGCGGCGCTGCGGCTCGGCGTCACGCAGCCGTCCGTCAGCTACGCGCTCGGCCGGCTGCGGCTGATGTTCCGCGACGCGCTGTTCGTGCGTACCGGCACCGGCGTCGAGCCGACGCCGCGCGCGCAACGGCTCGCGCTATCGGTCGACAAGGCGCTTGCGATCCTGCAGGACGTGCTCGACGAAGGCTCGCGCTTCGCGCCCGACAGCACGCAGCGCGTGTTTCGCCTGCACATGAGCGATTTCGCGGCGAGCGCGTTCCTGCCGACGCTGCTCGCAGAATTCGACCGGCGTGCGCCGGGCGCCGTGATCGAGACGCTGCACGTCGACGAATGCCAGCTCAACGTCGCGCTCGAATCGGGGCGCATCGATTTCGCGCTCGGTCATTTCGCCGACGCGTCGAGCCACTTCCAGCGCGCCGCGCTGCTGCACGAGCGCTGCGTGCTGCTGATGCCGCGCCGCACCGCGCAGCGCGTCGTTCTGCCCGACGATTTCGTGCTCGACGGCACAGCGCCCGACGCGCTGCGCTTCGTCGCGGTCACGTCGCATCCGCAGTCGATGCATTTGCTCGAACGGCACGGGCTGATGCCGCGCGTACGCGCGGCGCTGCCCGATTTCATGGTGGTACCCGCGCTGCTGCAGGACGGCGATTACGCGCTGATCCTGCCCGAGACGATCGCGATCACGTTCGCGGCGCGGCAGCCGTGCGTGCTGTACGAAATCGCCGGCGCCTGCGAATGGCCCGTCAACGCGTACTGGCACCGGCGCTTCGATGCGGACCCCGGCCATCGCTGGCTGCGCGCGTTGCTGCTCGAACTGTTCAAGATCGGCCAGCAGGCGCCGTTCGACGCATGGCTCGCGCCGCAGCCGCCGGCCTGCGCATGACGACACACGCCGGCGCGGGCCGGCCGGCGTGGCCGGAGCGATCAGAACGACGTGAGGATGCCCGCGACGATCGAACTGGCGGTCGCGCCCGGCTTGGCGACCGCGACGCCGCCGCCCGCCGCGCCGTTGACGACGAAGCGCGCATGCGCACCGTTGCGCACCATCGCGGCGCCCGTGTACAGCACCGTGCGCTTCGACAGCGGATAGTCGAAGCGGATGCCGTACGAATCGGCGTTGCCTTCGCTGTCCGCGACCTTCCGGTAATGGCCGACGCTCAGCAGCAGCGACCCGCGCCCGATCGGCACCGTCGCGCTCAGTTCCATGATGTCGCTGTGCGGATACGCGCTCTGGCTGTCGATCGCGGTCGCGACGTCGGGCCCGCCGCGATGCCGCAGGTACAGCGCGGCGACCTTCACGACGTTGAAGTCGTACGAAATCGCACCGACCGTGTAGTTGCCGTTCGCGGCCGGGCTCGTGTCGCCGAGCGTGGACGCGGCAACCGGGCTGAACTTCTGCTGCATGTAGTCGACATCCACCGACAAACCGCCGCGCGCGTAGTTGAGGCCCGCGCCGTAGGTATCGCCCAGCGTCGCCGGCTGGCCGGCCGCGCCGTTGGTGCCGCGCGCGGCCATCGCGCGCAGCATGAAGCCCGCATAGCGCGGCGACGTATAGCGCATCGAGTTGCGCACGCGCAGGAACGCGGGCCCGACGAAGTTGTTCGTCGCGTTGCCCCATGCGAGCCCCGCACCGAGGCCGGGCAGGCTGTATGTGACGAGCGTCGTGTGCACGATCGTGTAGAGCTCGCCGAACTGCACGCCGCCGAACGGCCCCGTGATGCCGACCCACGCTTCGCGGCCGAACAGCGCGCTGCTGTTCGACAGCGCGCCGCTCGCCGCGTTGAAGCCGTCCTCGAGCTTGAAGATCGTCGCGTAGCCACCGCCGAGATTCTCGACGCCCTTCAGCCCCCACTGCGTCGCGAACAGGTTGCCGCTGCCCATGCGCGTCACGTGGTTCGGTCCGGCGTTCGCGTATTCGATCGCGGTGTCGATGCGGCCGTAGAGCGTCACGCTCGATTGCGCGAACGCAGGAAGCGCGATGCAGGCGAGCAGCGCCGCAAGCGATACGGCAAGCCGGTCGGCCCGCCCGTTCGGATGGTTCATGTTCGTCGTTCCGTAGAAATGCCGGCGCCTGTCGACATCGCGCCGCGTGGTGTGAAGCGCGTTCGCCGCAAGCGACCAACGCTGCCAATGAAAAACGGGCCGAGTCTAGGAACGACAATTTCGGACGTCGACGCAATGCGATCTATATCGCTTATAGATGCGCCGCATGATGCGCGCGCGCCCCGCCGAACATGCGCTGCGCGGCGGCCCGCGCGCACGGCCCTGGTGTTTTCTTTATCCGGGTCGGTAGATGCCCGTGTGGCGCGGCTGTCACTCCGGCTATGGCGGCCGAATTTGGCCGACTACGCTGCGTCTCCGATCGTGTCACCCGCACGCTTTCGCGCCGCGACGGCGCCCGGCCCGCAAGGCCGCTGCCGCGCATTTCCACCGCCCGCTCCTGGAGAATCCGCATGTCCGCATTCACGGCCCGCGCTGCCGACGGCAAGCGCTATACGTACGAATGGTATGTCGTCGTCATCTGCATGCTCGCGTACGTCTTTTCGTTCGTCGACCGTCAGGTCCTCGTGCTGATGATCGAACCGATCAAGCGCGACCTGCACCTTTCCGATACGCAGTTCAGCCTGCTGAACGGCTTCGCGTTCTCGCTGTTCTATGCGGTGATGGGGCTGCCCGTCGCGTATCTCGCCGACCGCTACGCGCGCCCGCGGATCATCTCGATCGGCATCGCGCTGTGGAGCGTCGCGACCGCCGCGTGCGGGCTCAGCCAGCATTTCGTGCAGATGTTCATCGCGCGGATGGGCGTCGGCGTCGGCGAGGCCGCGCTGTCGCCCGGCGCGTATTCGATGCTCGCCGACTACTTCCCGAAGGAGAAGCTCGGGCGCGCGATCGCCGTGTATTCGCTCGGCTCGTTCATCGGCGGCGGCGTCGCGTTCCTGATCGGCGGCTACGTGATCGCACTGCTCAAGCATGCGAGCGCGTTCACGCTGCCGGTCGTCGGGCAGGTGCATGCGTGGCAGGTCACGTTCCTGATCGTCGGGCTGCCGGGGCTCCTCGTCGCGCTGCTGTTCGCCGCGACCGTGCGCGACCCGCAGCGCAAGGGGCTCGCGCAGGATCGCTCGGGCGCCGTGCGGCGCGTGTCGATGCGCGATTCGCTGCGCTTCGTCGGCACGCACCGCGCGACCTTCACGTGCCACTACCTCGGCTTCTCGTTCTACGCGATGACGCTGTACTGCCTGCTGAGCTGGACGCCCGCGTTCTATATCCGCCGCTTCGGGATGACGGCCGTCGAAGCCGGCTACACGCTCGGCATCGTGCTGCTGGTCGCGAACACGGCCGGCGTGTTCTGCGGCGGCTGGCTCAACGACTGGCTGCTGCGCCGCGGCCGCGGCGATGCGCCGATGCGCGCCGGCGCGATCGGCGCCGCGTGCATGGTGATCCCCGCGACGCTGTTCACGCAGCTCGATCACCTGCCGTCATCGCTCGCGATGCTCGTCGTCGCGATGTTCTTCGCATCGTTCCCGATGCCGACGTCGACCGCCGCGATGCAGACGCTCGCGCCGAACCAGATGCGCGCGCAGATCTCCGCGCTGTTCCTGCTCGTGTCGAACCTGATCGCGCTCGGGATCGGCACGACCGTCGTCGCGCTGTTCACCGATCGCGTGTTCGGCGCGCCGGCGGCGGTCGGCCATTCGATGTCGATCGTCAACGTCGCGGCGGCCACGCTCGCCGCGCTGCTGCTCGCCGCCGGGTGCCGGCACTATCGCCGCAGCCTCGATCGCGAACGCGGTCATGCATTGGCGGAGGCGCCGCAGGCGGCCGTTGCCGGTGAAGCGATCGCTGCGCGCTGATCGTTGATCGCCGACGCTGATCTCCGACCGCTGATCGCTGACCACAACCGGAAATCGGCGGCTGGCGGCTGGCGGCTGGCAACCAGCAACCAGCAACCAGCAACCAGCAACCAGCAACCAGCAACCAGCAACCAGCAATTATTTACCCCACTGATTCCGGCATCGCTTTTTAATCGATTTGATTTATGCGACGCCCATCCCTATTCTCGATCGCATGACGGCACGGTATCTGCCGCGCCGCCTTCCTTTTACCCCACGGAATTTTTCATGCAAGCGAACCGCCACCAGGTCCGGATCGACGCGCTGATCGACGCGGCGCAGGACATCCGCTGTTTCCGGATTTCGCGCGTCGACGGCCAGCCGTTCGACGCGTACGAACCGGGCGCCCATATCGACGTCACCGCGCCGTCCGGCATCACGCGGCAATACTCGCTGTGCGGCAACCCCGACGAGCGCGGCAGCTACCTGTTCGCGGTGAAAAAGGAAGCGCAGTCGCGCGGCGGCTCGCGTTCGCTGCACGACGACGTGACGGTTGGCGCAGAGCTGACGATCGGCGCGCCGCGCAACCTGTTTCGTCTGACGGACGACGCGAGCGAACACGTGCTGATCGCGGCCGGCATCGGCATCACGCCGCTGCTGTCGATGGCGTATGCGCTGCACAAGCGCGGCGCGCGCTACCGGCTGCATTACTTCGCGCGCAGCCGCGAGCACGCGGCATTCGTCGACGAACTGTTGGCCGAGCCGTTCGCATCGCACGTGACGTTCCACTACGGCGTCGAGCCCGATGCGCTCGCGACCGAACTCCGCCGCTGCGTCGAATCGATCGATGTGCGTGCGCATGTGTACACGTGCGGCCCGGGGCCGTTCATGGATGCGGTCGTCGCGGCAGCTGCGACGCGCATTCCCGAGGATTCGATTCATCTCGAACGCTTCGCGGCAGCCGCCGCAACCGCCGATGCGAATGCCGATGCCAACGCGAGCACCGGCCCGGCCGACGGCTTCGAAGTGCGCCTTCAGCGCAGCGGGCAATCGGTGCGCGTCACACCGGACACGTCGATCGTCGACGCGCTCGCGCGGATCGGTATCGAGGTCGACACGTCATGCGGCGAAGGCGTGTGCGGCACCTGCATGGTGCCCGTCATCGACGGCGAGCCCGATCATCGCGACCACTGCCTCAGCAAGGCCGAACGCGCGAGCAACACGGTGATCTGCTGCTGCGTGTCGCGCGCGCGCTCGGCGGTGCTGGTTCTCGATCTCTGACGCGCGCACGCGGCACCCGCCGCAGGCGGCCCGGCCGTCACGCGTCGTCGAAACGCTCGACGATCTCGGCCAGCAGCGCGCGCATCCACGCGTTGCCTTCGTCCTCATGGAAGTGCTCGTGCCAGTGCATCGTCACCGGCGCGGGCGGCAGCGTCACGGGCAGCTCGTAAAGCCGAAACGCGTTGTCGCGGTTCAGGATCTGTGCGAGCCGCTTCGGCAGCGTCGCATAAAGATCCGTAACAGACAGCACGCTCGGCAGCGCGACGAAGTGCGGCACTTCGAGCGCGATGTTGCGGCCCACGCCCTGCGCGCGCAATGCGTCGTCGAGCGCGTGGTGGCTGTGCTCGACCGATTTCACGTTGACGTGCGCGGCACTCACGAACTGTTCCAGACTCAGCGCGGTGCCGGCCGGCAACCCGCGCCGGCGGCCCGTCATGCACACGTAGGTTTCCTCGAACAGCACCTGATGGCGCGTGCGCGGCATCAGTTCCGGCAGGTTGCCGATCGCGAAATCCAGCCGGCTCGCGCGCAGCGCTTCCTCGATCTCCTCCACCGGCATCGGCTGCACGCTCAGCGTCGCGCGCGGCGCGCGCTCGCGCAGCGCCTGGCAGATCGCCGGCAGGTACGCCATCTCGCCCGCGTCCGACAGCGACAGCCGGAACGTGCGCGTGCTGGTGGCCGGATCGAAGCGCTCCGCGTAGCGCAGCGCCGCGCGCACCATGTCGAGCGCCTTGCCGACGATGCCCGCGAGTTCGAGCGCGACGGGCGTCGGCTGCATGCCCGAACGCGTGCGCACGAACAGCGGATCGTCGAACAGCGTGCGCAGCCGGCCGAGCGAATAGCTGACGGCCGGCTGCGACAGCGCGAGCCGCTCGCCGGCCTTCGTCAGGCTGCGTTCCTCGACGATCGCCTGGAACACACGCAACAGGTTCAGATCGAGATGATCGACCGACGTCATCGTAGCCTCCATCATTTGCCGTATTTATTGACTCGACAATTTTAGATCAATTTGACGGATATATAGCGGAAGACGAGACTGGGCATTCGAACCCGCGCCCCGCGCGGCCCGATTTCGCGACTCTTTCCCCACGACAACGATGAGCGACATTCCCTACCAGACGATCGACACCCGCGCGTTGCACGGCCTCGCGCAGCCCGACCGCATCGCGCCCGCGATGTATCACGATCCCGCGCTGTTCGAAGCCGAGCTCGACCGCATCTTCTACCGCACCTGGATCTGGGTTGCGCACGAGAGCGAACTGCCGCAGCTCGGCGACTTCGTCACGACGACGATCGGCCGCCAGCCGGTGATCGTCGTGCGCGACAAGACCGGCGAGATCAACGTGCTGCAGAACCGCTGCCGCCATCGCGGCGCGACCGTGTGCGAATCGCACAAGGGCAACGCGAAGGGCTTCACGTGCCCGTATCACAGCTGGTCGTACGCGCTCGACGGCACGCTGCGCGCGCTGCCGTATGGCGACGGCTACGAAGGCGTGTGCGAGAAAGGCGACCTGCCGCTCGTGAAGCTGCGTGTCGGCGTGTACCAGGGGCTGATCTTCGCGAGCTTCAACGACGACATCGAACCGCTCGAGGATTTCCTCGGCGGCGCGAAGCCGTGGATCGACCTGTTCATGAAGCAGGGCGCCGGCTACCCGATCAAGGCGAACGGCGAGCACAAGTTCAAGTTCAAGGGCAACTGGAAGATCCAGCTCGAGAACACGACCGACCTCTATCACTTCCCGGTCGTGCACAAGTCGTGGATGAAGTCGATCGACGACGAGACTGCCGCGGCGATCACGAGCTTCATGACGAGCGAGGATGCGTTCTGCCGCGGGCTCGGCAACGGCCACAGCCTCGCGGTGTTGATGCCCGAGCTGATCGATCTCGACGAGGACGACGGCGCGCCGCTGCCCGAGCGCTTCGCGCCGCTCGCGGCGAAGCTCGCCGAGCGCCACGCGCCGGACGAAGTGCGCCGCATCGTGCGTTCGCTGATGGGCGTCGGCTTCAACCTGAACCTGTTCCCGAACCTCGCGCTTTCGATGGCGTTCTTCCGCGTGCTGCGGCCGATCTCCGCGAACGAAACCGAGATCCGCCACGTCGCGCTCGCGATGGACGGCGGCCCCGACGAAGCGAACCGCGAGCGGCTGCGCATCCACGAGCACTTCCAGGGCCCGTTCGGCTTCGGCAGCCCCGACGACGCGGAAGCGTGGGAGCGCGTGCAACGCGGCGCGCATGCGGGCCCCGACGTGCCGATCCTCGTGAACCGCGGGCTGAACCGCGAGACGACCGCCGCGAACGGCGAAAAGACCGCCCATGCGACCGACGAGACCGGCATGCGCGAGGCCTACCAGCAATGGCGCAAGATGATGGAGCAGCAATGATGGACGACCGCAACGCCCTTTTCTCGCAGCAGACCTTCGCCCGCGCGGTCGAATTCGTGTGGCGCGAAGCCGAGATGCTCGATCGCCGCGACTATCGCGCGTGGCTCGACCTGTGGGATCCGGCCGGCCACTACGTGGTGCCGATCGATCCCGACGCGACCGATTTCGCGGCGACGCTGAACTACGTGTTCGACGACCAGGACATGCGCGAGAAGCGCGTGCAGCGGATGGTGTCCGGTTACTCGGCGTCGGCGACCGACGCCGCGCGCACGGTGCGCACCGTGTCGCGCTTCACGCTGGAGAGCGGCGGCGCCGACACCGTCGAGCTGAAATCCGCGCAGGTCGTCGTCGCGTACAAGCGCGGCGTCGCGACGCTGTTCGCGGCCGACCTCACGCACAAGCTGCACGTCGATGTCGAAGGCGAGATGCGGATCGCCGAGAAGATCGTGCGCCTGATCGACTCGACCGAAGCGCTCAGCGCGATCGGCTTCCTGCTGTAAGCCCTGGCCGGTTCGCCGCTGCAAGTGCAACGGTGAACCGGCAACCTTCACCTTTCCGGACGACCATGCCCACACTCGAAGTTTTCCTGCCGGCCGGCCATGACGACGCCCGCAAGGTCGAACTGATCGCGCGGCTGACCGGCGCGACCGTCGACGCGATCGGCGCGCCGATCGAATCCGTGCGCGTGCTGCTCACCGAATTGCCCGCGACGCACATCGGTCTCGGCGGCCGCAGTGCCGCGGACGGCGCGCCGCCGTCGCTGCCCGTGATCGTCGCGATCCTGATCGCCGGCCGCACCGATGAACAAAAACGCGCGCTGATCGCCGCGTTGTCCGATGCCGGCGCGAACGTGCTCGACGCGCCGCTGCAGGCGACGCGCGTGATCATCAAGGACATTCCGAACACCGACTTCGGCATCGGCGGGCAAACCGCGCGGGCGCTGGGGCGCTGACGATGGGGCGGGCGTCGCTACGTCGGGCGTCGCTACGTCGGGCCTCAATACGCCGGGCCTCGCCACACCGCGCGTCGCAGCCGCTACGTGTACTCACCGGCGAGCGGCAGCGTCACGCGGCAATCGAGCCCCCCCCCATTGGCCGGGCTCGCGCCGATCCTGCCGCCGTGGCGCGTGACGATGCTCTTGCACAGCGACAGCCCGATCCCGTTACCGCCCGCCTTCGACGACGAGAAGCCGTCGAACAGCCGGTCATGCGCGCCTTCCGCGATGCCCGGGCCGTTGTCGATCGCACGCAGCTCGGCGTACCCGTCCACGTTCGCGGTGCCGAGCGTCAGCGTGCGCGGCACGCGCTCGCAGCCGGCGAACGCTTCGATCGCGTTGAACGCGAGATTGAGAATCACCTGCCCGATCAGCACGCGCTCGCAGCGAATCGGCAACGGCGTATCGGCCTGCATGATCGCGACCGTCACGCCGGCCTCCTTCGCGCGCAGCTCGATGAAATACGCGACATCGGCCAGGATGTCGCGCAGATCCGAAACCGCGACGACCGTCTCGCGCTTCACGATGAATTCGCGCACGCTCTTGATGATCAGCGCCGCATGCTCGGCCTGCCGATCCGCGCTGCGCAGCCCCCAGATCGCGTCGTCGACGGCGCCGCCGCCGTTCAGCCGCCGCACCGCGCCCTCGATGAAGTTGCGCACCGCCGCGAGCGGCTGGCTCAGCTCGTGCGCGATCACCGTCGCCATCTCGCCCATCGCGTTGTAGCGGCCCGCGTATTCGAGCATCCGCGCTTCGGCGCGCCGCGCGTCCTCGATCGCGACTTCGTCGCTGACGTCGCGGAACTGCACGAGCAGCCCGACGAGGTCGCCTTCAATCTCGACCTGCCGGCACGTGATGCGCAGCCAGCACGTCGAACCGTCGCGCCGCACGATCCGGTAGCGCTGCGGCTCCGACGGACACGTCGACGGCGCATCGCGCAACTGCGCGACGAGCCGGTCGCGATCGGCCTCGGTGCAGTAGTCGAGCACCTCGCCGAGCGCTTCGTCGGGCGCGAGCCCGAGCACGCGGCGCCCCGATTCGCTGATGAACTGCGCGCCGCCCTGCGGCGACACGACCGCGACGCCTTCGTCGAGATCCTGCATGAACTCGCGCAGCCGCGCCTCGTAGCGGCGCAATTGCTGACGGATCGCTTCTTCCGCGCTGATGTCGCGGAACTGCACCATCACGACATCGTGCCCGCGCAGCGGCACGTAGGTGGCGATCGCCTCCGACAGCATGTCGACGCCCGTGCGCGACCGGTAGCACCACTCGTACACCTGCGGCCCGTCGACCATCGCGCGGTCCATCGCGCCCACGCCGATCTCGCGCCGGTATTTCGGTTCGGGGCGCGTCATGTCCGGCGCCTTCAGCGGCAGCAGTTCCTCGACGGAAAAGCCGAGCGCGATGCACGCGGCGCGGTTGGCCCACACGATCGCCTTGGTCTGCGCGTCGTGCAGCAGCACGCAGGTGGTGAGCGCATCGAGCAGCCGGTGGAAATCGTCTTCGTCGGGAAAACTCATGATCGGATTCGAATGAAGGCGCGCGGCATCGCGCGGCCGGAAATCCAACATAGCACCGGCGCGCGGCGATCGCATCTGAAGATTTCTTTAGTCCGGCACGGAACCTCACCAGTCGCGCGGCCCAACGCACCAATTGCTGCGTGTTTTCGGCGTTTCTAGACTGGCTGCATCGTCATGCCGCGCGTTGAAATGCCGCACAGCACGCATGCCGCCCCGCAATCGAACCCCATCCGCCCCCAGGAGCCAGCCATGCCCCAAGCCGCCCTCGCCATCGAACCTGCGCCGACCTCGCCACCCGTGGCGGGCGACCCGGCCGGGCGGCTGTCGCCGTTCGACGCCGTGATCGAGACCGTCGCCGCGCGACGCGAAGAATTCGACCGCCTGTCGCACGTGCCGCGCGACGTGATCGCGCTGTTCAAGCAGGCCGGCATCTATCGCGCGGGCACGCCGCGCCGCTTCGGCGGCGATGCGCTCGCGCCGACCGCGTTCCTCGACATGATCGAACGGATCGCGACCGCAGACGGTTCGGCCGCGTGGGTCGCGAGCTTCGGCTCCGCGAACGTCTATCTCGCCGCGCTGCCGCTCGAAACCCAGGCCGAGCTGTACGCGAGCGGCCCCGACCAGGTGTTCGCGGGCGGCCTGTTCCCGGTGCAGCCGGCGCAGCCCGCGCCGGGCGGCTGGCGCGTGAACGGCACGTGGAAATTTGCGAGCGGCTGCAAAGGCGCCGACTGGCTCGGCGTCGGCATCGTCGTGCCGGGCGCGCAGGACGCCGCGCCGAACAAGCCGCGCACGGCCGTATTCCGCGCCGCCGACGTCGAGATCGTCGAGAACTGGAGCGTGGTCGGCATGCAGGGCACCGGCAGCCACGACCTGCGCATCGACGACCGTTTCGTGCCCGAAGCGTGGACCTTCGTGCGCGGCGGCGAGCCGACCGTCGACGAGCCGCTGTACCGCTATCCGACCGTCGCGTATGCGGCGCAGGTGCTGGCCGTCGTCAACCTCGGCCTTGCGCGCGCGGCGCTCGACGTCGTGAACCGCATGTCGGGCGGACGCCAGACGACGACCGGCGCGCCGCGCCTCGCCGATCGCGCGTATTTCCGCATCGAGCTTGCGAAAGCAGAGGCGCAACTGCGCTCGACGCGCGCGTTCTTCTACAACGCGACCGACACGGTCTGGCAATCGATCCTCGCGGGCAACCCGGTGACGCCCGACCAAGTCAGCCTGCTGCGGCTCGCGGCCACGCAGATCGCGCGCGAAGGCGCGAGCGTCGTCGAACGCGCATACCGGCTCGGCGGCACGGCCGCGATCTACCGGTCGCATCCGCTGCAGCGGCTGCTGCGCGACGCGATGGTCGTCACGCAGCACGCGTTTCTCGCCGAAGGCAACTTCGACGGCGCCGGCGCGGTGTTTACCGGCGTCACGCCGTTTCCCGGCTATCTGTAACCCGCATCGACTGAAGCTTTTTTTGAATGTGCATGAAGCCGATGCCGAAGCGCCGTCGCCGGCTAGCTCATGCATTCGACCGATTCCTCTGGAGAACCTGACATGTCCGATTCGAATCCGCTGCCGCTGCGCGTGCTGTTCTGCTGCGGCGTGTCGCAAAACTTCTTCGACCTGCCGCGCGAGAAGATCGGCGAAGTGTGGCAGGCGTACGGCGCGATGCTCGCGGCCGTCGAAGCGATGCCGGGCGTGCGCGTGCTCGGCGTGATGGACGACGATCGCCTCGTGGTCGGCCAGGCCGACGGCGCGCCGTGGACGTTCTACATCATGGCCGACGTCGCCGATTTCGATACGACGGTCGCCGTGTGCAACCTGTATCGCACGACGCCCGTCGGCGAATACAACCTGTGGCGCTACGGCAAGATCGAGGCGCGGGTCGGCCGCGCGCTGACCGTGCCACCCGCCGCGCGGCCCGCGTCGTGAGGCAACGATGACCGCCCCGTCACCCGGCCTGATCGATGCACTCGCGCAGCGTGTCGCGGCGCTCGACGCCGAGCGCGCGGTGCGCGCGACGATCACGCGCTACATGGCGCTGTGCGACGTGCCCGAGGATGCCGGCGACGGCCCGCCGCTCGCCGGCCTGTTCACGGCAGATGCCGTGTGGGAAGGCATCGGCCCGCAGTACGCGCGCAAGTTCGGCCGCCTCGAAGGTACGGCTGCGATCGTCGCGATGTTGCGCCGCTATCTGCCGCCCGATCCGCACTTCTCGGCGAACCTGCATTTCCTGACGTCGGAATCGATCGCGGTCGGCACCGAGAACGCAAGCGCACGCGGCCGCTGGATCATGCTGCAGGCATCGCGCTACGCGGACGGCACGGCCGAACTGATCGCTGCGCGACTGACCGTCGATTTCTCGCCGGCCTCCGACGGCTCCACCTGGCTGATCCGCCATTTCCGCACCGAGCGCGTGCTCGACGGCCCGTGGCCGCTCGCCGCCGCGCCACGGGCCTGATGTCTCCCACCGCTTCTTCAGGACACCGACCATGACAGGCTTCATCGACACCTTCACGCTCGGCGGCCCGGGCCCGACGATCGCGATCAAGGACACGATCGACATCGCCGGCCACCCGACCCGCGCGGCAAGCCGCGCACTCGCCGATGCGCCGCCCGCAGCGGAACACGCGGACGTGGTCTGCCTGCTGCTCGACGCGGGCTGGCAGATCGCCGGCAAGGCGAACATGCACGAACTCGCGTTCGGCATGACCGGCATCAACGACTACACGGGCACGCCCGTCAATCCGCAGGACACATCGCGCATTCCGGGCGGCTCGTCGAGCGGCTCCGCATCGCTCGTCGGGCTCGGCTCGGTCGACGCGGCGCTCGGCACCGACACGGGCGGCTCGATTCGCGGGCCAGCCGCGTGCTGCGGCGTGGTCGGGCTGAAGCCGACGTTCGGCCGCGTGTCGCGGCGCGGTGTAGCGCCCGTCGACACCACGCTCGATTGCGTCGGGCCATTCGCACGCGATATCCGCACGCTGGCCGCGGTGATGGCCGCAATCGCGCCGGGCTTCGATCGTGCGCGTGCGGCGGCATCGTCGGCGAACTGCACGATCGCGCAAATCACCGTCGACGCCGATCCGGCGATCGCGGCCGCGCTCGATGCGGCGCTACGCGCGTCGGGCCTGCGCTCGCATGCGATCGTGCTCGACGAGATGCCGGCCGCGTTCGCCGCGGGGCTCGCCGTGATCAACGCGGAAACGTCGAGCGCGTTCGGCCATCTGGTCGCAACGGCCAAGCTCGGCGCCGATCTCGATGCGCGGCTGCGCACGGCCGCGACGACGACGCCTGCGGCACTCGCCGAAGCCGAAGCGGTCCGCTTGCGCTTCACCGCGCAGGTCGACGCCGCGCTCGAACACGCCGACGTGCTGGTCCTGCCGACGCTGCCCGCGCTGCCGATCACGCTGCAGCAGGCGCGCGACGGCGTATCGGTCATCGCGATGTCGTCGTTGATCCGGCCGTTCAACCTGAGCGGCCATCCGGCGCTGAGCATGCCGCTGCCGCTGGCCGGTTCGCCGCTGAAGGCCGGCTTGCAGATCGTCGGACGCAAGGGCACGGACGAACGGGTATGCGCGATCGCGGCACACTTCGAAGCGGCACTCGCCGCATGAACCACGATGCGGGCGCGGCGACAACAAGCGCGCGCCCGCGAACCAGGGAATCACGCACCATGTCAGAGCGAATCGTCCTCGTCACCGGCGCCGCGCGCGGGCTCGGCGCCGTCATCGCCGAACGCTTTCATGCGGCCGGCTACCGCGTCGCACTGGCCGATATCGCCGCCGATGCGATTCATGCGCATGCGCGCGAACTCGACCCGAGCGGCGAACGCGCGATCGCATTGCCGCTCGACGTCACGTCGAAGCGCGATTTCGAAGCGGCGCGCGATGCGCTCGTCGCACGCTGGGGCACGATCGACGTGCTCGTCAACAACGCGGGCGCATCGAAGGTCGTGCCGGCGATGGAGATCACGGCCAAGCAGTTCGACCAGGTGATCGACGTGAACCTGCGCAGCGTGCTGTTCGGCTGCCAGGTGTTCGGCCAGTACTTCGCGGCGCGCGGCGCGGGCCGGATCGTCAACATCGCGTCGCTCGCCGGGCAGAACGGCGGCTCCGCGACGGGCGCGCACTACGCGGCCGCGAAAGGCGGCACGCTGACGCTGACCAAGGTGTTCGCGCGCGATCTCGCTTCGCAGGGCGTGACCGTCAACGCGATCTCGCCTGGCCCGCTCGATTTGCCGATCGTGTATGAAAGCGTCGCGCCGGAGAAACTGCGCCAGGTACTCGCGAGCCTGCCGGGCGGCAAGCTCGGATCGGCCGGCTTCGTTGCGGACGCGGCCGTGCTGCTCGCGTCGGGCGACGCGCATTTCGCGAACGGCGCGTGCTGGGATATCAACGGCGGGTTGTACATGCGCTGAGCATCGGTACGCATCGATCGCGCGGCACCTCCGGGTGCGGCTGCGTCCGCGTGCATACCGACCGGTGTCAGCGCGACGCCCCACCGTCGTCACCCCACACGACCATCACGTCGCGCACGAGCGCGGCGATCGAGGTCGCGCCGAGCTTCTCCTTGATGCTCGCGCGATGCACGTCGACGGTCTTCACGCTGATCGACAGGTCCGACGCGATCTGCTTGCTGCCCTTGCCGTCGACCACGCCGCGCAACACTTCCTTCTCGCGCGCGGTCAGCGCATCGAGCCGCTGGCGCAACTCGCGATGGCGCTGGCCGACCGCATGCCGCTGCTGCGCGAGCCGCAGCGCGCGCTGCACGCGCTCGAGCATCTGCTGCGAGTTGTACGGCTTCTCGACGAAATCGATCGCGCCGTTCTGCAGCGCACGCACGGACATCGGGATATCGCCGTGCCCGCTGACGAAGATCACCGGCAGCGTCGCGCCGCGCGCGTTCAGTTCCGCCTGCACGTCGAAGCCGCTTTTCTCCGGCATCCGCACGTCGAGCACCAGGCACGCGGGCAGGTTCACGTCGAAGCGCGCGAGAAAGTCGGCGGCGTTCGCGAACCCTTCGGACGCGATGCCGACCGATTCGAGCAACCACGCGAGCGACGTGCGCATGCCGCTGTCGTCGTCGACGATGTATACGATCGGTGCGGGTGACGTCATCGCGGGTGTCTCGCAAAATATAGGTAGGGTATCGCACGCGCCGCGCATGGGGCCGGTTGCCGGCTCGTCGCGAGCGTCGTTCGCTGGGGGTGTGCGGTACATCATAACGAGCCGAAAACCCGCTGAACACCCTTTTACGTGCCGCACGAATGCACAATCGCGCTTTTTTCGCGCAGCGCGCCGCGCATCTAGGTAGAACCTTCAGACGCGTTGGCGAGAACGCCATCTTCATCGTCAATCGTGCGAATGGTCGTCCGCATTTTCGCGACGTACGCTTGGGTCATCGTCGACGATCGAACGCTGCACCGGCAGCGCCGCACGATCGCCGCCTTCGTCCACCCGGGAGCGCCCATGTCCGCCACATCCTCCACGATCTCCGCGCCCGCTGGCGCGCGACCTGCATGCGTCGAACCGACCGACGCGCAGAAAGCGTTCCGGCAAGCGATGGCCCACCTCGGCGCGGCCGTCAACGTGATCACCACCGCAGGGCCGCACGGCCGCTGCGGGATCACCGCGAGCGCCGTGTGCTCCGTCACGGACGCGCCGCCGACGCTGCTCGTGTGCCTGAACCGGTCGAGCGCGATGCACGCAACCTTCGAGCGCAACCGCCATGTCTGCATCAACGTGCTGCCGGCCGAGCACGAACTGCTCGCGCGGCATTTCGCGGGGCTCACCGACCTGCCGATGGAGCAGCGCTTCGAGCTGCCCGTTTGGGATCGCGGCGAGCAGGACGTACCCGTGCTGCGCGACGCGCTCGCGAGCCTGCAGGGCACGATCGCCGAGATGAAGGAAGTCGGCTCACATTCGGTGATGTTCATCGAGGCGACGTCGATCCGCGTGCGCGACGACGGCGACAGCCTCATCTACTTCAGCCGCGCATTCCATCGCGTGTCGCGCACGGCGTGCGCGCGTTGACCTTCGCCTGACTACGCGGCAGCCCGCAACGCACGCTGCCCGGCCGCGAGCGCGGCGCCCGCGAACAACGTCAGCGCCGAATACACGAGCCCGCGCGCGAGCCCCGCGCTGTCCGACACCCAGCCGATCGCGACAGGCCCGGCAATCTGACCGAACGCGAAGACCGTCGTGAACGCGCTGATCCCTTTCGCCCAGCCGTCGGGCGGCAGGTTGTGCCGCACGAACGCGGTGGTCGATGCAACAGCCGACAGGAACGTCGCGCCGAACAGCACGCCCGATGCGAACGCGGCGGCCGGATGCACGAACATCGCGGGCATCAGCGTCGCGATGCCGAGCAGCGCGTTGAGCACGGCCAGCGCCTGGCCGCCGCGCATCCGGTCGAGCAAGCGCGACCACAATCGCGCCGAGACGACGGTCGCGACGCCGAGCATCACGTAGAACGCCGATACCACCGTGCCGCTCATTCCCGCGCCGCGCAGCAGCGCGACGATGAACGTCATGTAGCCGATATAGCCGACGCCGAACAGGCCGTAGCCGGCCAGCGCGAGCGCGAAGCGGGCGGGGCTCGCGGTGACGGCCGGTGCTGTTCCGTCGCGCGGCGTGGCTGGTGCCGCATGCGCGCGCTCGATGCGACGCGCGGCCGACACGGCCACCGCCGAGAACAGCACGCAGGCAATCGCGAGCGCGAACCATGCGGGCTGCCAGCCGTGCGCGCCCTGCGTAAGCGTGGCCGGCACGAGTAGCGACGACGCGACGATGCCCCACCCCGTGCCGCCGTAATAGAGACCGAGCAGCAGCCCCGCATCACGCGGCGACGCCGATGCGAGCCGCGCGGCCAGCACGCCGCCGCTGATGAAGATCAACGCGCTGCCGACGCCGGTCGCGAGCCGCTGCACGAGCAGCGTGTGCATGTCCGACGTGAATCCGCACGCGGCCATCAGCAACGCGGTCAGCGCACAGCCGGCCGCGAGCAGCGTGCCCGCGCGCCGGCGCCGCGACAGCAACGGAAACGCGAGTGCGCCGATCAGGTAGCCCGCCGCGTTTGCCGTGTTCAACGCGCCGGCCTGCGCGAACGTCCAGCCGAGATCCGCCTTCATCGGCGGCAGCAGCAGCGCATACGAAAAGCGTGCAAGGCCGAGCGCGATCGCACTGCCGAGCGACAGGCAGATCGCGAGCCGCCACGCGGCCATGCGGTCGGGGTCGGTTGCGTCGGCGTCCGGCCGCGACGGGCCGGCACGCTCCGGTTGCAGCGCCGTGGGCATCAGGTCGTCTCCATTGTCGTTCGAGGCCGGGACGTGCGCACCCGCAACGCCGACGTGACGTCGCGAACGTCAGTCGCTGCGTCGTCGACGCGGAATCCGCCGCCGGGCATGCGTCAATCCCGATTACCGAGGCTGACGGCGCCGTCGAGCGATCATACTTGACCGCTCGTCCCGACGGCGTGCCGCGGCGACCGGAATCCCGCGACGATCGCGACCGCTTCCGGTTCTTCCATACGGCAACGAAAAGCGCGGGAGCGCGCCAGCCGCTTGCGTGCGCTATCCACCCAATCCGGCCGTAAAGGCCGTGAGCAGCGCGCCGCCTTCGCGCCATTCCCCCAGCCCCGCGTCCGCGTTCAGATGGCCACGCACGCCGAGCAGAAGCGGCGTCGCACCGTACGCGCTTGCCCATGCAACCCCTCGCCCCGACGGGTCGTACGGGTCATCCGAACTGGCGATCGCAACAACCGGCAGGCCGTCGAAATCACCGGTCGGCAAATTCGCAAACGCCTTTGCGGCGACCGGAAAGCGCGGGCCGCCCGGGTCGGGCACCGCGACGAGAAACGCGCCGCGCACGCTGCGCGTCGAAGCGGCATGCCAATGCGCGAACAACAAGCAACCGAGCGAATGACAAATCACCAGCGGCGGTGCCGCGGCTTTCGCGACGGCCTCGTCCAACGCCGCAATCCAGTCGCTCAGGTCGGGCGCGTCCCACGAAGCCGGAGTCATGCGCGTGGCGCCGGGAAGCGTCGCCTCCCAATGACTCTGCCAGTGATCCGCGCCCGAGTTTCCGATACCCGGCACGATGACAATCGCTTGTTCCATCCCCGCCTCCATGAACACAGGAGTTCGCAGTCTGACGGGCCGGAAACACGCGCGGAATGGCAAGTCATCGGTTATTGAGACAAAATGCCGATGACTTAACGGAACAGGAGGGCGGCAATGTCGAACGGAGAACTCGATCGTCTGGATATCGCCATCCTCGAAGCCCTGCAGGAAAACGCGCGAATGCCGCTCTCCGAAGTGGGCCGGCAGATCGGACTGTCGCAGCCCGCGACTTCGGAGCGCGTCAAACGCCTGGAAGAGCGGGGCATCATCACGGGCTACGGCGCGCGGATCGATCCGGCGGCACTGGGGCTGGGGATGATGGCCATCATCCGGCTGAGAACGACGCACGAACACATCAAGCCCGCCCTGAGCGCATTCGCCGACATGCCGCATGTGATCGAAGTCCACCGCATGACCGGCGAGGATTGCTTCCTGCTGAAGGTACGGGTGCCGACACCGGAGCAACTGGAAACCATCGTCGACGCGATTGCCCGCTTTGGCGCAGTCACGACTTCGCTGGTACTCCGGTCTGAACCGGTCAAGCCGCTCGGGAAAGCGCTGCTCGGTTGATGCGGGTCACAGCCTCGCTCGGCGCCCGCGCGATTCGCGAGATCTGCTTCCTGCGCCGCGCCGGATCGCGCATGCTCGATGTTTAGCACCGCTCGGCTAAAAACCTTGCAGTGCATTGCCTTCCTCAATTCATCAGACTAATATCGACGCCACTCGCCCGGCATTCACGAAATTCCGGATGAGGAGCGGCGATCTTTTAGCCGCGCTTTCATGTTGAATCACTCATGTTCACCACAGGAGAATTGACATGCAGGAAACCCAGCAGATCGAATTGCTTGACTGGATGCAGGAAGACACGCACCCCGAGGCCGTCGACATGATGGTCGAGGACGCCGTGGTGCCGTTCGGCACCGCGCTCTGGCCGGTCTGAGCGGGCCACCCGTTCTGGCGGAAGGGCCGCGGCCCTTCCGCCGCTTCCGGAGACACGCATGCTGAACCTGCACCGCGCACTCGGCTTTCACCCCGCGCTGCGCGACAAGCTTGCGCGCGGCGATATGGGAAAACTGCTGGTCGGCCATGACACCCGCAACCGCGACATCGCGTTGCGCGCGTTTTCCGCCCTGCCCGATTCGCTCGACGCGACCACCCTCTGCCTCGAAACCACCCCGCCCGCCGACATCGCCGCCGCGCTCGATCGCGCCGACCTGTTCGTGCTGCTGTACGACTCGTCGTGCCTGCCGACGCCGTCGCCGAGCGGGCCGCCGTTCCTCGCCGCGATCCGCCCCGCGATCGTCGAGCACTGGAGCAAGTCGGTACTGTTCAAGGATTACGGCCCGCATCTCGACGAGGCGTTCGCCGAATCGCTCGACGACATCGCCGCACGCAACGGCCGGCTGATCGACGCGGCCGCGCGCGCATCGCAGATCCGCTTCATCGACGAAGCCGGCAACACGCTGACCGGCTCGCTCGCGCCGGACCAGAAATGGACGAGCGTGGACGGAATGGGCAATCTCGACGTCGTGCCCGGCGAGATCGCGACGCACGTCACCGACCTGAACGGCTCGGTCGTGTTCAGCGGCACGTTTCTCGGCACCGTGCCGTTCGCGATCAAATACAAGGTGGTCGAGCGGCTCGCGACGCTGCATGTCGAAGGCAGCACGATCGTCGATTTCGACAGCGACGACGCGGGCTTCCGGCGCGACTTCTCGACCTATCTCGACCGGCACGCGAATCACCGGCGGATCGAGGAATTCGGCATCGGCACCAACCTCGGGATCCGCGGGCTGTACGGCCGCAATGCAGGATTCGAGGAACGCCATCCGGGCCTGCATCTCGGGCTCGGCGGCGGCGAAAACGGCAGCCACCACCTCGACCTGATCTTCGCGCGCGGCACGCTCGCGCTCGACGAGCGGATCGTGTTCGACGGCGCATTCGCCGTCTGACGAAGCGGCTGCGTGTTCAGGCTTCGGCGGCCGCCGCGTCGCCGAGCCATTTGAACATCACGAAGCAATCGACGAACCCGAGCCGCGCGTGACGGTACGCGCGCGGCAGGCGGCCGACGATCTCGAATCCCAGCTTCTGCCACAGCGCGACCGCGACCTCGTTCGTCGCGACCACCGAGTTGAACTGCATCGCGAGAAAACCGCGCTCGCGCGCGACCTGCTGCGAGTGCTCGCACATCAGGCGCGCGACGCCGCGGCCGCGCGCGGCCTCGCTCACCATGTAGCCGCAGTTGCACACGTGATTGCCGGGCCCGGCCGCGTTCGCCTTCAGGTAGTACGAACCGAGCACCACGCCGTCCTCTTCGGCGATCCACGTGCAGAGCGGCGCGTCGACCCACAGTGCACGCGCCGCTTCGGGCGTCGGCGCGGGATCGAATGCATAGGTTTCCTGAGCGGCGACGATGGCGCGGTAGGTCGGCCAGAAGCGCGGAAAATCGTCCTCGGTCATCGGGCGAAGCGTGATCATGCGGTTTCTCTCGTGAAGTGATTGTCGACTGGAATGCACACGCGAATACAAACGATATCGCAACGACACAAGCAACGCCGCGTATCGCCCGCTTCCGCGGAAAAGCAAAAGGTCGTGCCGAAAACTCATGGCCGCTCCGCGTCGCACAGCGCCGCGTTGCGATACGCGCCCGGCGGCACGCCGTACCAGCGCTTGAACGCCTGCGAGAAACTCGACAGGTCGCTGAAGCCGAGACGCTCGGCCACTTCCGCGAGCGACAGGCACGCATCGCCGAGCAGCGTCTCGGCCATCGCGCCGCGCGCCTGCGCGAGCAGCGCACGGAATGTCGTTCCTTCTTCCTGCAGCCGGCGCTTGAGCGTGCGCGGGCTCGTGTTCATCAGCCGCGCCATGTCCTCGAGCGAAAACGGCGCGGCACCGGGCGTCGCGCTCAGGTACTGGCGCACCATCTCCGACGTCCCCACGCGCGCGCGCCGCGCTTCGACGAGCTGGCCGCACATCTGCTCGCACATCGACACCGTCAGCGGATTCGCGTGCGGCAGCGGCCGGTCGAGAAATGCGCGGTCGAACGCGAGGCTGTTCGCGCGAGCCGAGAAAGCCGGCTCGATCCCGGCGATGTGCGGCACGGCGAGCGTCGGCGTACGCGCGGCCTGCAGCGTGAAGCGCGACAACGCGAAATCGCCGCCGCCGATTTCCTGCAGCAGCACGGCCGCGGCCGTCATGTCGCGTTCGACGAGGAACCGGCTCAGGCCGCCGTCGAGTTCCGGCGCGCCGAAGTTGAGCACGCCCGCCTCCAGCTCCTCGCGGTACGTGATGACGGTGAACGCATACGTGAGCGGCAGGAAGCGCATCGCCAGCGCGAGCGCGTCGCGTGCGGTCGCACTGGCGATCAGCCCGTAGCCCCATACGCCGTAAGCGGAGAAGTGGTAACGACGGCCGACCTCGAAACCGAGGCCCTGCGCGCGACCGAGCGCCCGCAGCAGGTTGCCGGTCAGCCGCAGTTCCTGCGCGGCCGTCACCTCGACTTTCGGATCGTCGAGCTGCGCGTTCCCGAGCCCCGTGCCGGCCAGCAGTTTCGCGTTCGGCACGCCGCGTTCGTCGCCGAAATCGACCAGCAGCCGGGCGCTGGCCGGACTCCGGGTGAAATCCCAGAAGCTCATGCGGAGAAACCCTCGAAGCGCCGATTTGGCCCAAATACTAAAACAATTGTCCCGAAGCAGCATTGGTGTTTTCCCATGCGGCCAGCACCATCGGCGTCATCCAGTCGTCGTCCGAACGACGCCATCGCCCCCCGGAGGAGACACCATGCGACCGAGTCGCCCGACCGATCCCGCCGCCCGTTTCGAACGCCGGTGCGAAGCGTTCACCGACACCCCCGCCTCGCCGCGCGCGATCCGCGTGTTGCCTCCCGATTGCCTGTGCGCGCAGTTCGATGCGCACGACACGGCAATCGTGCCGTGCGAGCGCGTGCCGACGCGCATCGCTTGACCCATCGACCATCAGGAGACGATTTCATGAGCAAGACTTTCGACTACATCGTCGTCGGCGGCGGTTCGGGCGGCTGCGTCGTTGCAGGGCGACTGACCGAAGACCCGGCAGTGACCGTCTGCGTGCTCGAGGCCGGCGGCCGCGGCGACAGCACGATCGTCAACGTGCCGACCGGCGCGGTCGCGATGATGCCGACCCGCTTGAACAACTGGGCGTTCGACACGGTGCCTCAACCGGGGCTCGACGGACGCATCGGCTACCAGCCGCGCGGCAAGGTGCTGGGCGGCTCGTCCGCGATCAACGCGATGGTCTACATCCGCGGCCATCGCGTCGACTACGACGGCTGGGCCGCGCTCGGCAACGAGGGATGGGCGTACGACGACGTGCTGCCGTACTTCCGGCTCAGCGAACACAACGAGCGCTTCGACGATGCGTGGCACGGCCGCGACGGCCCGCTGTGGGTCAGCGACCTGCGTACCGGCAACCCGTTCCATGCGCGCTATCTGGAAGCCGCGCAACAGGCCGGCCTGCCGCTCACCGACGATTTCAACGGCGCGCAGCAGGAAGGCATCGGCATCTACCAGGTCACGCAGAAGCACGGCGAACGATGGAGCGCGGCGCGCGCGTACCTGCTGCCGCACGTCGGCCGCCGCGACAACCTGACGGTCGAGACGCACGCGCAGGTGCTGCGCATCCTGTTCGACGGGACACGTGCGATCGGCGTCGACGTGCGGCAGCACGGCGAAATCCGCACATTGCGCGCGCGGCGCGAAGTCGTGCTCGCGGCCGGCGCGCTGCAAACGCCGCAATTGCTGATGCTGTCGGGCGTCGGCCCGGGCCGCGAACTTCAAGGGCTCGGCATTCCGGTACATGCCGACCTGCCCGGCGTCGGCCGCAACCTGCAGGATCATCCGGATTTCATCCTCGGCTACCGCACGCGCGGTGTCGACACGATGGGCGTATCGGCACGCGGCGGCCTGCGCATGCTGCGCGAGCTCGCGCGCTTTCGCCGCGAACGGCGCGGGATGCTGACGTCGAATTTCGCGGAAGGCGGCGGCTTCCTGAAGACGCGCGCCGGCCTCGACGCGCCGGACATCCAGCTGCACTTCGTCGTCGCGCTCGTCGACGATCATGCTCGCAAGCTGCATGCCGGCCATGGTCTGTCGTGCCACGTGTGCCTGCTGCGGCCGCGCAGCCGCGGCTCGGTCACGCTCGACAGCGTCGATCCGCTCGCGGCGCCGCGCATCGATCCCGCGTTCTTCGACGATCCGCGCGACCTCGACGACATGGTCGCGGGCTTCCGGATCACGCGCCGGCTAATGGAAGCGCCCGCGCTCGCCAGCTGGATCACGCGCGACCTGTTCACCGCGAACGTCACGTCCGACGACGAAATCCGCGACGTGCTGCGCCGGCGCACCGACACCGTGTATCACCCGGTCGGCACGTGCCGGATGGGCCACGACGCGCTCGCCGTCGTCGATCCGCAACTGCGCGTGCGTGGCCTGCAGGGGCTGCGCATCGTCGATGCGTCGGTGATGCCGACGCTGATCGGCGGCAACACCAATGCGCCGACGATCATGATCGCCGAGAAGGCCGTCGACATGATTCGAGGCGTGCGCCGCACATCTGTGCAGCCGCATGCCGAAACCGTCAGTACATCGATTGATCGCAACACCGTCGGTGCGTCGCGCGCCGCTCAAGATACCAACCAGCCGGAGGAAACCCGCCATGCTGTCGCCTGATGCTTCCCGCCCGACCGAACCCGCCGCGCCGCTTGCGGCGATCGTCATCGGCGCCGGCTTCGCCGGCATCGGCATGGCGATCGCGCTGCAACACGCCGGCATTCACGATTTCGTGATCGTCGAACGCTCGCACGACGTCGGCGGCGTGTGGCGCGACAACAGCTACCCGGGCGCCGCGTGCGACGTGCCCTCGCATCTGTACTCGTTCTCGTTCGAGCCCAATCCGTCGTGGTCGCGTGTGTTCGCGCCGCAGCCTGAAATCCATGCGTACCTGCAACATTGCGCGCGCAAGTACGGCCTCGCGCGCCATCTGCGCTTCGGCGCGGAAGTCGAGCGCGCGCGGTACGACGAAGCCCGTGCGCAGTGGCACGTAACGCTCGCCGACGGCACGACGCTGAGTGCGGCCGCACTGGTCAGCGGCACTGGCCAGTTGAGCCGCCCCGCGATGCCCGACCTGCCCGGCATCGACACGTTTCGCGGCCGCGCCTTCCATTCCGCGCACTGGGATCACGACTCTCCGCTCGCCGGCAAGCGCGTGGCCGTGGTCGGCACCGGCGCATCGGCGATCCAGTTCGTCCCGGCGATCGCAGGCGACGTGCAGCGTCTCGTCGTGTTCCAGCGCTCGCCGGCCTACGTGATGCCGCGCCCCGACCGCGCGTATCGCCCGTGGGAGCAGGCACTGTTTCGCCGGCTGCCGTGGGCGATGAAGCTGCACCGCGCGTCGATCTACCTGCGCTACGAATCGCGCGCGATCGCGTTCACGCGCCTGAACGGGCTGATGGATGTTGCGGTCGGCAGACCGTTTCGCAAACTGCTCGCGCGCGACGTGCCGGACGCCGCGCTGCGCGAACGGCTCACGCCCGACTACCCGATCGGCTGCAAGCGCATCCTGCTGTCGAGCGACTACCTCGCCGCGATGAGCCGCGACAACGTCGGGCTCGTCACGCAGCGGATCCGGCGCGTGACCGAGGACGGGATCGAGACCGTCGACGGCGTGCACCATCCGGTCGACGCGATCGTCTACGGCACGGGATTCGCGGCGACCGAGTTCCTGTCGCCGATGCGCATCACGGGCCGCGACGGGCTCGACCTGAACGACGCGTGGCGACGCGGCGCGCAGGCGTATCTCGGGCTCACCGTGCCCGGCTTTCCGAACTTCTTCATGCTGTACGGCCCGAACACCAACCTCGGCCACAACTCGATCGTCTACATGCTCGAAAGCCAGATCGCGCACGTGATGCGCTGCGTGCGCGCGATGCGGCGCGACGGCGCATCCGCGATCGACGTCGACGCGCGCCGCTACCGGCGCTACAACGTGCATGTGCAGCAGCGGCTCGAAGGTTCGGTATGGAGCAGTTGCAAGAGCTGGTACGTCGATGCCTCGGGGCACAACAGCACGAACTGGCCGGGCTTCACGCTGACCTACCGGTGGATCACGCGCTTCACCGGGCTGTCCGCGTACCGCTTCACGCATCCGTTGCCCGGTGCCGCCGCGCCGGCGCATGCCGTGGTGGTCACACCGCCCGCCGGCGGACTGGAGGCGCTGTCCGCCGCGTCGCTGCGCGGCTTCCTGCGGGTCGCGTTCCGGCCGCTGATCGGGCCGCCGTTCGGTGCGCGCATGCAACGCCGTGTCGTCGCGCTGCTGTCGCCGCTGATGCCCGGCACGGGCGGCACGCTGCGCTACCGTATGTCCGCCAACGGCGTGCCGATCGAAGTGGTCGCGCCGAAACGCGGCGATACGGGCGGCGCGATCCTCTATCTGCACGGCGGCGCGTTCTGCCTCGGCGGGCCGCATACGCATCGCGGCGTGACGACGCGGCTCGCGAACGAGGCCAGCCTGCCGGTGTGGGTACCCGATTACCGGCTCGCGCCCGAGCATCCTGGCCCTGCGGCGCTCGACGATGCGCTGGCCGCGTACGACGCGATGCGCACGCAGGGTTATGCGCCGCACCGGATCGTGATCGCCGGCGATTCGGCCGGCGGCGCGCTCGCGCTGGCGCTCGCCATCGCATTGCGCGAGCGCGGCGAGCCGGCTGCGGCCGCGCTGCTGCTGATCTCGCCCGTGACCGACCCCACGCTCGGCGGCGCAACGCTCAC
This sequence comes from Burkholderia sp. LFS061, assembly GCF_047978125.1. Taxonomy (NCBI): domain Bacteria; kingdom Pseudomonadati; phylum Pseudomonadota; class Betaproteobacteria; order Burkholderiales; family Burkholderiaceae; genus Burkholderia; species Burkholderia sp. LFS061. Next base: position 59,209 of record NZ_JBFPFS010000020.1, on the reverse strand, counting down.
TTCGCGCCGTCGCGACGATCCGATGATCCGTCGCGGCTGGCTCGAACAGGGGCTGCGCTGGTATCACGGCGCCGGCTCGGCCGCCGCGCGCGGCCCGCTCGACACCGACCTGCGCGGCCTGCCGCCGATGCTGGTCCAGGCCGGCGATCAGGAGGTGCTGCTGTCGGATGCGCAGCGGCTCGCGAATCATGCGGCCGCGTGCGGCGTGCCGTGCCGGCTGGAGATTCATGCGGCGCGCTGGCACGTGTTTCATCTGCAGGCGTTTTACCTGAGGTCGGCGCGGGACGCATTGCGGACGCTGGCGGGGTTTGCATCGGAACGCGTCGCCGCGACGGCGTGACGATGAAACGGTAACGCGCGGCGATCGGGGCAGCGGTTCCCGCCTGCCCCGATCGCCGCAAGACGCATGCGCCGCCACCGTGCCCGCTTGCAACGAAGCGACACCGTCTTGTGAAAACCGATCGTTTATTTTTTTCCGTCGCACACGGCCGTCATGATCTCCCGCAAGCCTCGGCGCGATGCCGCGGCGACCTCACCCCACCCTGGCGGAGACACCAATGAAAAGAAACCACACCCTCAACGCGCTTGCGCTGCTCTGTTGCGTCGGCATCCAGTGCGCGGCGCCGGCATTCGCCGACGAGCCGAAGAAGGTCGCGTTCGTCGACACCGGCAACACCGGGCGCAGCGTGATGGCCGAAGCGATCGCGGGCCAGTTGATCGCGCAGCGCCACGCGCATGTCGCGGTGATTTCGCGCGCGGTCGACGAGGATCCGTACGACGAAAAGCCCGAGGAAAACGGCGTGATCCTGATGAAGCGGCGCGGTATCGACACGTCCGCGCACCGCTCGGTGCAACTGAACGCGAACGACATCAAGCATTCCGACGTGATCCTGACGATGACCGACAAGCACAAGGAAAAGGTGCTCGCGCTCTATCCGTCGGCGGCCGGCAAGGTGTTCACGCTCGCCGAATATGCGTCCGGAAAGCACGTCGACGTGCCTGACGCATGGGGCAAGCCGATGGACTTCTACGAATCGGTGACCGCGCAGCTCGACACGTACATCCCGGCCGCGCTCGACAAGGTCGCGACGGCCGCGCCGGCGAAGCAGTAATGCGGGAAGACCTGCCGGCATGCAAGGCGCACGACGCGCCGGCGCCGGCAGGTTTGCCGTTCACGTCATTCCCTCCCGACACCCCACACTCGGCGCGTACCTCGTCTTCGCGCCATCGACACCGGCCATTCGGCCGAATCGCCACCGTACGCACCGGATGAAAGAATGATCGTCGTTCGGGAAGCCGGCTTCGCTGCCTGAAACCCCGAACCATGAAGGCGCTGCATGCGCTCCGGCCGCGGCGCCGTTGCGTTGCATGCCGTCTCGATCCGACAACCGGCAACGCGTGCATCGCACCCCGTTCACACCACCTGTGGCAGCCCGCATGGCCGCCTCGTTCCCTTCACCATTTTTGTAGCTTATAAGTTACAATGCCATCCAAGTTCGAACTGCTTCGCTATCAGCGCGACGACGGTCGCGAGCCTTTCACCGAATGGCTGAACGCCGTGCGCGACAAGTTCGTCCAGGCGCGGATTCGCGAACGCCTGCGCCGTGTGCAGACAGGCAACTTCGGCGATTGCGAGCCTGTCGGCGAAGGCGTGATCGAACTGCGCATCCATGTCGGTGCCGGCTATCGCGTGTACTTCGGCCGGCACGGCGGTGCACTGGTGCTGCTGCTGTCCAGCGGCGACAAGGGCAGTCAACCCGACGACATCAGGCGTGCAAAGGAACACTGGTCGAACTGGAAACGGAGGCAAATGTGAGCAAGCTCAAAGGCGCGGTATCGCACCACGACGCGGAAGTCGCCGAACTCGGCGCCGATCGCGACCTCGCGGTGGCCTATCTGCGCGTCGCAATGGAATCGCTCGACGATCCCGACAACCGCGCGGCCGCCCTGCTCGCGCTGCGCACGGTCGCGGAAGCGTACGGCGGGCTCGGCGCCGTCGCGGCCGAAGCCGGCATCAGCCGCGAATCGCTGTATCGCACGCTGTCCCCCAACGGCAACCCGACGCTGAAAACCCTGCTCGCGGTGCTCAAGACGGTCGGCCTGCGCCTGTCCGTCGTCCCCGCGCAGCCGGCGCACGCGTAAGCGGCGCACACGGCCCGCCTGCCCGCTCACGGCCTGACCATCCACACCAGCAGCATCCCGGCCGGCGCGGCATTCATCCCCGCCGGCGGATGCTCGATCGTCGGCTCGACCGCCAGCGCCTGCGCGATCGCCGCCGCATCGTCGATCGGCGTCGTCCGCACGATCGTCATCAGCCGCGCCGGCTGGTGCAGCGTCTCGCGATACAGTGCGCCGTACCACAGCGGCCGCGTGCCGAGCGCATCCTGCAGCACGTACGGATAACGCCACAGCCGCAGCACGACACGGCTTTCAGGGTGGCCCGGATCGACGCGGACGAACACGCGGCGCGTGCTCTCGCCGTGCGTGTAGCGCGGCAGCACCGGCAGCGTGTCGACCGGCGCCTGCGGCAACAGCCAGCGCAGCGCGGTGGCAGGCGACCACGGCGTCGCGCGCTGCCAGCCGGCCTGCGCGAGATGGCGATCGAGCGTGTCCGACGTCGCGCTCCATTGCAGCGGCAGATATTCCTCGCGATCGCCGCCGATCTCGGTGCGCCGCGTCGGCACGCGCTGCCACCCGCCGCGCATCCACTGATCGACGGTCATCGCAACCACGTCGCCGACATGCGGGCGCGCCGCGCGGTCGAGCTGCCATTGCGCGGGAACCGTCCATACGCCGGCCGTCGCGAGCACCACGACCACCGCGACGAGCGCGCCCCTCGGCTGCACATGCTCGCGCACGCGCCAGTACGCATAAGCGCCGGCGAGCACCGCGAACCACGCCAGCCCGAGGCTCCAGCCGCCGAGCAAACCCGACAGCCACGTGTCGCCGACATACAACCGCGCGAAGCCGCCGAGCACGATCCACAGCACGACCGCCGTCACGACCGGGATGCGCCACCGCGCGGGCCCGTCGTGCGCCAGCACCCAGCCGAGGCCACTGCTCGCGAGAATCGCGAACGCGGCATCGGCATCGGGCAGCGGCACGTGCAGTGCGCCGGGCGGCAGGCTCGCGGGCGTCGCGCCGGGCACGCCCGCGCCGAACACCGGCACGAGCACGACGGCGATGCCGATCGTCGCGAGCCACCACGCGGACGTCAGCCAGCAGCGATGAATCATCAGCCAGACGAGAAACGCGGCCGCGACGATCAGCCCCGTATCGTGCCCGTGCAGCACCGCGAGCGCGCTCATCGCGGCATCGACGGGCGGCGTGCGCAGGTTCTGCAGGAACGCGTACAGCGCGATGTCCGCCTGCATCAGCGGATCGTTCGCGACGACATCCTGCACGAGCCCCGCGAACAGCCACACGCAGCCGACGAAAAGCAGCGCGAGCACCGGCACCGCGCCCGGCAGGCGACGCACGCGCGCGATCATGTCATGCAGCCGCGCGCCGAACCGCGGCCAGCGGCGCGCGCAGGCGTGCGCGACTTCGACGAGCGCACGACGCAGCAGCGGCCAGCCGCGCCGCAACGCGACGCGCACGCCGATCCACACCAGCGCGACCAGCGCGGCGACGACCGCCAGGATCGCGGCGACCCGCACGCTGATCGCCGCGGCCAGGACGGCCGATGCGCCGAACAGGATGCCCGGCGCCACATGAACGGGCGCCCACACGAGTGCCGATATCACGTTGACCGGATAGAACGACCGGCGCGGCAGCATCGCGCAGCCGACGACGACCGGCACGACCGCGCGCACCGGCGCGAGGAAGCGCGCGAGCACGATGCTCTTCATGCCGTGACGCAGCACGAACTCCTCGCCACGCGCGTAAGCGGCTGCGTAGCCGAAGCGCGCCCACGCGTTGCGGATCACCCCGCCATAGTGCCGCCCGAGTTCGTAGCTGATCCCGTCGCCGACCACGGCGCCGACGGCCGCGACGCCGATCGTCGTCCACCCGTCGAGCGCGCCCGCGCCGATCAGCGCACCGGCCGCGAACATCACGGCACCGGCCGGCACGACCGTGCCGACCAGCGCGATCGCCTCGGCGCAGGCGGTCAAGAACACGATCGCCAGCACGAGCAGCGGATGCGCGCCGATCGCGCCGATCCACGCGTGGATCGTGTCGCTCATCGCGCGCTCCAAAGCGGTGCGGCCCGGTGTGCGAACACCGGGCCGGCAGTGGCGTGGGGAACGTTCATCGCGAGGTGCGCGCGGTCGAGCCGGCGTCGGAGGTCAATCGAACTCGTACTGCCGCGCATCGGCCTCGAGCGGCGCGTCGTGGTACCCGACCGTCGCGATCTCGTGCAGATAGCGCGCGAGAAACGCGCCGATCGACCCGGCGGCCTCGAATTGATGCACGTGACGGAATTCGTGGGTCAGCAGGCGGCGCGTGTCTTGCCCGCGCAGCACGAACACCGCATGGCCGAGCGTGAGCCCGATCGTCCCCGGCGACAGCAGCCCAGTGTCGCGTGCGATCGCGGCCAGCGAAGGCGTTTCGGGAAACGGCATGCGGTCGACGATCACGACGCGGATCCGCTCCGGCTGCGCGACGCCCACGGTGCGCGCGTCGTCGGCCTGCGCCGGCGTCAGCGGCACGCCCTGCGCGATCCCGCGCGCCGCCTCCGCTTCGGCCCATGCGACGGCGGCAGGCAGTGCGGACGGAAGGATATCGGCAAGGTCGATCATCGCGGGGCTCCTCGGTTGGCGCGGCGGCATCGGGCACCAGTTTAGTCCCGAATCGGGGCCGTTCGCGGGGCGCTTCGCGTGACGCCACGCAGGTCCGCCCCGGGCGCATCAGTCATCAGGGAATACCCTATTCCACAAGCGGTCCACGCCGCTTCCTTTCCGTCGATTACTTCGGTTCAGTACACATTCCGGGGTCGGATATCTCGAAAATTTCCCGGATGTGTACCGTTTTGGGATTCGGCGGAATATATTGATCGGAAGAACAATCGCGGCGGCAACCGGACGGCAGGGTCCGCGGCGTCATCCCGAAGAGGGTCGCTCGATGATCAGGGTAATTCTGGCTGACGATCACGCAGTCATGCGAGACGGACTGCGTCATATCCTGGAGAGGGCCGGCGGTTTCGAAATCGTCGGCGAGGCGAGCGACGGCCCGGCCACGCTCGCGCTGGCCGAGCGCAGCGCCGCCGACGTGCTGCTGCTCGACCTGTCGATGCCCGCGCCGACCGGCATCGAGCTGATCCGGCTGGTCAAGAGCCACGCGCCGTCGCTGCGCACGCTCGTGCTGACGATGCATGCCGAGGCGCAGTACGCGGCGCGCGCGTTCAAGGCCGGCGCAGTCGGTTACCTGACGAAGGACAGCGCGACCGCCGAGCTCGTCGAGGCCGTGGGCAAGGTCGCGGCGGGCGGCGTCTACGTGAGCCCGTCGGCGGCCGAAAGCCTCGCGCGCACGCTGCGCGCGCCGGCCCAAACGCTGCCGCACGAACGGCTGTCCGCGCGCGAGCTCGACGTGATGCGCCGCATCGTCGCGGGCCAGACGGTCACGCAGATCGCGTCCGAACTCGCGCTGAGCGCGAAGACGGTCAGCACATACAAGACGCGGATCCTCGAGAAGATGGAACTGCCGCACGAAGCCGCGCTGGTCCGCTACGCGATGCGCCACGATCTCGACCCCGGCGTCGACGACGCATGACGACCACCCTCCACTTATCGCCTGCCCCCGCGGACGACGCCGATCCGGACGCGTCGCGCCTGTTCATGTCGTCGCTGCCGCCAGGGCGGCGCGAGCGGCGGCTCGCGATCGCGACCGTGCTCGTGTCGGCCGCGATCTTCGCCACGCTCGCGCCGTTCGCGGGCATGCCGCTCGCGCCGGGCTGGGCGTTCATCCCTGTGTACCAGTCGGCGATCGTCGTCAACGACATGGTGACGGCCGGCCTCCTGCTCGGCCAGTACGCGATCCTGCGCGAGAAATCGCTGCTCGCGCTCGCGGGCGGCTACCTGTTCACGGGCTTCATGGCCGGCACGCACATGCTGACCTTCCCGGGGCTGTTCGCGCCGACGGGCCTGCTCGGTGCCGGCGAACAGACCACGGCCTGGCTGTACCTGTTCTGGCACGGCGGCTTTCCGCTCGCGGTCGCCGCCTATGCGCTGCTGCGCGCGGCGTCGCGCACGCGCCCGATCCCCGCCCCGCAGCGCCGCGCGGCGATTCCGGTGGTGCTCTGCATCGCCGCGGCGGCCGCCGCGACGGCCGCGCTCGCGGTGCTCGCGACCGCCGGCCACGACCTGCTGCCGCGCATCATGCACGGCAACCGGATGGCCGCGACGATGACGAACGCGATCACGGTCGTCTGGGCGCTGAACCTGATTGCGCTGGTGCTGATGTGGCGGCAGCGGCGCCATCATTCCGTGCTCGACCTGTGGGTGATGACCGTGCTCGTTGCCTGGCTGTTCGACATCGCGCTGTCGTCGATGCTCAATCACGGGCGCTTCGATCTCGGCTTCTACGCGGGCCGCGCGTACGGCCTCGTCGCGTCCGGCGTCGTGCTGTTCGCGATGCTGTTCGAGAACGGCCGGCTGCATGCGCAGACGGTGCGCGCGCTGGCCGGCGCGCGCTACCAGCATCTGCTCGTCGTGCAGAAGAGCGCGCAGCTGAACGAGGCGAACGAACGGCTCGAACAGCGCGTCGCCGCGCGCACCGCGCAACTGAGCGCGTCGAACCGCGACCTGCGGCGCGAAGTCGAGGAGCGCGTGCGCGCGGAGCGGGCGCTGCAGGCGTCACGCGAGGAACTGCGCGAGATCGCCGCGATCAGCGCGACCGCGCGCGAGGCCGAGCAGCGCCGCATCGCCCGCGAGCTGCACGACGAACTCGCGCAGACGCTCGCGGCGCTGAAGAACGATCTCGAATGGCTGATCGACCGCGTGCCGCAGGACGACGCGCCGCTGGCGCGCAAGATCGCGGCGATGCACACGATGGCACGCGGCGCGGTGGCCGCGACGCGGCGCATCGCGTCGGACCTGCGCCCGCTGATGCTCGACGATCTCGGCTTCGCGGCGGCGATGCAATGGCTCGTGGAGGATTTTCGGCACCGTCACGGGATCGCGTGCGCGCTGCATGTCGATCCGCCCGAGTTGCAGCTCGACGAGCCGTATGCGACGGCCGTGTTCCGCATCGCGCAGGAAGCGCTCGCGAACGTCGCGCGGCACGCGGCCGCGTCGCATGCGGATGTCGAGCTCGTGCACGGCGACGATGCGATCGCGCTGACGATTCGCGACGACGGTGCGGGATTCGATCCCGGCGTGCCACGCAAGTCGAACTCGTTCGGGCTGGTCGGCTTGCGCGAGCGTGCGTACCTCGTCGGCGGCACGCTGCAGATTACGACGACGCTCGGCGAAGGTACGACGGTCGAGGTGGAGATTCCGCTGTCGCATCCGCAGGTAGCTGTTGCGCATGGGGGAGATGAGGCTTCGCGCGGGTAGGCGGTCGAATGCGGCGGTGCCGCGACGCTGACGCGGTCAGTGGTAATCGTCTTCTCGTTGATGGCGGACGGCGAGGATCGTGACTTGCGTCCGCGATGCATGGATCGCCATCCCAATGGCTTACCCGAGCGCTCTTGTCGCCCGTGCCGCTTTCAGCATGCGCTCGAGTTCAGCCTGGACGTTTACAGCATCGATGTATTCGCCGGTCCGCCGCGCCTCGTCGCGTGATGCGAGACCACGCGCGACAAACTCGCGCTGCACGCGTCGGCGCGCAACGCGAGCGCGCAACGCCGATTCGATGAACGCGGAGAGCGTCTCGTTTTTCGCCAGAACGGATTCAGCGGCTTCAAGCAATTGCGGATCGATCCGGAACGCGGACTTCGTCGCAGAATTCATTGCATTCCCCATGTGTGTCAATGGATCGCACGGTAGCACACCGACACGCTCCAGGAGCGTGAACCGGTTGGAGCAGCCACGAATCCATGCGCGTCACACCCGCGCCGCCACCATCCCCCGCTCCGACCGTGTCCACGCGACCAGCGCGCCGATCCCGAGCAGCGCGAGGCACACGATCGGCACGATCATCGGCCCGAACGCGGTGCCCGTCACCTTGCCCGCGAACGGCATCAGGTTCTGGCTGAAGAAGCCGCCGAGGTTGCCGATCGAATTGATCGCCGCGACGCTCGCCGCCGCCCGCGCGCCGGTGAAATAGCGCGGCGGCATCGACCAGAAGCACGGATACAGCAGCGGGATGCATGCGCCGCCGAGCACGAGCGCGATGAAGCGCAGCGGCGTCGACGGCAGCACGAGACTCAGCAGGAAGCCGAGCGCGCCGAGCGCCGCGACGATCGCGATCGTGCGCAGGATGCTCTTCGCGCGGCGCAGCTTCGCCGGCAGCCACACCAGCAGCAGCACCGCGAGCGCCCACGGCAGCATGCTCAGGAAACCGTTCGTACTGCTCGACACGCCGAACGATTTCACGAGCGTCGGCAGCCAGTACGTGACGCCGTACAGCGACGTCGACATCAGCATGTAGGTCGCCGCGAACAGCATCACGCGCGGATCGAGCAGCGCCTTCCACGGCTGCCCATGCTCGGCCTGCGCGGGCTTCTCGCGCTCCAGCGCGGCCGCGACGATCTGCTTCTCGCGCTCGTCGAGGAACGGCGCCTCGCGAAACGACGCGGGCAGCACGCGGAACACGACGATCGCGACGATCACGGCCGGGATGCCCGTTGCAATGAACACCCACTGCCAGCCCGCCAGCCCCCACACGCCGTTCAGGCTCAGCAGCACGCCGCCGACCAGCGAGCCGAGCATGTTCGCGAGCGCGCTGCCGAGCGTGAAGATGCCGAGCACCTTCGCGCGGTAGCTTTGCGGAAACCACAGCGTCAGGTAGTAGATCACGCCCGGATAGAAGCCGGCCTCGGCGATGCCGAGCAGGAAGCGCAGCGAGCAGAACGCGGGCATCGACGTCGTGAAGCCCATCAGCACGGTGATGAGGCCCCACGTCAGCATGATCCGCGCGAGCCATACGCGTGCGCCGTAGCGATGCAGCGCGAGCGTGCTCGGCACCTCGAACAGCAGGTAGCCGATGAAGAACAGCGACGACGCGAGCCCGAACGCGGCCTCCGTCATCCCGAGGCTGTGCACCATCTGCAGCTTCGCGAAACCGACGTTCTGCCGGTCGATGAACGCGATCAGGAACATCACGACGAGGATGGGCAGCAGGCGCCGCGCCACCTTCGACATGATGCGCTGTTCTTCGGCGGACGCGGGGTCCAGGGTTTCGGTAGCGTTCACTACGGGCTCCTTGCGTGAATCGGTTGCGTGTCGGTTGTATCGGCGCCGCGCGCGACGAAGGCGCGGGCGCGGAATGTTTCGATGAATATCGTTTGTAAGCGGGCCGGCGGCGCTCAGCCCGACCGGTAGTCGTCGAGCATCGGCGCGAACATCTCGTGCCATGCGCGCGGCTTCGCCTTGATCGTGCCGGCCAGGTACAGGAATTCGACGTAGTCCATCAGCTGGTTCGGCCGCACCGAAAAGCGCGTGTCGGGTGCGGCGAGCATCCGCATCACGTCGTCGTGCGACACGCCGACGCCCGACGACGCCGCATAAAGCGCGGCCGCCGCGCGCGGATCCTGCGCGATCAGGCGGTTCGCTTCGTCGAGCGCGCCGAGAAACGCGGCGGCCAGCGCGGGCTCCGTATCGACGAGCCGCTTCGGCGCGAACACGACGTCGAGCGTCAGCGGGCCGAGCACGTCGACCGAACTCACGACGCGGTGGATGCCCGGCTGCCGCAACTCGAGCGTCGAGAACGGCGGCGACGTGAAGTGCGCGGTGACGCCGTTCTCGCGTCGGATCAGCGCCTGCATCGCCTGCGGATGCGGCAGGTTCACGGTGATCGAATCGAGCTGCGCGAAATGCTTCGGGCCGAGCAGCCGGCTCGCGACCATCTGCAGCACGACGGCCGACAACGACGTGCGGATGCCGGGCACCGCGATCCGGTCGGACGGCGTGAAGTCGCGCAGCGACGCGAGGCCCGGACGGTTCGCGTTCAGCGACAGCGACGTGGTCGACAGCCCGCTGATGCCGATCACCTCGACGTTCGGAATGCCGCGCGCCCGCGCCCACAGCTCGATGAAGCCCGGCGCGCCGGCGCCCGCGAAATCCAGCGTGCCGGCCATCATCGCGTCGTTGACGGAATTGCCGCCGTCGAGCAGCACCCAGTCGACCGCGACGTCGCGCACGCCGTGCCGCGCCGCGTGCCGCTCGAACAACCGCTGCTTCTCCATCACGAGCAGCGGCAGGTACAGCACGCCGTAGCCCTTCGAGATCCGCACGGTGCGCGGCTTCGCGCGCACCAGCGCCGGCGCGGCGAGCGCGCCGAGCCCGGCGGCGATCAATGCGCGGCGGCGCGGCGACGTCGTCATGCGCGCGCCGCCTTGCGACGGGCGGCAAACAGCCACGCGAAGGCTGGCGGCGCGCTGCGGCGCGCGTGCGTCGTGCCCGTGACTTGCTGCATGTTGCCGTCTCCTTGAATATTTCTGGTATTAATGCCGTCCTTGCGTGCTGCTTCCGGCTCGACACAGGTTATCGACCGAGTCTGAGAAAATGCTGACATCCCGGCCCCGGGAAAACCCCTAATCCACCCACCTGAAAAACGGCACCATGCGCATTCTCGTCGTGGAGGACGATGCCGAAATCGGCGCGGCGATCCGCAGCCGCCTGGCGCGGCTCGGCCACGCGGTCGATCTCGAAACCGACGGCGCGACCGCGAACGGGCTGCTGCGCGTCGAGCGCTTCGACCTCGTCGTGCTCGACGCGAACCTGCCCGGCATGGACGGGTTCGCGGTGCTGCGCAACCTGCGCGCGTCGGGCGGCACGACGCCCGTGCTGCTCGTCACCGCGCGCTCGGCGATCGACGACCGCGTGAGCGGCCTCGGCCTCGGCGCCGACGACTATCTGGTGAAGCCGTTCGACTACCGCGAGCTCGATGCGCGCGTGCAGGCGCTCCTGCGCCGCAACAGCGGCCACGCGAACGACGTGCTGACGCTCGGCGGCCTCGTGATCGACCGCAGCAGCCGCCTCGCCGAGCTCGACGGCCAGCCGCTGTCGCTGTCGCGCCAGGAATTCGCGCTGCTCGAAATCCTCGCGAGCCGACCGCAGCGCATCTTCTCGAAGGAAGAGCTGCTGAACCAGTTGTTCAGCTTCGGCAACGAGCCGACCGCGAACGCGGTCGAGCAGTACGTGACGCGCGTGCGCAGAAAGCTGCAGGGCAGCTCGGTCGAGATCCGCACCGCGCGCGGGATGGGGTATCAGATTGCCGCGCATTGACTGGTTCCCGAAGACGCTGTTCGGACGCACGCTGCTCTTCATCGCGCTCGTCGTCGCGACCGGCGCGCTCGCGCTCGCGGCGATCGCGCGCTACTACGCGGGCGTCGCGGCCGAACGCGCGTACGACCAGCTGCTCGCCGGCGCGTCGATCCAGGTCGCGGAAAACCTCTACGTGCAAGGCGGCGTGCTCGCACTGAATCCGCCGGTGGCCGCGCTGTCGACGCTGTCGCGCTACGACCTCGTCTACTACAAGGTCGTCGATTCGCGCGGCATCGTCGTGGCCGGCTACAACGATCTCGCGAGCCCCGCGACGCTCGCCGCCGCGAAACAGGGCCCCGCGTTCGCGAACGCCGTCTACCAGGGGCACCGGATCCGCACCGCGACCATCGCGCGCTACATGCCCGAGGAAAGCACGCCGGGCTGGGCACTCGTGACCGTTGCGCAAACAACCAATGCGCGCCAGCAGCTCACGAACGACATGAGCATCAAGGTGTGGACGCTGATCCTGCTGATGAGCGTGCTCGCGATCGGCGCGAGCGGCCTCGCGATCCGGCGCGGCCTGCGCCCGCTCGCGCAGATCGGCACGATCATCGCCGCGCGCGACCCGGCCGACCTGCGGCCGGTGGCCGTCGACACGCCGAGCGAGATCGACGCGATCATCGGCTCGATCAACGGGTTGATACACCGCCTGGCCGAACGCATCAATGCGATGCAGCGCTTCATCGCCGACGCCGCGCACCAGATGCGCACGCCGCTCGCGCGGCTCGACGCACAGATCGAACTGCTCGACGGCGAATCCGATCCCGCGCGCCATGCGGCACGCCTCGATGCGCTGCGCGCGACCTGCTCGGACGTCGGCCGCCTCACCGGCCAGTTGCTCAATCATGCGATGGTGATCCATCGCATCGAGGCCGTGCCGCTGCAACCGGTCGAACTCGTCGCGCTCGCGAAGGACGTGCTCGGACGCACGATTCCGCTCGCGGACGAGCGCGACGTCGCCGTCGCGTTCGCGAGCGACGCGCCGCTTGCGTGGATCGACGGCGATGCGATCAGCTTGCAGGAAGCGCTGTCGAACGTGCTGCACAACGCGCTGCTGCATGGTCATGCCGACGACATCGTCGTCTCGGTCGCGACCGCGGGCAACGCCGACGGCGCGGTCATGCTGACCGTCACCGACAACGGCCGCGGGATTCCGCGCGAGCACTGGGACGCCGCATTGCAGCCATTCGTGCGGCTCGCGCCGGACGGCAGCGAACGGCGCACGGGGTCGGGCCTCGGGCTCGCGATCGTGCAGGAAGTGATGAAGGCGCACGGCGGGCGCGTCGGGTTTGCGTTTCCGGATGCGGGTGGGTTCGCGGTGGTGATGACGTTTCCGCGGGCGGCGGGGATCGGCGCCAGGCAGGCATAGGCCGGTGGAACCCGGCTCACGGTCGATCGGGTACTTGCTTCAACTCATGAGCCGCAGATGATCATGTGTCGGCCACCGATGAGCCACGCCGACTACACCGCCACCGCCTCCCCGCCCAGATACGCATCTCGCACGCGCTCATCGTCGAGCAGCGCCTTCGCGGGCCCTTCGAGCACGACGCGCCCGGTCTGCAGCACGTACCCGTAGTGCGCGATCTCCAGCGCGAGGCTCGCATTCTGCTCGACCATGAACACCGTCACGCCCTGCTTGTTGATCGCGTCGATCAGTTCGAGCACCTTGTCGACGTAGAGCGGCGACAACCCCATCGTCGGCTCGTCCATGCAGATCAGCTTCGGCCGCGCCATCAGCGCGCGCGCCATCGCGAGCATCTGCTGCTCGCCGCCCGACAGCGTGCCCGCGCGCTGCGCGAGCCGCTCCCGCACGCGCGGAAACAGGTCGAGCACGCGTTCGTAATCTTCCGCCACTGCCGTGCGGTCGCTGCGCGTATACGCACCCATCAGCAGGTTCTCCCGCACGCTCATGTCGCCGAACAGCCGCCGCGCCTCGGGCACGGCCGCGATTCCGCGTCGCACGCGCTGCGGCGTCGCGAGCGCCGTCACGTCGTCGCCGTCGAAACGCACGACGCCGCGGCGCGGCCGCATCAGCCCGAGAATCAGCTTCATCGTCGTCGATTTGCCGCTCGCATTGCCGCCGAGCAGGCTGACGATCTGCCCGCGGCCGACTTCGAAGTTCACGTCGAAATGCACCTGCACCGGCCCATAGAACGTATCGAGGTGTTCGAGTTTCAGCAGCGCGTCGGTCATGATCGTGTCGGGTCCGGTGGAAAGCGTGTTCATGCAGCCGCCTGCGTCGTGCGCTCCGCGGCAGCACCGCCCGCGTGACGCCGGCCGAGGTATGCCTCGATCACGCGCGGATCGTGCCGCACGTCGCGCGGCGCGCCTTCGGCGATCTTTACGCCGTTGTCGAGCACCATCACGCGGTCGGACACGCGCATCACGAGTTCGAGCTTGTGCTCGATCAGCAAGATCGTCAGGCCGCGCGCCTTCAGCGACTGGATCAATTGCAGCATCTCGGCCGTCTCCGTCTCGTTCATCCCGGCCGTCGGTTCGTCGAGCAGCAGCAGGCGCGGATGCAGCGCGAGCGCGCGGCCGATCTCCACGCGCCGCCGGTTCGCGTACGACAGGCTGTGCGCCGGATGATCGATGCGCGGCGTGAGCCGTTCGCCGAACCCGGCGACGATCGCGCGCGCCTCGTCGCGCAGCGCCGCTTCCTCGCGCCGCATCGACGCGGGCCGCACGAGCGCGCGCAGCACCTCGGCCGCCGCGCCGAGCGCTGGCCAGCCGGGCCGTGCCGCACGCAACCGCGCATGCGCGCCGATCAGCACGTTGTCGAGCACGCTCAGGTTGCCGAACACGCGGCCGTGCTGGAACGTGCGCGCGATGCCGAGCGCCGCGAGCCGTTCAGGTGCAGTGCCCGTGATGTCGCGGCCGTCGAACGTCACGCGGCCGGCATCGGGCCGGTCGGCGCCCGCGATCAGGTTGAACAGCGTCGACTTGCCGGCGCCGTTCGGCCCGATCACGCTCAACAGTTCGCCGTCGGCGAGCGTCAGGCTCGCACCGTCGAGCGCGGTCACGCCGTCGAAGCGGCGCGTCAGGCCCTGCACGTCGAGCAAGGGTCGGGGGGTGGTCATGGCATTCCTCCTCACACCGTGCCAAGCAGGCCCTGCGGCCGGAACCGGACGAGCAGCAGCAGCACGACGCCGTAGATCAGCATCCGGTAGTCGGCCGCCCAGCGGAACAGCTCGGGCAGCCCGATCAGCGCGACCGCGCCGGCGATGCCGCCGAGCACGTTGCCGAGCCCGCCGAGGATCACCATCGTCAGCGCGAGGATCGACACCTGCGAATCGAAGGTCTGGTGATTGATGTAGCTGTACAGGTGTGCGGCGATGCCGCCGCTCACGCCGGCCGCCACGCCGCCGACCGCGAACGCGATCGCCTTGTAGCGATTCGGCGCGATGCCGTGCGCGCGTGCCGCAATGTCGTCCTCGCGCACCGCGCGCAGCGTGCGCCCGAGATGCGAGCGCAGCAGCCGAACCTGCACGAGCGCGAACACCAAGAGCACCGCGAACGTAAACCAGTACGCGGCGCGCGCGGTCGTCGCCCACGGCAGCGGCGCGATGCCGGTAATGCCGAGCGGGCCGCGCGTGAGGCCGTCCCAGTTCAGGATCACGAGGCTCACCACTTCGCCGATCCCGAGCGTCGCGATCGACACGTAGTGCCCGCGCAGCCGGAACGCCGGATAGACGAGCAGTGTACCGAGCACGGCCGTGATCGCGCCCGCGCACGGGATCGTCACGGCCGGCGACCAGCCGAGATCCGACGACAGCAGCGCCGACGCGTACGCGCCGATCACCAGCAGCGCCGCAGCCCCAAGCGAAATCTGCCCGACCGTGCCCGCGACGAGCGTGAGGCTCAGCGCGAGCAGGCCGTACAACCAGGCGTTGGTCAGCGTCTGCAGCACGTACGGCGACGCGCCGAGCCACGGCAGCACGGCCGCGAGCGCGATCAATACGACGAGCACCGGCCGCGGCACGCGCACGGCTTTCGCGGCCGCGAGGAAGGTGCCCGTCATCGGTTCGGGCGGCAGCGCGCGGTTCGCGCTGAACAAGCCGTTCGGCCGCCATACGAGGAACACGATCAGCAGCCCGAACGCGAACAGGTCGCGATAGCTCGTGCCGAACAGCGCGACGCCGTAGCTTTCGACGAGACCGAGCAGCAGGCTGCCCGCGATCGCGCCCGGCACGTTGCCGAGCCCACCGATCAGCAGCGCGACGACGCCCTTCAGCGTCGCCTGGAAGCCCATCGCCGGATCGATGCTGTTGTAGTACATGCCGACCAGCAGCCCGCTCACGCCGCCGAGCGCGCACGCGATCGCGAATACCGTCTGGTTCACGCGGTCGACGTCGACGCCCATCTGCAGCGCCGCGTCGCGATCCTGCGCGGTCGCGCGCACGGCCCAGCCGAGCCGCGTGAAGCGCAGGAAGCCGTACAGCAGCGCGGCCGCCGCGATGCCGATGCCCGCGATCAGCAGGTCGAGCGAGCCGAGCGTCGCGCCGGCGATCCGCAGATGCCAGTCGGGCAGCGGCGTCGGCACCGCGCGCGGGTCAGCGCCGAATGCGAGCTGCGCGAGCTGGTCGAGGATGAAGCTGATGCCGATCGTCGCGAGCAGCGGCGCGATCCGCGCCGCATGGCGCAAGGGCCGCAGCCCGATCCGCTCGATCGCGATGCCGAGCGCGCCGCAGCCGACGACGACCGCCGCGAGCGCGACCGGCAGCGGCAGCCCGAAGCGTGTCAGGCACAGCCAGCCGATGAACGCGCCGGCCATGTAGACCGAGCCGTGCGCGAAGTTGATCAGGTGCGACACGCCGAAGATCAGCGCGAGCCCGACCGCGAGCAGCGCGTAGATGTTACCGACGATGAGGCCGTTGAGCGTGTAGTCGAGCCAGGATGCCATCACGATGCGTCCGTCACTTGCATGCGGTTGATTCGAATCAGCGCGCGGCGAGCTGCGGCTTCGCGCCGTCCCACAGCGCCCACTGCCCCTGCTTCACGACCAGATACACGGTGCGCGCGCCCGCGACGCGGCGCGTCTGCGGATCGAAGCGCACCTTGCCGAAGATCACGCTCGGCACGTCGCTCACTTTCGCGAAACCGTCGTGCGCGGCCTGGCGAGTCGTGCCGTAGCGACGCAGCACCTCGGCCGACAGGATCAGCGCGTCATATGCGCGCGCAACGAACGAATCGGGATCGGCGTGGAATTTCGCGCGATAGCGCTGCACGAACGCCTGCACCTCGGGGCGCGGCTCGGCCGGGAAGAAATTCGATTCCGTATAGACGCCGTCGACGGCCGCGCCACCCAGTTCGAGGAACTTCGGCGAATACACGGAGCCGACCGCCGCGATCGGCAGCGCAACGCCCGACGTCCGCGCCTGGCGCACGATCTGCGCGCCGTCCGCGTAGTACGAGATCAGCACGATCAAATCGGGCTTCGACGCGCCGATCCGCACGAGCGTCGAGCGGAAATCCTTCTCCGCCGGCTGATAGCCTTCGGCCGCGACGACCTGCGCACCGAGCCCGGCCGCCGCCTTCGCGAAAATGTCCTTGCTGGTGCGGCCCCAGTCGGTGTTCAGGTACAGCACCGCGATCCGCTTGAAGCCGAGTTCCTTCACCGCGTAGCGCGCGAGCAGCGGCTGCTCCTCGGCCTGGCTCAGCGCGGTGCTCCACAGGTAATCGCCGCCCTTCGTGAAATCCGGGTGCGAGTTCGTGAAGCCGAACTGGATCAGTTGCCCGCGCTGGTAGATCGGCGAAGCAGCCATCGACGTCGCGCTGGAGAAATCGCCGAGCTCGATCGCGATGCGCGGATCGGCGACGAACTTCTGCGCGATCGCCACCGCCTGGCGCGGATCGCTGCGGCTGTCCTGGAAATCGATCGCGAGCGGCCGGCCGTGAATGCCGCCGCTGCCGTTGATCTCGTCGAGCGCGAGATCGAAGCCGCGCTTCCATTGCTCGCCGTATTGCGCGTCCTGGCCCGTGAGCGGCCCGCTCACGCCGACCACCACCGGCTCGCCCGACACGCCCGCCGCGAGCGCGCCGCCCGCCGACAAGCCCCATGCGGCAGCGAGCGCCGCCACCGTGCCCAGCACGCGCCGCCATGCGCCGCGTGCGTCGTTCCCCGAAACGTTCATGCCGCCCCCACCTTCAGTCAGTCGAAAAGAGTGAGGGCATGTAACCATCCGGTTCAGGGCGATCCAACGAAGTTTTGCGCATATCGATATCGCGTGCGGCGCGAAGCGGATGACGCGCGCGGATGGCCATCCGCATGCGGCGCATCGTGCAGTGCGTCTGCATGCATCGCATCGCGTTGATTCGATTGCGGTTTCCCGCGCGGCTCCCCTCTCAGCCGAGGCGCACGTACGCGCCGCCGGCCATCGTGAAGATCGCACGCTTCGCAGTTTTCGCGCTGTCGATAGCAAAAATCATTATATGAATCACGCATGCTCGCACTCCTACAATGCGTAAATCGCATCATTGGAACGCGTCATGGAGCTGCATCAACTCGAAGCCTTTTCCGCGGTCATGTCGGCCGGCAGCGTGACCGGCGCGGGCGAACTGCTCGGCCGCTCGCAGCCGGCCGTCACGCGGCAGATCCAGGAGCTCGAAGCCGATCTCGGCTACGCGCTGTTCGACCGGCACGGCCCGCGCGTCACGCCGACGCGGCGCGCGTTCCTGCTGTACGAGGAAGTCGAGCGCTCGCTGGTCGGCCTGCGCGCGATCGAGGCGCGGGCACGCGCGCTCGGAAACGAAACGGCCGAACCCGTGCGCATCGCGGCGACGCCGTCGCTCGCGGCCACGCTCGTGCCGGCCGCGCTCGCCGCGCTGCCCGACGGCACACATGCGCCGCACTACCAGTTGCGCAGCGAATCGGCCGAGCATGTCGTGCATGAAGTGCTGGCCGGCACGGCGGATATCGGCGTCGTCACGCTGCCGATGGCGCACGCGGGGCTCGACGTGCACTGGATTGCGCAGACGCCATGCGTCGCCGTGCTGCCCGCCGGCGATCCGCTCGCGGCGAAGCCGCGCATCGCGCTGCGCGATCTCGCGCGCCGCCGCGTCGTCACGGTCGCGAACCGGCACCGGCTGCGCCAGCGGATCGACGCGGCATTCGCGGCCGCGCGCGTCGAGGCGCGCGTGTTCATCGAAACCAATGCGTCGCTGAATGCGGTGATGGCCGCGCGCGCGGGCATCGGGATCGGCATCGTCGATCCGGCGACGGGCGTCGCGCTGCCGGTCGACGGCGTCGTCGCGCGCCCGCTCGACGTCGACATCCCGTTCGCGTTCGGCGTCGCGACGCCGGCCGGCAAGGCGCGCACGGCCGCCGTCGATGCGCTGCTCGACGCGCTGCACCGCACGACGCGCGCGCTGCTCGACGACGTGATTTTTCACGACGCAGCCGCACACGACGCGCTGCTGCGAGGCGACCGGCTGCGCAGCGAAAGCGCGCCGCGCCCGCCTCGCCCGACACGTACACGCCGCACCCGCCCGGAGGCCGCATGACGACGCCGCTCGACGCGCTCGAAGCGCGGCTCGCGCAAGACCTGCGCTGGCTCGACCTGCCCGCGCCGTCGTGGGTGCCGCCGCGCGAAGCCGACGGCGCGCGCGTGCTCGACGTCGCGATCGGCGGCGGCGGCATGGCCGGGCTCGCAGCTTCCGCCGAACTGCGCCTGCTCGGCATCGACAACCAGTGCGTGATCGACCGCGCGCCGGCCGGCTACGAAGGGCCATGGGTCACGTTCGCGCGGATGGACACGCTGCGCTCGCCGAAGCAGCTCGCGGGCCCCGCGCTCGGCCTGCCCGCGCTGACGTTCCGCGCATGGTTCGAGGCGCAATACGGCCGCGATACGTGGGACGCGCTCTACAAGATTCCGCGTACGCAATGGATGGATTACCTGCGCTGGTATCGGCGCGTGCTCGACCTGCAGGTGCGCAACGACACGACGCTCGTCGCGCTGCGCCCGCGCGACGACGGGCTGCTCGCGCTCGACGTGCGCGGCAACGGCGAAGCGCAGACCCTGCTCGCGCGGCATGTCGTGCTCGCGACCGGCCGCGACGGTCTCGGCGGCCCATACGTGCCGCCCGTCGTACAACGCGCGCCGCGCACGCGCTGGGCCCACTCGTCCGAGCCGATCGATTTCGCGGCGCTCGCGGGCAAGCGTGTCGGCGTGGTCGGCGCGGGCGCGTCCGCGTTCGACAACGCGGGCACCGCGCTCGAAGCCGGCGCCGCGCGCGTCGACCTGTTCTTCCGCCGCGCGGACATTCCGCGCATCAACAAGCTGACCGGTATCGGCAGCCCGGGCCTCGTGCACGGCTACGCCGATCTCGACGATGAGACGAAGTGGCGCTTCATGCACTACGCGTTGACGTCGCAGACGCCACCGCCGCGCGACAGCGTGCTGCGCGTGTCGCGCCACGAGCACGCGCATTTTCATGCGGGCAGCCCGATCGAGACGCTCGCCGAACGTGCGGACGGCCTCGACGTGACGACGCCGCGCGGGCGCTACACCGTCGACTTCCTGATCTTCGCGACGGGCTTTCATTCGGATTGGACGACGCGTGCGGAATTCGCGTCGTTCGGGCAGCACGTGCGGCGCTGGAAGGACCGCTATCGCCCCGAACCGGGTGCATGGCTCGACGAACTCGCCGAATCGCCCGATCTCGGCCCCGCGTTTGCGTTCCAGGAACGCGAGCGCGGTGCGTGCCCTGCCGTCACGCGGATTCATTGCTTCAATCATGCGGCGAGCCTGAGCCACGGCAAGCTGTCCGGCGATATCCCGGCCATCAGCGCGGGCGCCCAACGGCTCGCGCGCGGCATCGCGAGCCGGCTGTTCGACGCCGACCGCGGCCGGCACTACGACGCACTCGTCGCGTATGCGAACGCCGAGCTGCAAGGCGACGAATGGCGCGACGCCGACGCATGAGCGCGCGTTCATCGATCACATAAACGACGAAGGGAAACCAAAACGATGACTGAATCCATCACGCCGGCCGCCGCGCCGGACACGATCGACGCGGTAGCCGGCCTGCGCGACGACGATGCCGTGACCGCACTGCGCCGCGCGCGCGACAAGGTGCTGCTCCATGCGCGGCTGAGCGAAGCCGCGCTGTTCGATCCGGCGTTGCCCGATCTTTCGTTGGTCGAAAGACTGCATGCGGCACGATACGTCGCGCAACGCTCGAACGCGCACGCACTGGCCTCGACGTATCGCACGCGGCTGCTCGACGCGGGCGGCATCGCCGAGGACATCGCGCTCGCCGACGCCGATGCGTTCGACGCGCTCGCCCCGCGCGTTGGCGCGATCCTCGCTCATGCGCGGCTTTTGACACACGCGCCCGCCGATGCACGCCCCGCCGACCTCGATGCGCTGAGGTCGGCCGGACTCACGACGCCCGCGATCGTCGCGCTGTCGCAGCTCGTTGCGTTCGTCGCGTATCAGTTGCGCGTCGCTGCTGCCGCGCAAGCGCTTCAGGCACGTGCCGCCAAGGAGGCCGCATGACGACGTCCGCCCACGGCTTCACGTCCGACACGCTCGGCTGGCGCGCCTGGCTCGACACGGTATCGCTCGATGCCGCGACGCCCGATCAGCTTGCGGTGCTCGAAGCGAGCCACCCGCATGCGAAAACATCCGACTACTACCTGCTGCTCGTCCACCTGCCCGAAATCCTGCGGCAGCGCTCGGGTGTGTTCAACGCGATCATGTACGGCCCCGGCGGGCTGTCACGCGCGGAGCGCGAACTGGCCAGCACGGCCGTGTCGCGCGTGAATGGGTGCGTGTATTGCGCGTCGGTGCATGCGCAGCGCTTCGCGCAGCTCGCGAAACGCACCGATGCGATCGAGCAGGTGTTCGACGATCCGGCGACGGCCGGCACGACGGCACGCGAACGCGCGATCGTGCGTTATGCGATCGCGCTGACCGAGCGACCCGATACGGTCGACGCGGACGACATCGCCGCGCTTGAAGCCGAAGGGCTGACGCAGGAGGAAATCCTCGACCTGTCGCACGCGGTCGCGATCTTCGCGTGGGCGAACCGGTTGATGCTGACGCTGGGGGAGCCGGTGTTTCCGGAGTCGGCAGCCAACGCGTGACGCGCCTGCGAGCACGCCTGCTCACGCACAAGCCGTCGCGGGCCCTGCCCGCGTCACGCCTTGTGTGTCGACAACAAAATGCTCGTCTCGGTACTCGCGATCCCGTCGATCAACCGGATCGCGCCGAGCACGCGATCGAAATGCTCGAGCGAATCGGCATGCAATTCGGCGACGAGATCCCAGCGCCCGTTGGTACTGTGGATCGACGCGACGTTCGGATGTCCGCGCAGCACCTTCACCACTTCCGCGCCGCGATTGCCCTGCACCGCGATCGACATCAGCGCGCCGATCCGGTCGCGCTCGAACGCTTCTGCACGCACTTCAATTTCGAGCCGATCTGCTTCGATACGGCCGACGCCGACGGGCGCCCGATCTATCACACGAACGTGATGATGAGCGTCGCAACCGAGTTCGCGATGGTCGGCCTCGACCTGATCGCCGACCGCCGGCGCCGCACCGAAATCGCGCAACGCCTGACCGAAACGGGACGCGCGGTAATCGCGCTCGATCAGTCGCAGATCGCGAACTTCGCGGGCAATACGCTGGAATTGTCGGGAAGAAACGGGCGCGTGCTCGCGCTGTCGCGGCGTGCGTTCGATAGCCTCACACCTGACCAGCGCGCGACGATCGAGCGCTCCGCGCGGCTGCTGCCGCTCGACGTGCCGACGATCGAACTGGCCGGCGGGTCGGTGCGCTGCATGCTCGCGGGGATTCATCTCGCGCGGCGGGCAACCGCGCCGGAGGCGATTGCCGTGGAATCGGTCACATCGCCGCGCGAGACGACGCCGCAGTTCTGACCGGCAACCCGGCAAAACGCAAACGGCTGCCGATGCGATGCAACGGCAGCCGTTTTCTTGTTCGACGGGGCATTGAATCGGCGAGCGTCAGCCCGCATCCGCAACGCCACGAAATGCTCCGGCATCCGAACGATACCGGAGCCCGCCGCGCTGCTCACCCGGCCAGCAGCTTCAACCCGGCCGGCAGCGTCTCGCCGAACACGCGCACCGTGTCGGCTTCGTCGAAGGCGATCGCTTCGCGCACCATGTCGATCCATGCGGCCGATGCATTCGCGGCCGACAGACGCTTGATCACCGCGTCGCGCGTATCGTCCGGCAGGTCGCGTGAACGGTCGCCGGTCATCCGTGCGATCTGCGCAGCCGCGAATGCGGCCGGCTCGACCTGCTTCCAGTCGAGCGCGAACAGCGCATCGAGCCAGCCGTTGGCGACTTCCGCAGGCACGACACTGTGCGCGCTGCCGTAGAACGGCCGGCGCGCACCGATGCGCCCGAGCGCCCACGCGCAAAGCGCGCGCTCGGCCGGCTTCTGCAATTGCGCGACCAGGCGCTCGGCCAGCTCGATCTTGCGCTCGACGGGCAGCCGTTCGAGCGAAGCGGACAGCCGCGTCATGTCGGCCGGGCCGACCTTGCCCGGATCGAACGGCAGCTTGCGCCGCTTGTCGTCGGACGGTTCGAGGAACGCGATCGCGTCGCGCACCTGCGTCTGCGCATCGTCGTCGAGACCGCCGGCCACGCGCCGCCACAGCGTCCACCACTCGGACCACACCTGAGCGTCGTTCACGTATTGAATCCCGTCGTCGAACAGCGGCCACAGCTGCTCGATGCGCCACGCGTCGAGCGGATGGCCGAAGCCCGGACGCAGGCAATAACCGGCGAGATTCAGCCACGCGCGTTCGTGATCCGCGGAGCGCCGGCGGCGCCGCGCCCGCGCAAGCAACGCGTCGAACAGTTCGCGCGCGAGCGCGACGTCCCACTCGTCGCGCGGGCCGAGCACCTGCTCAAGTTGTGCGCGCAACCGGCGCGTATCCTTCGGCGTAACGTCGGCGGCCTTGCTGCCGAACGAGCGCTCGATCAGCTCGATGGCCTGGTCGAGACGCGGATGCCGCTCGGGCGCATCGTCGCCGCCGTGCGCCGGCGCATCGCCGCGCAACTGGAATTCGAGCCGCCAGCGGCGTGCCGCGTCGTCGGTCGCGATGCAATGCATTTCGAGCGTGCCGACCTCGGTCAGCGATGCGGTGAGCTTCACCGGCGTTTCGCGCGCATCGCTGCCCGCCTGCCGCTCGACGACCGTCGCGATCGGCGGCAGCCGCACGAAATCGCCGCTGTCGAGTTCGACGAGATCGCCGGGGCGGTACGCAGTCTCGGCCACCGTCGACACGAGGTGAAAACGCACCGGCTGCCCGAGCTGCAGCGCGAAGGTGCGATCCTCGAGCCGGATCTCGCGGCCCTCTTCCGCGCCGCGCGGCAGCAGGCAGACGCCGCGCGCGGCTGCGTCGCCGGCGCCATCGTCGAGCACGAGGAAATAGCTGCGCGCGGAACCGCCGCCGATGCGCGGCGCATGCCCGGCACGCGCGAGCCCGTAGGCCACCGCTCCGCGCGCGACGGCCACGTCCGGATGTGCGTTGTGCAGCACGTCGAGCGGCGCGCCGCGCCACGCGCCGAGCGTCTGCGCGAGACGGCCGGCGAGCGCGCTCGCGCGGAACACGCCGCCGTTGAGCAGCAGCGTGTCGGGCAGCGGGCCTTCCGCATGACGGTTCAGAAACGCGGCGACGTGCCGCGTGACGGCCGGGTCGCTCGCATACGGCAGCCCGAATTCGACGATCGCCGCCCGCGCGCGGCGCGGCAGTTCGCAGGCCTCGACCTGCGGAAAGAAACCGTCGACGACGATCTGCTCGACTTCCTGCCGCGTCAGCTCGGCCGAACGCGCGCCGCCGACGAGCTTGCTGCCCGCGCCGAGCAGCGTGACGGTGACGGACGCCGGCGCATCGTCGCCGAGCAGCCGCTCCTTCGCCGCACGGCAGCGCTCGACGAGCTGCGACAGGCTCGCGGCCGACAGCCGCGTGCCGGGCTCCGTCAGCCGCGTCTCGACCAGGCGCGCGAGCGCGAGGTCCATGTTGTCGCCGCCGAGCATCAGGTGGTTGCCGACGCCGACGCGCGTAAAGGTCGGCTCGCCGTCGTCGCCCGGTGCGACATCGACGAGCGTGAGGTCGGTCGTGCCGCCGCCGACGTCGCAGATCAGCACGCGCCGCGCGTCGGCGAACGTGTCGCGCAACGTCGCGCGCTGGCCGTACAGCCAGTCGTAGAACGCGGCCTGCGGCTCTTCCAGCAGCCGCAGCGCGGGCAGCCGCGCGCGCCGCGCGGCCTCGACCGTCAACGCGCGCGCGCCGTCGTCGAACGACGCGGGCACCGTCAGGATCACGTCCTGCTTCGCGAGCGGCGCATCGGGAAAACGTGCGTCCCACGCGTTGCGCACATGCGCGAGATAACTCGCGCTCGCGTCGACCGGCGATACCTTGTCGACGCCGTCGGCCGCGCCCCACGGCAGGATCGCCGCGAGCCGGTCGACCGATGCGTGCGACAGCCAGCTCTTCGCGCTCGTCACGAGCCGGCCCGGCACCTGCGCGCCGAGCGTGCGCGCATAGCGGCCGATCACGGCCGGCGTCGCACCGGCGGCCTTCGCTTTCGCATCGGCCGCCCACGGCAAGCGCAGCGCGTCCGGCGGCAATTCGCCCGCCGCCGGGTGATAGCGCACCGACGGCAGCAGCGGCTGCGCGGCCACCGCGCCGGGGCCGACCAGTTGCTCGACGTCGAACACGCGGATCGCGTCGGAGCCGGCCTCGACGTATGCGACGACCGTATTGCTCGTGCCGAGGTCGATGCCGACCGTATAGCGCTTCATCGTGCTCAGGCGGCGCCGCGCACGTCGAACTCGACCTTCCAGCGCTCGTTCGTGCCGCTCGGGATCGCCTCGAGCTCGAGCGTGCCGGCTTCGGTCACGCGCGCATGCAGCTTCACCGGCACGATCTCGCCGACCGTGCGGCCTTCGGCAGGCAGCGTCGCCTGGATTTCCTCGAGCTCCTGCAATTCTTCCGGCGACCAGTAGTCGAGCAGCGTGCCGACCTGGTCCTGGCGACGCACCGACGAACCGAAGAAGCGGAACTGCACCGGTTCGCCGACGACGAGGCCGAACTCCTGCGGCGGCAGCGCCGCGTCCGAGCCTTCCTCCATCCCGAACGGCGCGATGCACAACGCCTGCACCGGCGGTTCGAGCCCCGGCACTGCGGGCATCGCCGATTCGATCGCGACGTAATACGCACGCGCCGTGCCGCCGCGAATGCGCACGCCACGGCCGCGCTTCACGTAGCCGTAGTAAGCCGCGCCGCGCGCGACCGCGAGATCGAGATCGGCGCCTTCGAGCAGGCGCGCGAGCGGCGCGCCTTCGGCGGCCAGCCAGCTGTTGAGCGTATCGAGCACGCGCTGCGTGAGCAGCGCCGACTTGAACACGCCGCCGTTGAACAGCACGGCCGTCGGATGCAGGAACGTCGCACCCTGCGGCAGCGTGCGCTGCACGCCTTCGAGCGTGTCGAGCGCCGCGACCTGGCGGCCGAGGAACGCCGCGAGATGGCGCGTGATGCCCGCGTCCTGCGCATACGGCAGGCCGAGCTGCGTCAGGCCGACGCGCGCGCGGCTCACCGGGCGCGCGGCCGCGTCGACCTGCGGGAAGAAGCCTTCGAGAATCGTCTGCGTGAGTTCCACGCGCGTGAGCTCCGTGCGGATCGAACCGCCGATCAGCTTCGAGCCGCGGCTCGGCACGACGAGCGGCACCGCGTCGGTCGTCGGGTCGGACAGCAGCGTTTCCTTCGCGGCGCGGCATGCGTAGGTGAGCGCGCGCAGTTGCCACGGATCGGCTTGTGTGCCCTGCTGCGCGAGCTTCCGCGCGACCACGTGCGCGAGCGCGAGGTCCATGTTGTCGCCGCCGAGCAGGATGTGCTCGCCGACCGCCACGCGATGCAGTTCGAGATTGCCGTCGCGCTCGACCACCGCGATCAGCGACAGGTCGGTCGTGCCGCCGCCGACGTCGACGCACAGGATCAGGTCGCCGACCTGCACCTGCTTGCGCCAGCCGCCTTCGCTCTTCTGGATCCAGCTATAGAGCGCGGCCTGCGGCTCCTCGAGCAGCGTCATCCGCGTGTAGCCGGCGGCGCGCGCGGCCTCGGCCGTCAGTTCGCGCGCAGCCGGATCGAACGATGCGGGGATCGTCACCGTCACGTCCTGATCGACGAACGGCGCGTCCGGATGCGTGTGGTCCCACGCTTCGCGCAGGTGCGTCAGGTAGCGGATCGAGCTTTCCAGCGGCGACACGCGCGACACTTCGGGCGGCGCATCGCTCGGCAGGATCGCCGCGCGGCGGTCGACGCCCGGGTGGCACAGCCAGCTCTTCGCGCTCGACACGAGGCGGATCGGCGTACCGGCGCCGCGCGTGCGCGCCATCTCGCCGACCGCGAAGCCGCGCGAGGCCGTCCACGGCAGCGTCAGGTCGCCCTGCGTCAGTTCGCTTTCATGCGGCAGATAGAGGAACGACGGCAGCAGGTCGCGCGACTCCAGCGCGCCGGGCGCGGTGAGCTGCGCGATCGGCAGCACCTGCTGCGTGATTGTTTCGCCGTCGCTTGCGGCGCTGTCGACGTACGACAGCGCGCAGTGGGTCGTACCGAGGTCGATACCGATCGAATAGCGCGGATCGCTCACAGTTCCACCTCCGCCGGTGCAACCACCGATGCGTCGTGGCTGCCCGTCAGCTTCGGCAGGCGCACGTCGGCGACGCGCCAGCCGCGATGGCTGACGGTGCCGGTGAACGGCGCCGAGCCGACCACGTTGCCCGTCACGCGCACGGCCGTCGCGTCGAAACCGGCCGGCAGCGTCACGCGGCTGCCTTCGGCTTCGTCGCGCACCGGCACGATCGTGAAGTGTTCGCGCAGCGCGGCACGGCAGCCGTCGTGCACGAGGCGTGCGGCCGCGCCGATGTCGGCGTCCGCGTAGCCGGCGATGTCTTCCTCGACGAAGTCGATGAAGCGCGCATCGCGCTGCAGCAGGCCGAGCAGTTGCAGCGCGGCCTGCGGGCTCGCTTCGCGCAGCTCGGGCGCCGGGGCCTTCACGGGCGCAGGTGCGGGCGCAGGTGCGGGTGCGGGTGCGGGTGCGGGGGCCGGGGTCGGTGCGGCCGCGGGTGCCGGCGCGACCGGTGCCGGGGCGCCGTCGCGCACGCGCAGCACGCCGGCCGCGAACTCGCGGTTGCCGAGCACGGAGAAGAACGTGCCGACGGCAAGCGACAGCCGGCCGAAGAAGGACAGGTTGGATTCGGGCATGGGGTCTGGACTCCTGTGGGCTCGCGACATGGCGAGCAATCTTGCCTGGGCGCCGGGCGGCGGCGTGCGAAATGCGCACTGCCGCCGCCCGGCGCGTGATTCGGACGCGCCCTCGCGGGTGCGGAAAACCCGTATTTTGCCCTGTGGCGGGCGAACCGGGCAGAAGTTGGGGGACAGAACATTGCGACGCGACGGGTTGGGCCGCGCCGGATCGCGCCGGATTGCACGTCAGGCGCGATCGATCGTGATGCTGCGCCGCGTCAGCGCGTGTAGCCCCGCAGCGCAGCCTTCGCTTCGAAATCGCGCGACAGCATGCCGAGCGTGACTTCGCCGAAGCGCGCCAGCAACGATGCTTCGGCATCCTTCAACGTCGCCGACAGATGCGCGTTGACGGCCTGTTCGACCAGGCATTCGGGCTCGTCCTCCGGCACCAGATCGGAAAACAGCGGCGGCTCGCCCACCGCGCGATAGACGTCGAGCAGCGTGATGTCGTCGAGCGCGACGCTCAGCACCCAGCCGCCGCCGTGCCCTTTCTCCGACTGCACGTAGCCGCAGTCGCGCAAGCCGCCGAGCAGGCGCCGCACGACGACCGGATTCGTGGCCAGCATCGTCGCGATCGCCTCCGACGTGAGCGGGCCGTCGGCCTGGTCCATGTGGATCAGCGCATGCAGCATGCGCGACAAACGGCTGTCGGTTCTCACGGGCGGTGCTCCACTCTCTCGAAACTTCTAAAGTTGCATGAATGATACCATCGCTCTATCATGCAACTTCACGTGTTTCATGAGTTGGCCGCCATCGGGACACGTCCGTCATTCATGCAGGTTCAGGAAAGGAGCGGATGCATGCATAACCATCATGAAGTGATCGTGGTCGGCGGCAGCTTTGCGGGGCTGTCGGCGGCGATGCAGCTGGCGCGCGCACGACGCCGCGTGCTCGTGATCGACGCGGGCCGGCCGCGCAACCGTTTTGCCGAACACGCGCACGGCTTTTTCGGGCAGGACGGCAAGCCGCCCGCGCAGATCGTTGCCGAAGCCATCGCGCAACTGGATGCGTATCCGACCGTGCAACAGATCGACGGCGAAGTGCGCACGGCCGAGCGCGATGCCGACAGCCGCTTCCACGTGATGCTGTCGAACGGCCGCCGCGCGAGCGCCGACCGGCTGATTCTCGCGATCGGCATCCGCGATGAACTGCCCGCGCTGCCGGGGCTCGCGGAACGCTGGGGCATCAGCGTGCTGCATTGTCCGTATTGCCATGGGTACGAGGTGAGCGGCCAGCGGCTCGGCGTGCTCGCCACGCATCCGCTTTCCGTGCACCAGGCAATCCTGATTCCGGACTGGGGCCCGACGACGTGGTTCACGCAGGGCGTGGTCGAAGCGAATAAGGAAGAAGCCGCGTTGCTCGACGCTCGCGGCGTGCGCATCGAGCGGTCGCCGGTCGTTGAAATTCTTGGCGATGCGCCGCGTATCGAAGCGCTGCGGCTCGCCGACGGGCAGGTCGTCGCGATCGATGCGCTGTTCGTCGGTGCGCGCACGGTAATGGCGAGCGATCTCGCGCAGCAGCTCGGCTGTGCGTTCGACGAAGGGCCGCTTGGCTCCGCGATTCGCGTCGATACATGGAAGCAGACGAGCGTCGCCGGCGTGTTTGCCGCCGGCGACGCGTCGAGCCTGATGACCAACGCGACGTTCGCGTCGGCGTCCGGGGTGGCTGCGGGGGTCGGTGCGCACCGGTCGTTGATTTTCGGGCTGCACGCTTGACGGGAATGCGTGCAGCCGAGCGTGACGCGACGCGCGTCGCTTTCGCCGCGTGACGAAGGTCAACCTGTCGAGCCTGACACGTGCTCGCACACGGTCGGTCATCGCACGCATTTGCCGCGATCCGCAGCCGCATCGATGGATTCGCGGCGTGATGTGCGGTTTAATGCTCGGCAACACCAGCATTAAGAGACATGAAATGCTCGATCTCGACGACCTTCGACTCGTTCGCGCGATCGGCGCGTCGCGCTCATTGGCCGCTGCCGCGCGCCTGCTCGATCTCACGCCGCCCGCGGTCACGATTCGCCTGCAGCGGATGGAGGCGCGATTGAGTGCACGGCTCGCCGTGCGGCAGTCGAAAGGGATCGCGTTGACCGACGAAGGGCAACGGCTGTACCAGGAAGCCGTCGATATTCTCGAGCGTGTGGAGGCGCTGCCGGTCAGCATCTCGGGCGACCACGGCGACGTGCAAGGCACGCTGCGCGTCGTCGCCCCGTTCGGCTTCGGGCGCAAGTACGTCGCGCGGATCGTGCGTGACGTGCAACGCGCACATCCGAAGCTGGAAATTTCGCTCCACCTGTCGGAGAGCCCGTTGACGAGCGCGTCGGCGGCCGACGTGGTCGTGCACGTCGGCAGCCTCAAGTCGTCGTCGTGGATCGGCTATCCGCTCGCGCCCAACGAGCGTTTCCTGTGTGCAAGCCCCGGCTACGCGCGTCGCATCAAGGAACTGAATCATCCGTCCGACCTCGCTCGATACGACTGCCTGTGCCTGCGCGAGAACGACGAGGACATTCCGCGATGGCGCTTCTCGCCAAGTGGCGACGGTCAACACGAGTCCGGACGGCCAACCGTGATCCGCGTCACGGGCGCGCTGTCCTCCAACGACGGCACCGTCATCACCGATTGGGCATTGTCCGGGCTCGGGATCGTGGAGCGCTCGGAATGGGACGTCGCCCCGCTGCTGGCGAGCGGCAAGCTCGTCCGGCTGCTGCCCGACTGGAGCCTGCCGCCCGCGCCTGTCACGGCGCTGTTGCCGTCGCGCACGGGCCGATCCGCGCGCCAACGCGTTTTTCTCGAAGCGGCGCGGCAGTTCCTCGATCCGCCGCCGTGGCGCGGCAAGGCATGAGCCGCACCGCGGCCCGCGCGATTCAGTCGATTAAATCACGCTTAATGGTGGATTAGCCATGCGTTAAACACGGTGTCCGCCGGCCGCCCTACTGTGTTCGCTGTCGACAACATCGCAACCCAACGCATCGTGAACATTCAAACCCTCAACACCCCGGCCGCCTTGATCGATGTCGGCCGCATGCGTCGCAACATCGACCGCATGCAGGCGCATCTGGACGCACTCGGCGTCAGGTTCCGGCCGCACGTCAAGACCACCAAATGCCGGCAAGTCGTCGACGTGCAAATCGCGGCGGGCGCGCAGGGCATCACGGTGTCGACGCTCAAGGAAGCCGAGCAGTTCTTCGCGGGCGGCGTCCGGGACATCGTCTATGCGGTCGGCATGGTGCCCGCGAAGCTGGGCCAGGCGCTTGCGCTGCGCCGGCAGGGCAGCGACCTGAAGATCGTCGCCGACAGCCTGCAGGCCGCGCACGCGATCGCCGCATTCGGGCGCGAGCATGGCGAACGCTTCGAAGTCTGGATCGAAGTCGACGTCGACGGCCATCGCTCGGGCGTCCCGCCCGAAGGCGACCTGCTGATCGACGTGGGTCGCGCACTGGTCGACGGCGGGATGGCGCTTGGCGGGGTGCTCGCTCACGCGGGCTCCAGCTACGACTACAACACGCGCGAAGCGCTGGTGGCGATCGCCGAACAGGAGCGCAGCCGCACCGTGCGGGCCGCGGAGCGCCTCAGGGCCGCCGGGTTGCCCTGCCCGGTCGTCAGTATCGGTTCGACGCCCACCGCCCTCGCGGCGGAAAACCTCGACGGTGTCACCGAGGTCCGCGCCGGCGTGTATGTGCTGTTCGACCTCGTCATGCACAACATCGGCGTGTGCGAGCTGTCCGACATCGCGCTGTCGGTGCTGACCACCGTCATCGGACACCAGGAAGAGAAAGGCTGGGCGATCGTCGACGCGGGCTGGATGGCGATGAGCCGCGATCGCGGCACGCAGCGCCAGGCGCGGGATTTCGGCTACGGGCAGGTCTGCACCGAAGACGGCGAAGTGCTCGGCGACTACGTCGTGAGCGCAGCGAACCAGGAACACGGCATCGTGTCGCGTATCGGCTCGCCCGACACGGGCATCGCGCAGCGGTTTCCGATCGGAACGCGCCTGCGCATCCTGCCGAATCACGCGTGCGCCACCGGCGCGCAACATCCCGAATATCAGGCCATCGGCGAAGACGGGGTCGTACACACGTGGCCGCGCTTCTACGGGTGGTGAGCGGAGCGTGGCCTCCACGCCCCGTCCGGCCCAGGATTTGACTATTTGTCTAAATCTGGACACACTTTAAACCTTCCCGATTCGCCCTGGGCCGGAAAGCCTGACCTGACCTGACATGCCGACAGACGCCCGACTCCTTCTTCTCGACCGCGACGCCGTCGAACCCGCCCTTCAGGCCGAGCAAGTGATGGCCGCGGTGCGGGAAGCCTTCGTGCTGCACAGCCAAAGGGCCGGACGCGTGTTCCCGGTAGTCCGCGAAAAGCTGCACACCGGGGGCGTATTCGGCATCAAGTCGGGCGACGTCGCGAGCCAGGATCTGCTCGGGTTCAAGGCGGCCGGATTCTGGCCCGGCAACCGGGCCCGCGGCGGCGAGCCGCATCAGGCAACCGTTGCGCTGTTCGATCCTGCCACGGGCCGCCCCCTCTGCATCATGGACGGCAACGCGATCACCACCGCGCGGACCGGTGCCGCCGGCGGCCTCGGGCTGCAACTGCTGGCCCGCCGCGACAGCACGCGGATCTGCGTGTTCGGCACGGGCGTGCAGGCGCGCGTCCAGCTCGAATACGCGCTCAGGCTGCTGCCGCAACGTTGCGCGGTGCGGTACGTGAACCGCAGCGGCGAGCCGGACCCGGTGTTCGAATCGGCCTTCCATGAACGATGCGAGATTCGCATCGCTCGCGACCGGAACGACGCGGTGGCCGACAGCGATGTGGTCATCACGGCAACGCCGGGCGGCGGTGCGTTGTTCGATGCGGATGCGGTTCAGCCGGGTACCCACCTGACCTGTGTGGGTGCCGACACCGTGGGCAAGCGCGAACTTCCGGCAGGCGTGCTGGAACGTGCGCGCATTTTCGTCGACGACCACGATCAGGCGCGCAGCATCGGCGAGTGCCAGTGGGCGCCGGATCTGCCGCGCACCGAAATCGGCGACCTGCTCGCCGGAACGGTGTCGATCGACCGCTCGCCGAGCGACGTCACCGTATTCGACATGACAGGGCTCGCGCTCCAGGATCTGACCGTTGCGCGTTTCCTGTTTGAGCAGGCCCTTGAAAACGGCACGGGAACCTCAGTACCATGGCCGTGGTGAACGCCCTCCACCCCGCACCGTCATCCGCCATGCGCCTGCCTGACGTATCCGCCCTCTCGTTCGACCTGGACGACACCCTGTGGCCGTTCGGGCCTGCCGTCGAACGGGCCGAAGCGGCACTTCGCGCGTGGCTGATCGAGCACGCTCCCGATACCGCGAGCGTGCTGCCCACACAACAGGCGCTGAGCGAGCTACGTGAGGAATACGAACGTTTGTGTCCTGATCTTGCCAGCGACTATCGCGCGTTGCGAATCGGCTCGATCCGGCTTGCGCTGGAGCGCGCGAACGAAGATGTCGCGCTGACCGAGCGTGCGTACGAAGTCTTCTATGCCGCGCGCAACAACGTCGAGTTCTATGAAGACGCGTTGCCGGCGCTGGCATGGCTGAGCGCCAGGTTTCCGTTGATCGCGGTGACCAATGGCAACGCGGACCTCCGGCTGACCGGCGGCGGAGAATTCTTTCGGGAAACGCTCAGTGCGCGTGCGCTCGGGATCGCGAAGCCGGAACCCGAAATATTCCATGCGGCGGCAGCGGCGCTCGACGTGCGTCCGGCGGAATTGCTGCACGTCGGGGACGACTTCCACCTCGATATCGTCGGTGCATTGAACGCGGGGCTTCAGGCGGCATGGGTAGTGCGCGACCATCAGCCGGAAGTGGAACGCGATCCGCAGCATGCCGCGACGCCGCACCTCACTCTCCGCGACCTGTCGATGCTGTGTCGCGCGCTCGGCGGGCCCGACAACGTATCGTGACCGCATGCGCGCGCCGCGCTCACGCTGCGTGCTGTACCGCTGTGAAACGCGGCTGACCGTCGGTTGTCCGTTGCGCAAACATCGCGGTCGGCCATGCCAATGCAGCGCATGACCGACCACCGCCCCGTCACGCCGCCTTGCGCGCCTCCGCAATGCGCTGCGGCGCCTTCGGCCGCGAGTAAAGGCGTTCGAGATACGCCCGCAGTTGCGGAAACGGTTCGATCAGGTTGCATTCGCTCGCCCAGTCGATCAGGTAGGCCGTCACGCAATCGGCCACCGTCAGCGAATCGCCGACGATGAACTCGCGCCCTTCGAGATGCTTGTCGAGGATCGCGGCCATCGTCGCGAAATCCTCGCGCGCCAGTTCGATGTCGGCCGGCGAACGCTTCTCCGGCGGATAGATGAACGAATGCCGCGTGATCCGCCACAGCGGCTGCTCGAGCTCCGTCACCGCGAACATGACCCACCGATAGGCCTGGGCACGCAGCGCCGGATCGACCGGCAGCAGCGCCTTCTCCGGATACTTGTCCGCGAGATACAGCACGATCGCGGCCGACTCGGGAATCACGAGATCGCCGTCCACCAGCACAGGCACCTTGCCGGCCGGATTGAGGCGCACAAATTCGGGCTGCTTGTGCTCGCCCGTAAGCAGGTTGACCGACACGAACTCGAAATCCGCATCCAGTTCCTTCAGCCCCCACAGCGCGCGTTGCGTGCGGGTGCCGGCAAATCCGTAAAGCTTCATCGCCAGTCTCCATCCAGAATGTCGGGGAAATCTCCGCATGCAGGTCACGGCACATCGACGCAACGCGATGCGCAGCGGCCGGCATCGTTCACGCGCCGGGAATCGCCAGCACCGGCATCACGTCGATCGTCTCGCCCGGGAAAATCGTGAAATGCGGATGGCCTTCGAACAGCGCGGCCGCCGCATCGTGCGAAGCCGCCCGCACGACGGTGAAGCCGCTCAGCGCGTTGGCCGTGTCCTTGATGCCGCCCGCATCGATGGTCTTGGTCTTGCCGAGCGGCCCGCCCAGCTCGACGATCGCGTCGCGATGGCGGTCGACCCATGCCTTCCATGCGGCGATGCCTTCCTTCTCTTTCGCGCGCCGCTCCTGGTCCGAAAGCGCGACCCACGCCTTCATCCGCGGGCTGTCCTTGCTGCCGAGGAATACGGCGAGATACAACTGCTGTTGAGCACTCATGCTTTCTCCTCCGATGACGGGCGCGGCGGGCTGCCGCGCCTCGACCTTGACAAGATAGGTTGATATCAACACAATTGCAACATGGCACGAAAAGAAAAGCTCCCTTTCGAAACGACGCTGATGGTGCGCGATTGCTGCCTGTGCCTGCACATGCAGCGCGCGGCGCGCAATCTTGCGCGCATCTTCGACGATGTGCTGCGTCCGCTGGATCTGACCAACGGCCAGTTTTCGCTGCTGATGTCGCTGAACCGGCCTCAGCCGGCCCCGATGAAATCGGTCGCGTCGCTGCTCGCGATGGACCGCACCACGCTGACCGCCGCGCTCAAGCCGCTCGAGCGGCGCGGGCTCGTCACGATCGCGCAGGATCCGGACGACGGGCGCAGCCGCCTGCTCGAACTGACGCAGGCGGGCCACGATCTATTGGCCGAAGCGTTTCCGCTGTGGCAACAAACGCATGCCGACATCGAACGGCAATTCGCGCCGGGAGAAGTCGACCTGTTGCGCGACCAGTTGCACGCACTGTCGCAGGAGCCGGCTGCGCGCGGTTGAACCGGCGCGCGGATCGCGGCCGCGGCGTGCCGCCTATTTCCTGCCCTTCTTCGGCAGCAGCAGTTGCGCGAATTCCTGCAGGAAATGCACGGGGCCGCGCTCGTGCAGCGCACGCCCGCTGCTCAGCGCACCGTCGATGACGGTTGCGAGCCGCAGCGCGAAAATTTCCGGTTCGTCGATCCGCATCGCGCTCGCCAGCTCCGTCAACCGGCGCCGCAGTTCCTGCTTGTGCGCGACGGCGACCTTGCGGGCCGGATGGTTGTCGTCCGCATATTCGGCGGCGATGTTGATCTGCGGGCAGCCGCGATAGCCGGGCCGCGCAATGCGCTCGCCGATCCATTGAAGCTGCGCATCCAGTTCCTCGCGCGGCGTGCGCTTGTACTGCTGCGCCACCGCATCCCAATGCGCCCAGAAATCCGCGTCCTCGCGCAGCAGGAACGCCTCGATCAGGTCGTCCTTCGCCGTGAAGTGGCGATAGAGACTCGTCTTCGCGACGCCCGCCTGCGCGACGATCAGGTCCACGCCAACCGCGCGCGTGCCTTCCCGGTAGAACAGCTCGCTGGCCGTTTGCAGAATGCGCTCGCGCGTATCGAGCGCGCTACCTTGTGTGTCCGTTCCCTTTTTCATCCAAGCCCGGCCGCCCAGGGCCGCCCGTACCGCAACAGTGGGCCGATCATAGCACCGTGAGGTTGACGACGCTACAGGTCTGTACTATAAAACAGACCGTTCTGTATCGGAGTTGATCATGGACGATCGAAAGACGGTTGCGGTCTATGGCGCCACGGGTCACACCGGGCGGTTCGTCGTCGCCGAACTGGCCCGGCGCGGCGTTGGCGCGATCCGCATCGGCCGCGATGCCGCGCGGCTCGCGGAAGGCGGCACAAGCGACGCCGCGCCTTCGCGCGTCGCGGCGATCGACGATCCGGCCGCGCTCGATGCCGCGTTGCGCGGCGCGGATGCCGTGATCAACTGCGCGGGCCCGTACCTCGATACCGCGCTGCCGCTGGCCGATGCCGCGCTGCGGGCCGGCATCCCCTATCTCGACCTGACGGCCGAACAGCCGTCGGTACTGGCGCTGGCCGAACATGCCGATGCCCGTGCGCGCGCCGCAGGCGTGACCGTCGTTCCCGCCGCCGCGTTCTACGGCGGCCTGGCCGACCTGCTCGTCACGGCCGTCGTCGACCAACGCAAGCCGATCGATCGCGTCGATATCGCGACCGGCCTCGACAGCTGGCACCCGACGCGCGGCACGCGCGTGACGGGCGAACGCAATCGCGCGGTGCGGCTCGTCCAGAGGGACGGCAAGCCGACGCCGGTGCCGTCGACGGCACGCGAACGCGTGTGGCCGTTCCCGGCGCCGATCAGCACCGTCGACGTGACGCTGCTGCCGTTTTCGGAAGTGATGACACTCTCGCGTCATCTGCGCATCGATACGATCGAATCGTGGCTCGCGACGCTCGCGCTGCGCGACGTGCGCGATGCCGCCACGCCGCCGCCCGAGCCGACCGATGCGCTGGGCCGGTCGGCGCAGCAGTTCGCGATGGACGCGATCGTCGTGCAGGGCGGCACGACGCATCGCGTGACGGCATCGGGACGCGACATCTACGCGGTCAGCGCGCCGATCATCGTCGAGGCGGCCGTGCGCCTGATGACGGGCGAGGCCGTCGTTTCAGGCGGCGTGCGCAGCCTCGGCGAATTGTTCGACGCGCGCGATTTCCTCGCGGCGCTCGATACGGTGGCAATATCGTTCGGCACGACCACCGATCCGGTTTTCATAAGGAGAGACAAGCATGACGAGCAATGAGAAAGGCGCGTATTTCCGGTCGCTTCATCGCGCGGGCCAGCCGCTGGCGCTGTTCAACGTGTGGGACGCCGGCAGCGCGCGCACTGCGGCCGACGCGGGTGCGGTCGCGCTGGCGACCGGGAGCTGGTCGGTAGCCGCGGCCAATGGTTTCGTCGATGGCGAGCAGATGCCGCGCGCGCTCTTGATGGAAGTGCTCGAGCGGATCACGCGTGCGACGAACTTGCCCGTCACCGTCGATCTCGAAAGCGGGTACGGCGAGCGGCCCGAGGATGTCGCCGAAACGATCGCGCTCAGCATCGAAGCGGGGGCGGTCGGCAGCAACCTCGAAGACAGTTTTCCGGCGACGGGCGAATTGCGTGACGTCGAAGAAGCGGCAGCGCGTCTCGCGGCTGCACGGCGGGCGGCCGATCGCGCGGGCGCCGACTACTTCATCAATGCGCGTACCGACGTGTTCTTCAAGGCGCCGGCCGACACGCACGACGAACGCCTGCTCGACGAAACGCTGGCCCGCGCACGTGCATATGCGGCGGCCGGCGCCGACGGTCTCTTCGTGCCGGGCCTTCAGTCGCCTGCGCTCATTCGCGCGCTGACGGCCGCGTCGCCGCTGCCGGTGAACGTGATGCGCGTCGCGGAAACGCCGACGCTCGCCGACCTCGCCGAATACGGCGTGGCCCGCATCAGCCACGGACCGTATCCGTATCTGCAGGCGATGAAGACGCTTGCGGCGATGGTCAGGCAAGGCGGCTAGCGGATTCCCGGGACGGCCGCGCGTCGAACGATTACATCCGATGTAATCGGCGCACGGCCCGACCGTCCCTTCGCTTCCGGTATCGCGCCGCCATTCCGGCGGCGCTCGTCGCCCGGCAGACATCACGCCCGCCCGCAGCGTTCAGGATGCCTTGATGAAATCGATGAACGCGCGCAGTGCCGGCGGCACGAGACGGCGCCCGGGGTAATAGAGGAAGGGCCCCGAAAACGGCCGCCACCACGGTTCGAGCACGCGTTCGAGTGCGCCGCTGTCGAATTGCGGGCGCAGCCACTCTTCGAAGAGATGCACGATGCCCGTGCCGGCGATCGCCGCATCGACCAGCAGGTCCGTCGCACCGCCGATCTGCACCAGCAGCGGCCCCGCGGCCGGCTCGACCCGCACGACTTCGCCGTCGCGCTCGAACTCCCACGGCGGCATCGCTCCGCTCGCGAAGCGCCCGCGCAGGCAACGATGGTCGAGCAATTCGCGCGGATGCCGCGGCCGGCCGTGACGATCGAGATAGCCGGGGGCCGCCGCGGTCGCAAACCG
Organism: Burkholderia sp. LFS061; assembly: GCF_047978125.1. Taxonomy (NCBI): domain Bacteria; kingdom Pseudomonadati; phylum Pseudomonadota; class Betaproteobacteria; order Burkholderiales; family Burkholderiaceae; genus Burkholderia; species Burkholderia sp. LFS061. Next base: position 20,762 of record NZ_JBFPFS010000020.1, on the reverse strand, counting down.
CTGAATGCGCGGGCCGATCGGCACCGCGATCATGTCCTGCTCGAGCCGTTCGTCGTAGCGGATGCCAGCGTCGCATCCAGCCGCCAGCACGTCGACGAAACTTTCGTCGGCGATCACTTCCAGCCGTATTTCCGGGTACGCATCGAGAAAGCGCGGCACGATCGCGGGCAGCACGAGCCGGGCCGCGCTGAGCGGCACGTTGAGCTTCAGCGTGCCGGCCGGTCTGTCCCGGAATTCGCCGATACCGTCGAGCGCCGCCGCCACTTCGGTCAACGCGGGCCCGAGACGCGCGAGCAGGCGCTCGCCGGCTTCGGTGGGCACGACGCTGCGCGTCGTGCGGTGCAGCAGCCGCACGCCGAGCTGCGCCTCCAGCCGACGCACGGCCTCGCTCAGCCCCGACGCGCTGAGGCCCGTCATGCGTGCGGCGTCGCGGAATCCGCTGGCGCGCGCCACGGCCATGAACGCATTCAGATCTCCAAGATCGGTTTGCATTGTTCGCCTTTTCGTACAACCCGTGCGGATTATGACGGCTTATCGCGCAGACGGCCAATGCCTATGCTGGGCGCATTCATCCATGGATTCACAGGAGCACAGTCATGTCCGACATTCGGCACACCGCCACCTTCAGGCTCGGCGATCGCAACGTCAAACGGATCGGCTACGGCGCGATGCAGCTCGCGGGGCCCGGCGTATTCGGCCCGCCGAAGGACCGCGACGCGGCCCTGAACGTGTTGCGCGAAGCCGTCGCGGCCGGCGTCGACCATATCGACACCAGCGACTTCTACGGCCCGCACGTGACCAACCGGCTGATCCGCGATGCGTTGCATCCTTATCGCGACGATCTCGTGATCGTCACCAAGATCGGCGCGCGACGCGGCGACGACGCATCGTGGCTGCCCGCGTTCGCGCCCGACGAACTCGAACGGGCCGTGCACGACAACCTGCGCAACCTCGGCCTCGATGTGCTCGACGTCGTCAACCTGCGCATCATGTTCGACACGCACGGGCCGGCCGAAGGATCGATCGAGGCACCGCTGAGCGTACTCGCCGAACTGCAGCGGCGCGGGCTCGTCCGCCACGTCGGCCTGAGCAACGTGACGCCCGCGCAGGTCGCGCAAGGCCGGCGGATCTGCGACATCGTCTGCGTGCAGAACCACTACAACATCGCGCATCGCGGCGACGATGCGCTGATCGACGCGCTGGCCCGCGACGGCATCGCGTACGTGCCGTACTTTCCGCTCGGCGGCTTCTCGCCGCTGCAGTCGTCGACGCTGTCCGGCGTGGCGGCCCGCGTCGGCGCGACGCCGATGCAGGTCGCGCTGGCGTGGCTGCTGCGCCGCGCGCCGAACATCCTGCTGATCCCGGGCACGTCGTCGGTCGCGCATCTGCGCGAGAATCTCGCGGCGGCCGACCTCGATCTGCCGGACGATGCGCTCGCGGAACTCGACCGCATCGCGGGCGCCGGCGCCGCCTGACGGACGACCGCCGGCGGGCCTGCGAAACGCGGGCCGCCCGGCCGGTTAGGACACCACCACGCCCACCCGCTTCGGCACGCCGGTCACGATCGTCGCGACTGCGACGGCGAGCACGACCGCCGCGCCGACGAACACGCCGGCCGCGCCGTTCGCGTCGAACACGACGCCGCCGGCTGCCGCGCCCGTCGCGATCGCGAGCTGGATCGCCGCGACGATCAGCCCGCCCGCGCTCTCGGCCTCGTCGGGCACGGTGCGCGTGACCCACGTCGACCACGCGACGGGCACGCCGCCGAATGCCATCCCCCACAACGCGACGAGCACCGCGTCGAGCATCGGCGCACGGCCGAGCGCGACGAGCGCGATGCCGAGCACGACCATCAGCGCGGGCATCCCGATCAGCATCGGCCGCAGCCGGTGTTCGAGCACGCGGCCCGCGAGCGACGTGCCGACGAAGTTGGCAATGCCGTAGCCGAGCAGGATCGCCGACAGCCCGTTCACGCCGACGCCCGCGACCTGTTCGAGGAACGGCCGCAGATACGTGAAGAACGCGAAATGCCCGGTGAACACGAGGATCGTCGCGAACATCCCGAGGCCGACGGTCGGCCGGCGCAGCACGTCGATCAGCGTGCGCAGCCGCGTCGTGCCGCTCGGCGGCATCGACGGCAGCGTCATCACCTGCGACACGAACGCGACGCCGCCGAGCCCGGCCGCGATCAGGAACACGTTGCGCCAGCCGATCAGGTGACCGAAATAGCTGCCCATCGGCGCGGACGCGATCGTCGCGACCGCCACGCCGCTGAAGATGATCGACAGCGCGCGCGGCACCATCGCCGTCGGCACGAGCCGCATCGCGGTGGCCGTCGCCATCGTCCAGAAGCCGCCGAGCGCGACGCCGAGCACGACGCGGCCGATCAGCAGCGTCGTCAGGTTGGGCGCGAACGCGACCGCCAGATTCGATGCGACGAGCAGCACCGAGAACGCGAGCAGCACGCGCCGCCGGTCGATCGTGCGCGTCAGCGCGGAGATCAGGAGGCTCGTGACGAGCGCGACCGTCGCTGTGGCCGTCACGGCCTGCCCGGCCACGCCTTCGGTCACGCCGAGGCTGCCGGCCATCGGCGTGAGCAGGCTGGCGGGAAGAAATTCGGCCGTGACGAGCCCGAAGACGCCGAGCGTCATCGCGAATACCGCGCCCCAGGCCGGTTCGCGGGTGGCCGCCGTCGAGGCGGCCGGGGAAATTCCGGGATTCATGTGGCGTTCCGTTTTCGTCCAGGGAAAGTACTGATGACGGCGTATCGTAAGGACCGGCAGCAGGACGGTCTATGACATACAATCCGTTCTTGTTGATCGATCGTCCGAATCTCGCCATGTCCGAACCGCTGCTTCCCCCCGTCCCCGACGTGCACGACCTCGTCAGCGAGCTGCTGCTGGGGATGCGTCTGAGCGGCGTCCAGTACCGCCGCATCCAGGTCGCGCGGCCGTTCGGGCTGAATTTCGGTCAGGCGCCGGGCCGCGCGCAGTTCCATTTCGTCGGGCGCGGGCCCGTGCTGCTGCGCGACGCATCCGGCGCAACGATGCGGCTCGAGGCCGGCGACGCGATCCTGCTGCCGCACGGCCGCATGCATGCGCTGGTGTCCGATCCGGATGCGCCGTGCCGCGAGATCAACGGCTTCGAAGTCGCGAAGATCTGCGATACGGTCGCGTCGGTGGCGTCGGCCGGCACGTCGCCCGCGGGCTGCGCGACGACGGAGCCGGGCGCCGGCGATGCGCTGATCTTCAGCGCATGCATGGAACTCGACCTCGGCGGCATGCAGCCGCTGGTCGGCACGATGCCCGAGTTCATGCACGTCGGCACGCTGCTCGCGCGCTACCCGGAAATCCGCCCGATGCTCGACGCGATGGAGCGCGAATCCTGCTCGGCGCGCGCGGGCTTCGCGGGCATCCTCGCGCGGCTCGCGGACGTGGTCGCGGCATTCATCGTACGCGGCTGGGTCGAGTGCGGATGCGGCGACGCGTCGGGCTGGGTGCAGGCGCTTCGCGAGCCGAAGCTTGGCCGCGCGATCGTCGCGCTGCATCGCGATCCGGGCCGCAACTGGAGCGTCGCGGAGCTGGCCGCCGAAGCGGGCGTGTCGCGCTCGGTATTCGCCGAACGCTTTCTCGCGGCGACCGGGATGACGCCCGTGCGCTACCTGACCGAGCTGCGGATGCGGCTCGCCGCGCAGTGGATCGCGCGCGACCGCGAAGCGATCGAAGCCGTCGCGTACCGGCTCGGCTATGGTTCGCTGGCGGCGTTCAGCCGCGCGTTCAAGCGTGTGATCGGAAAGCCGCCGGGCGCCGTGCGTGCGGACGGCGAGGCGCGCGTCGAAGCGTAATGCCCGACGCTTGACGTGCGACGCCGACCCGGCCGCCACGCGTTGCTTCGCTCCGCAGTCGCACGCTCGCCGGCGTCGCGCAAGGCGCCGCCGCGTGTGACGCCTTTCCGCGTTCAGCCGCCGAGCGCCGCGAGCTTGTCGACCAGCGCCGTCGCGCACTGCACGGCAAGCTCCGCGCACTGCTCCGCATCCACGGCCGCACCGTTCGCGATGGTGCCCTGCACGATCCGGCCCAGCAATTCCTTCGAGAGATCGGCGATCTCGTAGTCCCGTTCCGTCATGATGTCCCTCCTGCGCGTCGGCCGATGGCGGCGACGCGCTCACTGTCGCTGCCCGTTCAACGCCCTTTCGCGCGCACGACGATCTGCGCCTGCGTATCGCGCTCGATGCGTTCGAGCGACGCGCGCAGCGCCGTGAATTCGTCGGGCGTGCATACCTGCCGGCCGAAATCAGCCGTCATCCGCCGCGTGACCTGCACGACGCGCGCGGCCGCGTCGAACACGTAATGCGACGTGAAGTCGACGAAGCGGTCGTGCACGGCTGCATCGGCCGGCAGATCGGTCACGACGACGTCGGCCGGCAGCGCGATCTGGCCGGTCTCGTCGAACGTGCCGCCGATGCAGCCCCACGGCTGCGTGCGCACGGGTTCCGCCAGCCAGTTCTCGACCTGCGTCGCGATGCCGCCCGTGAGGCTCGACAGCGCGGGCAACGCGGTCGTGCCGTCGGGCCATACGAAATGATCGAGCGTGCCCGACACCGTCACGTCGAACGGCCCGTCGGTCACGCGCCGCTCGCTGGTCGACAGCTGCGCGCGGCCGCGCAAGCCGCTTTGCCGCAGGCGTTCGGTCGCGAGCTGCTCGATGCGGTCGTGCGTCGCGCGGCGAAACAGGTTGCGCTCGAGTTCGGCCGTCCAGCCGTCGTCCTCGATGTACGCATGAAGCCGCGCGGCGCCGGGCTGCGCGGCATCGATCGCGAGCCGTGCGATGCGGCCGCGCGGCTGCGTGGCCGGCGTGCGCGACAGCACGCCCGTGCCGACCAGCAGCGCGGGGCGATCCATCACGATCGGCGGCAGATAGCCGAACGCGATGCCGGCCGTCGTCGTATCGGCGTAAAGCGCGAGATCGGGCAGCCACGTGATCGCGTGATTGATCGCGCCGCCGCCGTAACCGGGCACGGACGGCAGCGTGTACACCGAACCGAGATTGATCAGCACCGGTTCGCTGCGGATGCCGACCGCCGCGAGCAGCGCGCCGAACAGCGCGACATGGTCCTTGCAGTCGCCGTAGCGGTTGCCCAGGATGTCGGTCACGCGATGCGGCGCGGCGGCCGTTTCGCCCAGAAACAGCGCGACGTAGCGCACGTTCGCCTGCACCCAGTCGTACAGGATGCGTGCCTTGTCGCGCGGATCGGCGGCAGCCGCGGTGAGCGCGCGCGCCAGCTGCACGACGGCCGGATCGTCCACGCTCGGGTCGGCGGCCGCGTTGCGGTAGCGCGCGGCGAATGCCGCGTAGTCGGGCAGCGTCGACACGACGAGCCGGTCGCCGTAGGTCGGGTAGCCGACCGCGCCGTTCTCGATGCGGTCGTACGGGCCGTGCCGGTAGTCGAATTCGTAGCGCGTGCGGCCGTTCGCCGTGACCGGCGGCAGCGCGACATAGCCGCGCGCGTCCGCGTACAGCGGCATGTCGGCCGGCACGTCGAAGATCAGCCGCTGATTGTCGACGGGCTCGCGCGACGGCTCCACGTAGTAGCCGAAGTAGCCGCGATTGACGGGCTTCGTGCGCGTCTTGCGGAACGCCACGCGCGTGCTCGACCCGGCTTCGACGCCGGGAAACACGACGGTGCGCAACAGCCCGTCCTGGAATGTCGGCGCGCCGGCCGAGCGCGGCTCCTGCACGTCGCGGATGCCGTCCGCGCCGACCGGATGCGCGACGCCGTCGCGGTCGATCGTCTCGGCCGCGAGCAGGTCGACCTGCTCGAGATTCTTGTCGAACCACACGTAGCGCTGCGCGACCGCGTCGATGCCGTTCGCGTTGTTCGCGCGCAGCGTCGAATCGTCGTGCTCGTCGAGCGAACCGTCGTGCCGGATCACGAATTCGTGGACATCGCTGACGAGCGTGACGGGTGCTTCGTCGGCAACGCCGTTCGCGCCGCCCGCCGCCGTGCCCGCGCCCGGCGTCGCACCGACGGCGTTCGATGCGACGAACGCGGCAGCGCATGCCAGCATCCAGCCAGCCAGGCCGACAGAAAAGCGCACCACATCGCACCTCGTCGCGGTTCACGGAAAGCGCGGCCGCGCAGCGGACGGGGTCAACCGCGCGGCTCTCGTGTCGGCCAGTGTGGGCGACGCATCCGCACGCGTCAAGCCGGTGCCCGTCGGCCTACAATGGGACATGAAAGCGTCGTCGCATGCGGCCGCCGGCATACGGCTCGATCGCCTAACGCCGGCAAAAGATCGTCCGCCCGCGACCGGGAGGCACCATGGAAAACGGGATCGTGGAAGTCGTCGTGCTGCTGGCGTTTGTCGCACTCGCCGTGCTGTTCTTCGTCAAGCGTCCGGGGCGCGACCGGCTGAGGGCCAAATTCCATCATCCGCCGCTGCGGCGGCCCAACCGTCCGCATCGGCATCATCAGCCTTGACGGCGGCTACCGGCAGTCGCCCACGCGCTTGCCGCGCCACGTCCACGCGAGCGTGTACGCGCCGGCCTGCGCATGCTGCCCGGGCAATAGCCCCTTCGAGTCGTAGCTCGTCGGCGTGATGGCGCCCGTCACGGTGCCGTTGCCGCGCCACCGCTAGCCGACGTTCATCGGCAACAGCACCATCTGCTTGCCCTCGACATGCAGGCGCGCCTGCAGCTCGACGGGTGTCTGGTTGTGCAGCCACGCGGTCAGGAAATTCACGCGCCGGAAGATCAGCTTGCTCGCGAAGCACACGGCATTCGGATACGCGTCGAGCGTCGACGACGCGAGGTTCATGAATTCCACGACGGGGTTCGTGCCGAACGCGATCCGGTAGTCGGCTGCGATGCCGTTGCGGCGGCAATGCGCGACATAGTAGTCGAGCGCTTCGGTGATCGAGTGACGCAGCCGTTCGAGATGTTCGTGCCCGTCGTACGCCTTCGCATCGACCTCGCCGACCGCAAGGAAGATCACGTTGCGGAAGTGCCCGGGAAACAGCCGGTTGACCCACAGCAGCGCATGCATGCTCGCGCCGCGATGCTTGCCGACCAGCAGCACGGCCGTCGGTTGCGACGGATCGGGCTTGCCCGGCGCGCTCGCCTCGTCGACTTCGGGCGGCTTGCCGGAGAACAGCGCATCTTCCTTCGCGAGCTGCGTGCGCGTGTACGCGTAGTGGCGGTTGATCATGAAGCACAGCGCGATCACCGCGCTCGTCACGAGCACCGTGAGCCAGCCGCCCGCCGTAAACTTCTCGACCAGCGTGATGACGAGCACGGTCGCCGTCACGCTCAGCCCGAGCGCGGACAGGAAGAAATGCTTGAACCAGCCGCGCTCGCTGCGATGACGCCACCAGTACGTGCACAGCCCGAGCAACGACATGCTGAACGTGAGGAACACGTTGATGCTGTACAGCACGACGAGCACGTCGACGCTGCCGTGCGTCCACAGCAGGATCAGCAGGCTCGACAGGCCGACGACGATGATGCCGTTCTGCCGCACGAGGCGTGTCGACAGGTCGCGGAAATGGCGCGGTACCCACGAATCCGACGCCATGTTCGACAGCACGGCCGGGCCGTCGAGGAAGCCCGTCTGCGCGCCGACCATCAGCAGCCCGGCCTCGAACGCGAGCACGGCTGCGAGCAACGCATGCCGCGCGAACGCCGAGCCGAGCCCGAGATGGTCGATCACGCTGCCGAACACGACCGCGTTGAGCGTCTCGCCTTCGACGGGCCGCGCATGCCACAGCATGTACAGCAGGATGATGCCGCCGGCCGTGAACGCGAGCGACGTCGACATGTACCACATCGTCACCTTCCCGTTCGGCACGCGCGGATCGGCGAGCATGTTCACGTTGTTCGACACCGCCTCGAGGCCCGTATAGGTGCCGCCGCCGAGCGAGAACGCGCGCATCAGCAGCGCGAGCATCACGAACACGCCGAGCGACTGCGACATCCCGTGCGCCTCGTGCACGGCATCGGGCACGATCATCGCGAGGTTGCTGCCGTGTACGGCGACGCCATACACGATCAGCCCGAAGTGCAGGACGACGAAGCCGATGAAGATCGGCAGCAGCACCATGATCGATTCCCGCATCCCGCGGAAGTTGAGCCCGGTCATCAGCAGGATCAGCGCGATCTCGGTCGTGAGCTTGAATGCCTGCGCGCTGACCGGCAGCAGGCTGAAGAACGCGTCGACGCCGCTCGCGAGCGAGGTCGCGACGGTCAGCACGTAGTCGACCAGCAGCGCAGCACCCGACACGAGCCCCGGCTTCGCCCCGAGCAGCGCGGTCGCGACGCGGTAGCCGCCGCCGCCCGTCGGGAACAGCTCGATCACCTGGTTGTAGCCGAGCGCGATGATGAAGACCGTGGCCGCGGTCGCGAGCGCGAGAAACAGCGCGAGCGGCGTGTGGTGCGCCAGCGCGAGGAACGCCTCTTCCGGGCCGTAGCACGACGAAGACAACCCGTCGGCGCCGAGCCCGACCCAGGCCAGCAACGGCGTCACCGCGATCGCATGGCGCGTGCGCGGATCGAGCGGGTCCAGCGGTTTTCCGACCAGCAACTGCCACACCTTCCGGAATGCGGTCATGGTCCCCTCCCGGCACACCCGGCACGGCGGCGCGATCCCTTAAAGCTAATCGACGCGCGCTCGCGGCGCCAGTCCGCATATTCCATAGGGGGCGCCCGCCGGCCCGGCGCCGCTTTCAGCGCGTAAGCGACCGACGCCGGCGCCCGTGCGCAGGAGCAGCCGCCCGCACGCGATTGCGCGATGCGGCGACCTTGCTCCGGCCGCGTCGCGGCCCACCTTCCCGCCCGCATCGGCCACGCCCCGCACACAGGTTTCCGCACCCGCGCTCCCTCTCCTCGCCCGTCGCCACCCGCTGCGTCCGCGCCCGCGTCCCGGTCGTGCGTTGTTCCCCGCAATTCGGCATTTGTGCGCGCGCAACAATGGCGATGCCTCGCGCCCGGCGCCAGGCGGGCTACCCGATTCCCGCATGGCGCCGGGCGCGATGGTCTTCGAAAACCACATCTCACGAGGACATACCATGCAACTCCAATCCCATCCGGCGTGCCGCCCGTTTTATGAAGCCGGCGAACTCACGCAACTGACTGCCTTTTACGAAGAAGGCCGCAACGTCATGTGGATGATGCTGCGATCGGAGCCGCGGCCGTGCTTCAACCAGCAACTCGTCACCGACATCATCCATCTCGCGCGCGTCGCACGCGACTCGGGCCTGCCGTTCGACTTCTGGGTGACGGGCTCGCTCGTCCCCGAGCTGTTCAACGTCGGCGGCGACCTGAGCTTCTTCGTCGACGCGATCCGCAGCGGCCGGCGCGACCAGCTGATGGCCTATGCGCGCTCGTGCATCGACGGCGTGTACGAGATCTACACGGGCTTCGGCACCGGGTCGATCTCGATCGCGATGGTCGAGGGCAGCGCGCTCGGCGGCGGCTTCGAAGCGGCGCTCGCGCATCACTACGTGCTCGCGCAGAAGGGCGTGAAGCTCGGGTTCCCCGAGATCGCGTTCAACCTGTTCCCGGGGATGGGCGGCTATTCGCTCGTTGCGCGCAAGGCGGACCGCGGAATCGCGGAATCGCTGATCTCGACCGGCGAAACGCATGCGGCCGAGTGGTACGAGGATCGCGGGCTGGTCGACGAGACGTTCGACGCCGGTGACGCGTATCTCGCGACGCGCACCTTCATCGACGTGATGAAGCCGAAGCTGAACGGCGTGCGCGCGATGCTGCGCGCACGCGAGCGCGTGTTCCAGTTGTCGCGCTCGGAGCTGATGGACATCACGGAAGCGTGGGTGCATGCGGCGTTCACGATCGAGCCGAAGGACCTCGCGTACATGGAACGCCTGGTGATGCTGCAGAACCGGCGCGTGTCGAAGCTGCGCACGGTGTAATACGGCGGGGGCCGCCGGTGGCCGGGGGCGCCCCGCTCCCCGGAACGAAGCTCAGGCGATCAGCCTGAGCTTTCTCGTCTCGGCGAGCCACGCCTCGAATGCCTGCGCCGGCATCGGCCGTGCGTAGTAGTAGCCCTGCGCGTGATCGACGTCGAGCTGCTTGAGGAAATCGGCTTCCGCGCGCGTCTCGACGCCTTCGGCGACCACCGCGAAATTCAGCGCCTTCGCGAGCGACACGACCGAGCGCACCAGCGCCTGCGAACGCGGATTGCGGTCGATGCCCGTGATGAAGGTGCGGTCGAGCTTGATCGCGTCGAGCGGCAGGCGCGACAACTGCGACAGCGACGAATAGCCGGTGCCGAAATCGTCGAGATGGATCTGAGCGCCGAGCTGGCGGAACTGCCGCATCAGGCTGTTGGCGGAATCCTCGTCCTCGATGAAGCAGCTCTCGGTCAGTTCGATGTCGAGCAGGCCGGGCTTGAGCCCCGCGCCGTCGAGAATCGATGCGAACTGATGCACGATGTTCGTGTCCTGCAACTGCCGCGCGGACACGTTCACCGCGATCCGGATGCCGAGCCCCTTCGCCTTCCACGCGGCGGCCTGCGCGGCTGCGGTGCGCATCACCCAGCGCCCGAGCGGCGCGATCAGCCCCGACTCCTCCGCGAAGCGGATGAACTCGATCGGCGCGACGAGCCCGCGATCGGGCGACTGCCAGCGGATCAGCGCCTCGACGCCGCGCACGTCGCCGGTCGCGATATCGACGACCGGCTGGTAGTGCAGCACGAACTGCTCTTCCTCGAGCGCCTTGCGCAGGTTCGTGTCGAGCCACATGTACTTCGCGACCTTCTGGTTCATCTCCAGCGAGAACACGCGGTACGTATGCTTGCCCTCTTCCTTCGCGACGTACATCGCGGTGTCCGCGCTGCGGATCAGCGTCTCGAGCGAATCGCCGTGCTGCGGATGCATCGCGATGCCGATCGAGCAGCTCGTATAGACCTCCATCAGCCCGAGGTGGATCGGCGTGCGCATCCGTTCGAGGATGATCTGCGCGGTCGCTTCGAGCAGCGGCCGCGTGCCGTGCTCGAACAGCACGAGGAATTCGTCGCCGCCGAGCCGCGCGAGCGTCGCGCCGGACGGCAGGCAGCCGCTGATGATCTTCGACACGTCCTGCAGCAGGCGGTCGCCGGTGATGTGGCCGTAGTGATCGTTGACGCGCTTGAAGTTGTCGAGATCGAGGAACAGGATGCCGACCTGGCCGCGCGACGCGGCGCTCTCCGCGGCGATCGCCGCATGGATGCGCTCGCTGATTGCATGGCGGTTCGGCAGCCCGGTCAGCACGTCGGTGTTCGCGAGTTCGGTGAGCCGCTGCTGCGCGTTGCGCTCCTCGGTGATGTCGATGCCCGAGCAGATCAGGAACTGCTCTTCGACGCCGCTGCCGCTCTGCACGAACTTGTTGCGGAACTGGAACAGGCGCGGCCCGTTGACCGTGTTGATGTAGCGCTCGACCGCGAACGAGCGGTTGCTCGCGAAAAAGCCCGTGATGTTGCTGCGCGACTGCGCGCCCTGCTCGGGGCTCATGAACAGTTCGAACGCGCTGCGTCCGATCACGTCGACCTCGCGCTTGCCCGTCACTTCCTCGCACAGGTGGTTGAAACGCTGCACCATCCCGTTGCGGTCGAGGATCACGACCAGCGAATTCACTTCGGACACGACCTGCTCGGCGAACGCGAGCCCGTGCGAGAGATCTTCCGCGACGGACACGGCATCGGAATACGCGGAGGCCGTGCCGGCCCAGTCGGTCGTGTTGACCTTCCTGCCGACGAGATGGAGGCTGACCGACTCGCCGAACAGTGCGATGTCGAGCACGAGGTGCGACGTGACGCCCGTCAGCGCACGGATGCGCGCGGCCTGCTCGACCGTCAGCGCGACGGCGACGTTGGTCAGGCCGCGGACGGCGGCCAGTTCGAGCGCATTGCTGTCGCTGCCGAGACGCCAGCAGGGGCTGCGCGTACCGACATGCGCCTCGAGCACCGCGCTATCGTTTTCGTCATCCATGGACACGCCCCGATCCAGAAAAAAACGCACAGTGTAGACGGAGGCGAGTTGGCCGCCCGCCTTCCCGGGCCGCGCAGCGCGCGTTCCCGGCAGGGCAGCCGTGATTGCCGTGACAACGGCCCTCGTCTCGTACTTGTTTCCAGCTAATGCAACCGGCGTTCGCGCGTGAAGCGCGCAGGTTCTGCCTAACGAATGATGAGAGCCATCTTATCAAATGACGATGAGGATTGGCACTCACATTTAGAACGGGGTGTCAAGGAATCGGGACTCGATTGGCAAGCCGGATTTTTCATGATTGGCGGCACGCTCGAGAACAGACGAGGCAGTGCGAAACGGGGCTGGCCGGATAGTCGGAGCGCCTTGCTCCGCAAGGGTTTCCAGGAAATCGCTGAATGTAGGGACGGATTGTCCTCAGGTCCACGGCGGCAGGGTCGGATCGTGTTCCGGCAACGCGAAATCCGGCCAATTTGTTTCTGTTCGAGCGTGAATGCGCCGCTTTATTCCACAGTCGGTTGCAATATCGCCGACTGCAGAAACGACGCGTTTCATCGGATCCCGGCAGCGTTGTCGAATTCCGCAGCCGGTCGGCAGCGCCGGTGGAACCGGTACGGCCGCCGTCGCGACCGGTGCGCGAGACACGCGGCGAGCGTCCGCCGTTCCGCACGAACGCCCGCCGTCGCCGCTGCCGCGCGTGGGGCGCGGCTCAGCCCGCCGCGCCGTACCCGCCGCCGCCCGGCGTTTCGACGACGAACACGTCGCCCGGCGCCATCTGCGCGCGGCCGATATGCTCGAGCGCCTCGACCGTGCCGTCCGCGCGCTCGATCGTGTTGCGGCCGAGCGCGCCGGCCGCGCCGCCCGCCGCGCCGAACGGCGCGTGGATCCGGTTGTTCGACAGGATCGACGCGGTCATCGGCTCGAGGAAGCGGATCCGCCGCACCGCGCCGTCGCCGCCGCGCCAGCGCCCGCCACCGCCCGAGCCGGCGCGGATCCGGTGCGAATCGAGCCGCACCGGGTAGCGCCATTCGAGCACCTCCGGATCGGTGAGCCGCGAGTTCGTCATGTGCGTCTGCACCGCGCCGACGCCCGCGAAGCCGTCGCCCGCGCCGCTGCCGCCCGCGATCGTCTCGTAGTACTGGTAGCGATCGTTGCCGAATGTGAAGTTATTCATCGTCCCCTGGCTCGACGCGACGCAGCCGAGCGCGCCGTACAGCGCGTTGGTGATCGCCGACGACGTCTCGACGTTGCCCGACACGACCGCCGCCGGATACTCGGGGTTCAGCATCGAGCGCGCCGGCACGATCACCGTGAGCGGCTTCAGGCAGCCGGCGTTCAGCGGGATGTCGTCGCCGACCAGCGTGCGGAACACGTACAGCACGGCGGCCATGCAGACGGCCTTCGGCGCGTTGAAGTTGTTGTCGAGCTGCTCGGACGTGCCGGTGAAATCGATCTCCGCGCGCCGGGCCGCGCGATCGACGCGGATCGCGACGCGAATTTCCGCGCCGTTGTCGAGCGGATAGCGGTACGCGCCGTCCTGCAGCGCGCCGATCACGCGCCGCACCGCCTCTTCCGCGTTGTCCTGCACGTGCCCCATGAACGCGAGCACGACGTCGCGGCCGAACTGCGCGACCATCCGGCGCAACTCGTCGACGCCCTTCTGGTTCGCGGCGACCTGCGCGCGCAGGTCGGCCATGTTCTGCTCGACGTTGCGCGCCGGGTAGCGGCCCGATGCGAGCAGCGCGCGCGTGTCGGCATCGCGCAGCACGCCGGCCGACACGAGTTGCCAGTTGTCGATCAGCACGCCTTCCTCGTCGATATGCGTCGAATCGGGCGGCATCGAGCCCGGCGTCGTGCCGCCGATGTCCGCGTGGTGGCCGCGCGAGCCGACGTAGAACAGCGGCGCGTCCGAGCCGTCCGCGAACACCGGCGTGATGACCGTCACGTCCGGCAGGTGCGTGCCGCCGTGATACGGGTCGTTCAGCATGAACACGTCGCCGTCGCGCATGCGGCCGCGGTTGCGCTCGATCACCGTGCGGATGCTCTCGCCCATCGAGCCGAGGTGCACGGGCATGTGCGGCGCGTTCGCGATCAGGTTGCCGTCGCCGTCGAAGATCGCGCACGAGAAGTCGAGCCGCTCCTTGATGTTCACCGAGTACGCGGTGTTCTGCAGCCGCAGCCCCATCTGCTCGGCGATCGACATGAACAGGTTGTTGAAGATCTCGAGCCGCACCGGATCGGCATCGGTGCCGAGCGAGCGGCGCGTCGGCAGCGGCGTCGTGCGCGTCAGCACGAGATTGCCCTGCGCGGTCATCCGCGCGCGCCAGCCAGGCTCGACGATGGTCGTGCCGTTTTTTTCCGCGACGATCGCCGGGCCATCGATCGTGTCGCCTGCGAGCAGTGTGTCGCGTACATAGAGCGCCGCGTCGTGCCACTGGCCGCCGGAATGGAAGCGCACGGCGGAATCGGCACGCGGCGCGGCGCCTTCCCCGCGCGAGGCCAGCGGCGCGATGTCCACCGGCGCGTCGGAGCGGCCGATTGCCTCGACCGACGCCAGTTCGGCGACGAGCGGCGTGCCGGGCATCAGGAATGCGTAGCGCTGCCGGTACGCGGCCTCGAACGCCTGCTGCATCGCGTCGACGCTGCCGGCCGGCACGTCGAGCGCCGAATCGGTGCCCTGGTAGCGCAGATGCACGCGCCGCTCGGTCGCGATCCGCTCCGGCGGCACGCCCTGTTCGAGCAGCGCGCCGACGGCCTCGTCGGCCAGCCGGTCGAGTGCGGCGTTCAGCGCCGGCAGCGACGCATCGGACAGCACGGCCTCGACCGCGCGCTCGCGCATCGCCGTCTGGTCGGCGAGGCCCATCCCGTATGCGGACAGCACGCCCGCGAGCGGATGCGCGAACACCTGCGTCATCCCGAGCGCGTCGGCCACGCCGCACGCGTGCTGGCCGCCCGCGCCGCCGAACGTCGTCAGCACGTAGCGCGACACGTCGTGCCCGCGCTGCACGGAGATCTTCTTGATCGCGTTCGCCATGCTGCCGATCGCGATTTCCAGGAAACCTTCGGCGAGTGCTTCGGGCGTCTCGCGCCGCCCCGTCGCCGCATGGATTTCATCGGCGAGCGCCGCGAACTTCGCGGCCACGCCGTCGCGGTCGAACGGTTCGTCCGCGTGCGGGCCGAACACGCGCGGAAAATGATCGGGCTGAATCTTGCCGAGCATCACGTTGCAGTCGGTCACCGTCAGCGGGCCGCCGCGCCGGTACGCGGCCGGCCCCGGGTTCGCGCCGGCCGATTCGGGTCCGACGCGCAGCCGCGCGCCGTCGAAGCCCAGCACCGAGCCGCCGCCCGCGGCGACCGTGTGGATGCTCATCATCGGCGCACGCATCCGCACGCCGGCCACCTGGGTCTCGAACACGCGCTCGAATTCGCCGTTGTAGTGCGACACGTCGGTCGACGTGCCGCCCATGTCGAAGCCGATCACCTGGCCGAAGCCGGCCGCGCGCGCGGCGCGCACCATCCCGACGATGCCGCCGGCCGGGCCCGACAGGATCGCGTCCTTGCCCTGGAACGCATCGGCGCGCGTCAGGCCGCCGCTGCTCTGCATGAACTGCAGGTTCACGCCCGGCATCTCGTGCGCGACCTGCTCGACATAACGACGCAGGATCGGCGACAGGTACGCGTCGACGACGGTCGTATCGCCGCGAGACACCATCTTCATCAGCGGCGACACTTCGTGCGACACCGAAACCTGCGTGAAGCCGATGCGGCGCGCGAGCTCCGCGAGCGCGCGTTCATGCGCGCTGTAGCGGTAGCCGTGGATCAGCACGATCGCGAGCGCACGCACGCCGGTGTCGAACACGCGTCGCAGCGACGCTTCGGCATCCTGCGCATCGAGCGGCACGACGACGTCGCCATGCGCGCCGATGCGCTCGTCGATCTCGACGACGCTCTCGTACAGCGCATCGGGCAGCACGATGTCGAGATCGAACAGCCGCGGCCGGTTCTGGTACGCGATGCGCAACACGTCGCGAAAGCCGCGCGTCGTCGCGAGCGCGGTGCGTTCGCCCTTGCGTTCGAGCAGCGCGTTGGTCGCGACCGTCGTGCCCATCTTCACCATGTCGACGTGCTCGGGCGTGATCGGCTCGCCGTCGGCGAGGCCGAGCAGGTGGCGGATGCCGGCCACGGCCGCGTCGCGGTACTGCTCGGGGTTCTCCGACAGCAGCTTGTGCGTGACGAGCGTGCCGTCGGGCCGGCGCGCGACGATGTCGGTGAACGTGCCGCCGCGGTCGATCCAGAATTGCCAGCGTGCGGCGTCGGAGGGAACGGGAGAAAGGTGTCGGTCGGTCATGATGGTCGATGCGTCGTGAAATCTCGGAACGAGCGCCGCCGCACGGCGCGCGGCGCGCGCCGTGTCACGGTGTCGATGAAAGGGGAAGAAAACGAAGGGCGGGCCGCCCCGCCGCTTACGCGGCGTCGAGTTCGCGGCCGCGCGTCTCGGGCAGCGTCAGCGCGGCGACGATCACCACGCCGTATGCGGCAACGGCGAAGATCCCGATGCTCGTGCCGAGCCCGTATTGCTTCGACAGCGCGCCGATCAGGAACGGGAACAATGCGCCGATCGCACGGCCCACGTTGTAGCAGAAGCCCTGGCCCGAGCCGCGCACGCGGGTCGGGAACAGTTCGGTGAGGAACGCGCCCATCCCCGAGAAGATGCCCGATGCGAAGAAGCCGAGCGGAAAGCCGAGCCACAGCATCGACGCGTTGGTCAGGTTCAGCGACGTGTACGCGAACGCGATCACCATCGAGCCGACCGCGAACAGGATGAAGTTCGGCTTGCGGCCGAGGCGGTCGGTCAGGTATGCGCTCGTCAGGTAGCCGACCCACGAGCCGAAGATGATCATCGCGAGATAACCGCCGGTGCCCATCACGGTCAGGTGCCGCTCGGTCTTCAGGAAGGTCGGCAGCCACGTCGTGATCGCGTAGTAGCCGCCCTGCGCGCCGGTCGTCAGCAGCGCCGCGCGCAGCGTCGTCGTGATCAGCTTCGGCGCGAAGATCTCGGTGAGGCGCGGTGCGTCGGCCACCTTCGCCTGCGCGGCCTTCTCCTTTGCGTAGACGTCCGGCTCCTTCACGTAGCGGCGGATCGCGACGACCAGCAGCGCGGGCGCCAGCCCGACGAGGAACAGCGCGCGCCACGCCTGCTCGGCCGGCAGCACCGAGAACAGCAGCGCATACAGCAGCGCGCACAGTCCCCAGCCGATCGCCCAGCCCGATTGCACGAGGCCGACCGCCCTGCCGCGATCGCGCGCGCGGATCACCTCGCCGATCAGCACCGCGCCGGCCGTCCACTCGCCGCCGAAGCCGAAGCCCATCAGCGCGCGCGCCGCGAGCAACTGGTGATAGTTCTGCGCGAGCCCGCACAGCGCGGTGAACACCGCGAACCACAGCACCGTGAGCTGCAGCGTGCGCACGCGGCCGATCCGGTCGGACAGAATGCCGGCGATCCAGCCTCCGAGCGCCGATGCGAGCAGCGTGACCGTGCCGATGAAGCCGGCGTCCGCGAGCGAGATGCCCCAGGTCGCGACGAGCGTCGGGATCACGAACGACAGCATCTGCGTGTCCATCCCGTCGAGCATGTAGCCGACCTTGCAGCTCCAGAATGCACGGCGCTCGCGCGGCTGCGCGTACGCGTACCACGAGAACAGGCCGCGGCTCTCGGGGCTCGCGGGCTCGGGGGCGGGTGCCGCGAGGGTCTTGCTTTCCATGGTGGTGCTCCTGTCGTTATGCGCCGTCAAATGTGTGCGTGTGTCGTGTGTGCGTCGCCGCGATGCCGGATCAGAACACGGCCAGCGACGCGTTCGTGATGTCGGTCATCAGCATGTGGCCGGGCGTATGCGCGATCGCGATCGGCAGCTTCGCGTCCATCAGCGCGGTTTGCGGCGTCACGCCGCACGCCCAGAACACCGGCAGCTCGCCGTCGCGGATCGTCACCGCGTCGCCGAATTCGGGCGTGTTCAGATCCGCGATGCCCAGTTCCCGCGGGTGGCCGATATGGATCGGCGCGCCGTGCACGCCCGGAAAGCGGCTCGTGATCTGCACCGCGCGGATCGCATCGGCGCCGCGCATCGGCCGCATCGACACGACGAGCCGGCCGCCGAAGATGCCTGCGCGCCGGTTCGGAATCGACGTGCGGTACATCGGCACGTTGCGGCCCTCCTCGACGTGGCGCAGCCCGATCCCTTCGCGGGCGAGCATGTCCTCGAACGAGAACGAGCAGCCGATCGCGAATACGACGAAATCGTCGCGCCACAGCGCTTCCAGCGACTCGACGCGCTCGGTCAGGCGGCCGTCGCGGTACACGTTGTAGCTCGGCACGTCGGTGCGGATGTCGAGATCCTCGCCGAGCGCGTCGATCCGGAACGCGCCCGGTTCGCCGACGCCGAGCAGCGGGCACGCTTTCGGATTCGCCTGACAAAAGCGCAGGAAATCGTGCGCGTACGCATCGGGCAGGATCGCGAGATTGGCTTGCGCGAACGGGCCGCAGTGGCCTGCGGTCGGGCCGCGGAACGCGCCGCGGCGCACGGACTGGCGGAATTCGGAAGGCGTCATGAGATTCAATGGCAGATCGGGATGTGGTCGGGATGACGGCGGCGCGTCATCGGATACGGCGAAGAATAGAAAAGAAAAAATTTTGTCGCCAACGAGTTTTTTTGCGCTGCGTGTATAGAATTTCTTAACGTATCTTCGGGTTTTCCCCGGTCCCGTTCATTTTTTCAGCGGGGCAAGCTGCGCGCCCAATGCCTTGCCGACCGCCATGAACACGCGTTTTCTCGAAACCTTCGTCACGCTCGCGAAGCTGCGCAACTTCCGCACGACGGCCGCCGCGCTGCACGCGACGCCGGCCGCGATCTCGCAGCGCCTGAAGGCGCTCGAGGACGAATTGCAGACCGTGCTCGTCGACCGCGACAGCCGCGAATTCCGGCTCACGCCGAACGGCGAGTACCTGCTCGGCTATGCGAAAGCCGTGGTCGAGGCGACGCAGGAGCTGCAGGCCGCCGCGTCCGGCGAGAGCGCGCTGCGCGGCAAGCTGCGGCTCGGCGTGATCGAGACCGTCGTGCATAGCTGGCTGCCGCACTATATGCGCCGCCTCGCGGCCGACTACCCGCAGCTCGAGATCGACCTGACCGTCGATGTGAGCATCGTGCTGCAGCGCCGGCTGATGGCCGGCGAGCTCGACCTGATCATCCGCGTCGAGGGCAGCGACGAGGCGTCGGTCGTCTGCGACGCGCTCGCGAACTATCCGGTGCGCTGGATCGCGCGCGCGGGGCTGCTGCCGAACACGCGCACGGGCCTTGCGCGGCAGGTGCTGCGCCAGCCGATCCTGACCTACGGGCGCGGCACCGCGCCCCACCGCGCGCTCGAGGACATCGTCCGTACCCTTGCGCACGCGCACGGCGTGCCGCTGTCGGACACGCGCATTACCGGATCGCCGTCGATCTCGGTGATCGTGCAGCTCGTGCGCGACGGCTTCGGCGTCGCCGCGATTCCGGTGCTGTTCGTCGATGCGCTGATCGAGAGCGGCGAAGTCGTCGAACTGCCGCTGCAGCCGTCGCCGCCGTCGATCGTCGTGTCGATGTCGCGGCGCGCGGATGCGCCGCGGTTCGTGCACGGCGCGTCGATTGCCGCGCGGGCCGCGTGTCACGAGTATTGCGAGAAGAGTACGCGGCGGTTGGTCGAGGCGCTTTGAGGTGGTGCCCGCACCGCATTCGACATTAGCGCACGAAAAACAACCACCTTTTGTTTAACGAGAGTCAAAGTCGGAAAAATCGTATTCATCCCATAGGCGACGCCGCATTTTCACGTTATCAATCTCGATCCACGTGATATGCGAGATCGCTGATGAAAAATGCACAAGGCCGCGAAATGGTCCGCCTGGGTGACCCAACCAACCACGGCGGCGAAGTCATCGAATGCGCGAATGACCTGAAACATCTCGGGATCGGCGTGGCGCTTGACGGCCATGGCGTTCGTTGTCCGAAATGCGGTGGCATTTTTCCGTTGCTGGCGAGTGGCCCGCGTACGCATCGCGGCCGGCGTGTTGGCTATCACGGCGACAAGACCGGTTGCGGTGCGACCGTCATTGGCCAGCGAACAACGGGGGCAGCGTAAATGGCGATTTTCCCCCGGGTTCGCACACTGTCCATCGCGGGCGCATCGTTGCCGACCTATGGGATGGACCGGCTACCGGTATTCGTTCCAGTGCGCCTGCAAGGCACCGAGACCATCGGCCGTCTCGATGAATGCCGCTACCTCGTCATGCTGCGTACCGACGACGCCTATGCGGTTTCGCCCAGTCGCACGGCCGATCTCGATCTGGACAAACTGGTCGGCACTGAAGTAACCGTATCGATCCAGCTCGAGGGCAAAGGGCAATTCATTCCCGGGCTGGCGGGAAACGCCGGGCTCGGCAACATCGGCGCGGGCACGCGCGAGATCACCGGATTGGTCGAAGTAGCCCGGCTTGCGGGTGAGGATCGCGATTCGATCCTATTCGAACTGGAACTCCGACCGTGGCTTCATCGTGCGACGCTGACGCAGGACTGCCGCCTGTTTCAGGATATGACCGTCATTGAAATCACCGACGCGGTGCTTTCGAAGTATCCCTACCCTGTCGATAGACGCCTAGCAGGCTGTTGAAATTGGGAACGGTGTAAACGGGCTCGAAGGGCGGTGCGTTAGAGATATCGTGTTCATGATCTTGAGCAGATGAGCCGATGCGTGGAATGGACG
>NZ_JBFPFS010000019.1:0-122739 GCF_047978125.1 Burkholderia sp. LFS061 | reverse complement strand
GCACCGCCCGACGCGGCAGCGGGTGCGGAGGCGGAGGCGGGCGCGGAGGCAGCCGCCGCACCGGATGCGCCAGACGCACCGGCCGGCGCAAGCGCCGCGCCCGTTGCGTCGAGCGCGGGCACGGTCAGCGTCGCGCCGACTTTCAGGCGGCTCGCGTCGCGCTTCATGAACGCCTGCGGATTGGCGTCGAACAGCGCGCGGCCGGCGCGCGCGAGCACGCCCGGATCATGCGATTGCGTCGCCGCTTTCGCGATGTCGTTCAACGACTGGCCCGGCTGGACCGTCACGGTAAGCGGCGCGGCGGCGCCGGCAGCAGACGCCGGCAGTTCGCCTGTGCTGGTCGCCCAGGCCGACGCGGCTGCGCCGAGCGCCAGAATCGCCAGCGCGCCACGCACGGCGCGCGACAGACGGGACTGACGCGGAAACAAGGAAATTCGGGACATCGTAGGCTCTATCTCCGCGCGCGGGCGCGGCTCGGATTCGCGGTTGGAAGCGTCAATAAAGTTGCCGCAGAAATGCAAAAGCGTCGCGCGGAACGCGACGCTTTCGGCTGGTCTGTGCGTCGTAACCGCGTAGTTTACTTCACGTGCTCGCGTTCGGGCCGAATTCATCGGCTGCGGGTGCAACCGGCCGCGCTCGCACGTCGCGGCGCACGCAGCGATCGCGTCGGGCTGCCGCACGGGTCGCGCACTGCAGCCGGCGCGCCGGATCGATCGAAAGGATAGGCATCAATGGATCAAAATCCTTGCGGCAACATCTCATCCGGAACGAATGGCAAGGCTTTACGCCGCGCCGCTGCCCTTCCTCGCGCCAAACGATGCGATGCAGGAACGGCCGCGCAAGCGGTTCGGCGCTTCCACGTTTCCGCCGACCGGTTCCGGCGCCGAACCACGGCCGGGGTAATCGAGCGCATTCGCTCAACAATTCGCGTCACCTGCCGTTAATTGATTAACAGCCGTCATTTTCAAATACCCCCGCCGCCCCGCCGATCTCATTCAAATCAATTTCAATTGAACGATAAGAAGTCAATTCTCACCTCTTATCGTCTAATTGAAAATTCATCCCGCCAAATCCCCGCCCCGCAAGGCTTTCAGACCTGACAGCACGGCCAATTACCCATACAAAAGCGATCATTTCGACAGTAATTCAATCACATTACACAAAATTACACAGATCAAATAATCGCTGTCGCTACGATCGACTTCAAACAGGAATCGGCGCAATCCGGCCATTGCGTTCGCACATGCCGGAAAGGCGGGACTGCGATCGGCCGGGTTGACGCCGTGAGACGCCAGAGGGTCATCGCGCAGTTGCAAGACTGCATTCACTCACCAGCTCGTTACGGGGATCGAACATGGGCTATCAGCAGGGTTTGAGCGGGTTGGCCGGCGCGTCGAGCAATCTCGACGTGATCGGCAACAACATCGCGAACGCAAACACGACCGGCTTCAAGCAGGGCCGCGCGAACTTCTCCGACATGTACGCGAATTCGGTCGCGACGTCGGTCAATACGCAGATCGGCATCGGCACGAAGCTCGCGTCGGTGCAGCAGCAATTCGGCCAGGGCACGATCAATTCGACCCACTCGTCGCTGGACATCGCGATCAACGGCAACGGCTTCTTCCAGATGTCGAGCAACGGCGCGACGACGTACTCGCGCGACGGCACGTTCCACCGCGACAAGACCGGCGCCATCGTCGACTCGCAAGGCCGCAACCTGATGGGCTATGCGGCAGGCGCGGGCGGCGTGATCAACACCGCGCAGACCGTGCCGCTGCAGGCCCCGACCAACAACATCGCGCCGCAGGCGACGAGCAAGATCACCGGCCAGTTCAACCTGAACTCGCAGGACAAGGTGCCGGCCAAGACGCCGTTCAACGCGAGCGACAACACGACGTACAACTACAATTCGTCGATCCAGGTCTACGACACGCTCGGCGGCTCGCAGCAGGTCACGATGTATTTCGCGAAAAGCGCGGCCGGCACCTGGCAGGCCTACGCGGGCGTACAGGGCCAGACGCCGACCAATCTCGGCACCGTCACGTTCGATGCATCGGGCCGGATCAGCTCGACGACATCGGCTGCCACCGGCCAGCCGACGCCGAGCCTCGGTCAGTTCGCGTTCTCGATCCCAAACACGACGGGCGGCGCCAACCCGCAGAACCTGACGCTCGACCTGAGCGGCACGACGCAGTACGGCGGGAAGAACGGCGTAAACAACCTCGCGCAGGACGGCTTCGCGAGCGGCACGCTGACGACGTTCTCGATCGGCACCGACGGCAAGCTGACCGGCAACTACTCGAACGGCCAGAGCGCGGTGCTCGGCCTGATCGCGCTCGCGAACTTCAACAACCCGAACGGGCTCGTGAACATCGGCGGCAACCAGTATGCGGAGACCGCCGCGTCGGGCGTGCCGCAGATCTCCGCGCCGGGCAGCACGAACCACGGCACGCTGCAGGGCAGCGCGCTGGAAAACTCGAACGTCAACCTGACGACCGAGCTCGTGAACCTGATCACCGCGCAGCGCAATTACCAGGCCAACGCGCAGACGATCAAGACCCAGCAGACGGTCGACCAGACGCTGCTGAACCTGCGCTGATCCACGCATGAAAAACGCGCCGCGCCAGCCTTGACATCATCAAGGCCGACGCGGCGCGTCATCTTGTGCAGCCCGGCCCGCAGGCCGGACCGGCAAGCAGGCTTACTTGTCGAGCAGGATGCGCAGCATGCGGCGCAGCGGCTCGGCCGCGCCCCACAGCAGCTGATCGCCGACCGTGAATGCCGACAGGTATTCGCCGCCCATCGCGAGCTTGCGCAGGCGGCCGACCGGCACCGTCAGCGTGCCGGTGATCTTCGCCGGCGACAGGTCGCGCATCGACGCTTCACGCTCGTTCGGCACGACCTTCACCCAGTCGTTCGCCGAGGCGAGGATGCCGTTTATCTCGTCGAGCGGCACATCCTTGTTCAGCTTGATCGTCAGCGCCTGCGAGTGGCAGCGCATTGCGCCGATCCGCACGCACAGGCCATCGACCGGGATCGAACCCGGCTCGCCCATCGCCGGCTTGCCGAGAATCTTGTTGGTTTCCGCGCCGCCCTTCCACTCTTCCTTCGACATCCCGTTGCCGAGATCCTTGTCGATCCACGGGATCAGCGAGCCGGCGAGCGGCACGCCGAAGTTGCTGGTCGGCATCGCGTCGCTGTTCATCGCGGCCAGCACGCGGCGGTCGATGTCGAGAATCGCGGAAGCCGGATCGGCGAGCTGCTCCTGCACCGCGCCGTTCAGCGTGCCCATCTGCGACAGCAGCTCGCGCATGTTCTGCGCGCCCGCGCCCGATGCGGCCTGGTAGGTCATCGCCGTCATCCAGTCGACGAGGTTCTCGCGGAACAGGCCGCCGAGCGCCATCAGCATCAGGCTGACCGTACAGTTGCCGCCGACGAAGTTCTTCGTGCCCTTGACGAGCGCGTCCTTGATCACGTCGAGGTTGACCGGATCGAGGATGATGACGGCGTCGTCGTTCATCCGCAGCGACGATGCCGCATCGATCCAGTAGCCGTTCCAGCCGGCCGCGCGCAGCTTCGGGAACACGTCGTTCGTGTAATCGCCGCCCTGGCACGTGATGATCACGTCGCACTTCTTCAGCTCGTCGACGTTGGTCGCGTCCTTGAGCGTAGTCTCGTTTTTCGCGAACGACGGCGCCTTGCCGCCCGTGTTGCTGGTGCTGAAAAACACCGGTTCGATCAGGTCGAAATCGCCCTCTTCCTGCATGCGCTGCATCAGGACGCTGCCGACCATGCCGCGCCAACCTACGAGACCTACGTTCATGACTAACCCTTTGAATGGAGCTTCCCCGCCATTTCCGTCCCCGGCGTGACCGCGCGGGGAAACAGGCGGGCACGACGGACGATCAGCGTTTAATGATCGTTTTCGTGGTAATGGTTTTCGTGATGACGATGGCGCGCGCACCCGCACGGGCAGTGTTGCCGTGGAGTTTCAGGACCGGGGAGATCAGGGAAATCAGCGCCATCATTCGAGTCTACACAAACCTATTCGGCCGCACAACGGCCAACCCGGTGCGAACGCGCCGTTTTACCGGCCACGTTCGTACCCTTTACTATCTGCTTACAGTGCCGCGACCACTGCGTCGCCCATTGCCGCCGTACCGACCTGCTTGCAGCCCGGTGTCGCGATGTCGCCCGTGCGGTAGCCTTGTTCGAGCACCGATTTCACCGCACGCTCGATGCGATCGGCCTGCTCCGCGCGATTCAGCGAGTAGCGCAGCAGCATCGCGGCCGACAGGATCGTCGCGAGCGGGTTCGCGATGCCCTTGCCCGCGATGTCCGGTGCCGAACCGTGCGACGGTTCGTACAGGCCCTTGTTGTTCTTGTCGAGCGACGCCGACGGCAGCATGCCGATCGAGCCCGTCAGCATCGACGCTTCATCCGACAGGATGTCGCCGAACATGTTGCCCGTGACGATCACGTCGAACTGCTTCGGCGCCTTCGCGAGCTGCATCGCCGCGTTGTCGACGTACATGTGCGACAGCTCGACGTCCGCGTATTCCTTCGACACGTCGATCATGATGTCGCGCCAGAACTGCGACGTTTCGAGCACGTTCGACTTGTCGACCGACAGCAGCTTCTTCGCGCGCTTGCGTGCCGCCTGGAACGCGACGTGCGCGATGCGGCGCACTTCCGGTTCCGAGTAACGCATCGTGTCGAAGCCTTCGCGCTCGCCGGCAAACGGGCCGTCCGGTGCGGCGCGCACGCCGCGCGGCTGGCCGAAGTAGATGTCGCCGTTCAGTTCGCGCACGATCAGGATGTCGAGGCCCGCGACGAGCTCGGGCTTCAGCGGCGAAGCGTCGACGAGCTGCGGATAGCAGATCGCCGGGCGGAAGTTCGCGAACAGCTCGAGATGCTTGCGCAGCCCGAGGATCGCCTGCTCGGGGCGCAGCGCGCGCTCGAGCGAATCGTACTTCCAGTCGCCGACCGCGCCGAACAGGATCGCGTCGGCTTCCTTCGCGAGCTTCAGCGTCGCGTCGGGCAGCGGATGGCCGCTCGCCTCGTAGCCCGCGCCGCCGACCGGCGCCTGTTCGAGTTCGAACTTCTCGTCGAGTGCGTTCAGCACCTTCACCGCTTCGCTGACGATTTCCGGACCGATGCCGTCGCCGGGCAGCACTGCAATCTTCATGCGTTATTCCTGACTGGGTAGGTTATGGAGCAGGCCGGCGAACGCGCGGATAGCGCGCCCGCCTCGAAGGCGATATATCAGCCGACCAGCTTGGTGTTGAGCCACGGCTGCTTCACGAGCCGCTCGGCTTCGAACTGGCGGATCTTGTCCGCATGGCGCAGCGTGAGGCCGATGTCGTCGAAGCCGTTCAGCAGGCAGTACTTGCGGAACGCGGCGATCTCGAACGGATACTCGCGGCCGTCGCCCGTGCGCACGACCTGCGCGTCGAGGTCGATCGTCAGCTGGTAGCCGTTGAACGCGTACGTGTCGTTGAACACGTGATCGACCTGCTGCTCGGTCAGCACGATCGGCAGCAGACCGTTCTTGTAGCAGTTGTTGAAGAAGATGTCCGCGAAACTCGGCGCGATGATCGCGCGGAAGCCGTACTGCTGCAGCGCCCACGGCGCGTGCTCGCGCGAGCTGCCGCAGCCGAAGTTCTTGCGCGCGACCAGCACCGATGCGCCCTGGTAGCGCGGCTGGTTCAGCACGAAGTCGGGATTCAGCGGACGCTTCGAGTTGTCCTGGCCCGGCTCGCCGTGATCGAGGTAACGCCACTCGTCGAACGCGTTCGGACCGAAGCCCGTGCGCTTGATCGACTTCAGGAACTGCTTCGGGATGATCGCGTCGGTGTCGACGTTCTCGCGATCGAGCGGCGCCACGACGCCGGTATGTACTGTGAATTTTTCCATGATCCGTCTATCCGGTTGGAGGGCCGGCCTTCAGCCGGCGCACATCGACAAATTCTCGGCGGGAATCGTCACTCCGCGGCGCGCTTCAGCGCGTTGCCGGCGGCGTTGACGTCCTGCCCGAAGCCCTGGACGGTATTGCAGCCCGCGAGGCCGAAGCCCAGCCCCGCCAGCGCCAGCGCGGCAACCAGCCGCGCAATGATCTTCGATGCCGTCACGCGTCACCCCAGCTTGCGAATGTCGACGAAGTGGCCTTCGATCGCCGCGGCCGCCGCCATCGCGGGGCTCACGAGGTGCGTGCGACCGCCCGCGCCCTGCCGGCCTTCGAAGTTGCGGTTCGACGTCGACGCGCAGCGCTCGCCCGGATCGAGCCGGTCGGCGTTCATCGCGAGGCACATCGAGCAGCCCGGCTCGCGCCATTCGAAACCGGCGTCGGTGAACACCTTGTCGAGCCCTTCGCGTTCGGCCTGCGCCTTCACGAGGCCCGAGCCCGGCACGACCATCGCGAGCCGCACGTTCGACGCGATGCGACGGTTCAGCTTCTTCACGACATACGCGGCCGCACGGATGTCCTCGATCCGCGCGTTCGTGCACGAGCCGATGAAGATCTTGTCGACCTTGATCGATTCGATCGGCGTGTTCGGCTCGAGCGCCATGTAGGCCAGCGCGCGCTCCATCGCGTCGCGCTTGACCGGATCCTTCTCGCGCTCGGGATCGGGCACGCGGCCGTCGATCGACGTGACCATTTCCGGCGAAGTGCCCCACGTGACCTGGGGGACGATCTCGGCCGCGTTCAATTCGACGACGCGGTCGAACTGCGCGCCTTCGTCCGACTTGAACTGGCGCCAGTATTCGACGGCCTGATCCCATTCCGCGCCGGTCGGCACGAACGGACGGCCCTTCAAGTAATCGATCGTCGTATCGTCGACGGCGACCATGCCCGCGCGCGCGCCGGCCTCGATCGCCATGTTGCAGACCGTCATGCGGCCTTCCATCGTCAGCGCGCGAATGGTCGAGCCGCCGAATTCGATCGCGTAGCCCGTGCCGCCGGCCGTGCCGATCTTGCCGATGATCGCGAGCACGATGTCCTTCGCGGTACAGCCGCGCGGCAGTGCGCCCTCGACCTTCACGAGCATGTTCTTGCTCTTCTTCTGCAGCAGCGTTTGCGTCGCGAGCACGTGCTCGACTTCCGACGTACCGATGCCGTGCGCGAGCGCGCCGAACGCGCCGTGCGTCGACGTATGCGAATCGCCGCACACGATCGTCATGCCCGGCAGCGTCGCGCCCTGCTCCGGCCCGATGATGTGGACGATGCCCTGGCGCATGTCGTTCATCTTGAACTGCGTGATGCCGAACGCATCGCAGTTCGCGTCGAGCGTGTCGACCTGCAGCTTCGAGACGGGATCGGCGATGCCGTGGCTGCGGTCCGTCGTCGGTACGTTGTGATCCGACACGGCCAGGTTCGCGCTGATGCGCCACACCGGACGCTGCGCGATCTTCAGCCCTTCGAACGCCTGCGGGCTCGTGACTTCATGCAGCAGCTGACGGTCGATGTACAGCAATGCCGTGCCGTCATCCTCGGTGTGGACGACGTGGGTATTCCACAGTTTGTCGTAGAGAGTCTGTGCCATGGGTATGCGGGGTCGTTGTGACTACAAGCCTTGCGGATGCGGTCGATTATGCCACGCAGAACGCGTCGCGGCGCAGGCCGGGCGCGAAAAAACCCATTAAAAACAGTGGTTTGGCTGGTAGTGCCAATACCTGTATCGGCATTACCCGGCAAATGGGGCACGCCGGGTCCGGATGACCTCGATCGCGGATCGCGTCGCCCGGACCCGGCGCGACGGGCCGGAACCGGCGGCCTCAGCCGTTCGGATATTCGCGCTTGATCAGGTCGAGCCGCAGCATCGCCAGCTGCATGCCGGCGTTGCTCATCAGGTAGAGATCGCGGCGGCGCATCGCCGGCTGCTGCGCGGACGTGTCGTAGGCGACCGGCAGCACCAGCCCGGCCGGCACCGCCGCCTGCATCCCCGCCGCATTCGACACGCGCACGGCGATCGACGCCTGATCCGCGTGCGTGACGATCGCGACCTTGCCGAGCGCCGCGGCCGAGCCGGCCTGTTTGACGATCGCGGCGGCGACGCCGTCGGGCGTCGGTATCGGGCTGCCGGCGCTCAGGGCAGGCGTCGCGATCGTCGTCACGCCCGCTGTCAGCCCGTATTTCGACGCGAGCACGCTCGCGACTTCCTGCTGCGCGCAGACCGGCACGGCGACCTTCTGCCGGAGCGCGAACACGGCGTCGGCAATCGCCTCGTTCACCGGGCCCGGCACCGGCACGGCACCGGATGCCGCGGCGCGACTGCCGAAGCTGAACGCGACGATCGTATTGATGCCGGCCGCCGCGACGGTGGGCGGCGCCCACGAGAAAAACGTGTCGAACAGGTAACCAGTCTCGTCGGCGGCGGCCGCGCGATCGTTCAGTTCGTTCGTCAGCTTGCCGAGCATCTGGCGCTGCAGTTCGGCATCGGACGCCGGTGCGTCGCTTGCGAACACGGGCGCGGCGGCCGCGCACGATGCGGCGAGTGCGGAAGTGGAAGCCAGGAAATGGCGGCGGGTTTTCATGGTCATCGGGATCGTGTGGAAAGCGGGAATGGTCAGCCTTTCGGGAAGGCCTGCGTCGTGGCGGCCATCGCGCGGCCGAGCATTTGCGCATACATGTCGTGCACGAGATACAGGCTGCGGTTGCGCGTCCACGGCTGGCCCGATTGCGGGTCGTAGAGCGTCGGGAGCGGCACCTCGGCAACGGCAGCCGCCTTCATGCCCGCCTGCTGCGAGGTCTGGATGCAGCGCTTCGCGTGATCGCGATGGCCGACCACCGCGACGGTGCCCATCGCGGCCGCGCCGCCCGCGCGCGACACGGCCACGGCGGCGACGCCTGCCGTGCTCAGGTACACGATCGAGCCGTCGCTCGCGATCACCGGTTCGATCGACGACAGCACGTCGGCGCCCATTCCGTATTTCGACACGAGAAAGCGCGCGATTTCCCACTGCGCGTAGACCTTGACGGGCTTCAACTGGCGGATGCGGTACACGGCGTCCGCGAGCGCTTCGTTGACCGGCCCCGGATCGGGCAGCGCGGACTGGTTGCCGCCCGTGCTCGACGTGTTGCCGCTCGCCGCGTTCGGACGGTTGCCGAAGCTGTATGCGACGATCGCGCCGATCTGCGCGGCCGGCACCGTCGGCAGGCCCCAGGTGAAGCCGATATCGGTCAGCGCCGGCACGATCGCATTGACCGTCGCCGCATCGCCGAGCTGCGCGTTCAGCTTCGCGGACATCTGCGCGGCAAGTGCGCTGTCGGTGACAGGCGCCGATGTGACGTCGTCGCCGCCGCATGCGCTCAGCAGCGGTGCTGCCGCAACGGCGGGGGCGGCAGCAAGAAATTTTCTGCGTGAAGAAGCCGACGGGTTCAGATTCATAAGAGATACGAAGCGATGCGAACAACGCCGGCAGCAGGTCGCGGCGTTGCAAATAGCGGGTTCAGGGAAAGTGACAATCGGGCATGTCACGCGGTTGGGAGACGGTCGACAGGATCGACGCGCGGATCGGATCGCTGCACCCAGTCGATCGACGATGCAGGATCGTAGCGGGCGTTTATTAAATTGCGGTGAACCTGTCGATCGAATGCAGGCGATCGTCATGCCGTTTCATCGATGGACGAATGCGTTTCATCCGTGGCGAGCGACCACGGCCACCGTTTCACCGGTGGCGAGGATGCGATTCGCGTGCATCGTCGCGTACTGCACGGCCATCTCCGGATTTCGCGTTACGATGGCACAACGCACGTTCCCACGATCGGATCCGGAGCCCACCACGATGAAGCTCGGCCTGAACGAATCGCTAGCTCGCCTCGACGAAGAAGGCTCGCTGTTCACGACGCTGTTTCGGCACGGCACGCTCGACGTCGAGCTGTACCGGCCGCACATCGAGGACAAGCAGAAGCCGCATACGCGCGACGAGGTTTACGTGATCGCCACCGGCACGTCGCGCTTCATCGTCGACGGGCGCAAATCCGACGTCTCGGCCGGCGACGTGCTGTTCGTCCCCGCTCACGCGGAGCATCGCTTCGTCGGTTTCTCGGGCGACTTCTCGACGTGGGTGTTCTTCTACGGCCCCGAAGGCGGCGAACGCGGCGCGTGACGCGATGCGCGCAGCACTTTTCTCGCGATTGCCTAGACTGTCTATTCCCGGCGGACCGCGCACGGCTGCTCGGTTATCACGATAGGACAAGCATCCGGTTCAACTGGACAGGAGAACAGCATGCGATACGAACTCTATTACTGGCCCGAGATCCAGGGCCGCGGCGAATATGTGCGGCTCGCGCTCGAGGCTGCCGAAGCCGACTATGTCGACGTCGCGCGCGAATCGGGGCTCGGCATGGGCGTGTCGGCGATGATGCGCATGATGGACAGCGCGAACGCGGAATGCGTGCCGTTCGCGCCGCCGTTCCTGAAGGCCGGCGATGTGGTCGTCGGGCAGACCGCGAACATCCTGCTGTTTCTCGGCGCGCGGCTCGGGCTCGCGCCCGACGACGAAGCCGGCCGGCTGTGGGTGCACCAGATCCAGCTGACCGTCGCCGATTTCGTCACCGAGATCCACGACACGCATCATCCGATCGCAAGCGGCCTGTACTACGAGGACCAGAAAGCGGAAGCGGCCGAGCGCGCGGCCGATTTCCTCGAGAATCGGCTGCCGAAATTCCTCGGCTATTTCGATCGCGTGCTCGAACAGAATCCGCACAAGAGCGGCCATATCGCGGGCAGCGCGCTCAGTTATGCGGACCTTTCGATGTTCCAGCTCATCGAGGGCTTGCGCTATGCGTTTCCGAAGGCGATGAAGCGCGCGGAGCGGAAAGTCGCGGGGCTCGTCGGCTTGCACGACCGCGTCGCGCAACATACTTCCGTCGCGCGTTATCTCGACTCGGAGCGCCGCATCCCGTTCAACGACATGGGGATCTTCCGGCACTATCCGGAGCTGGACAAGTAACGGCTGCCGATGCCCGTGCGCCGTCGCGCGCGGCGGCACGGTTCCCGCTCACGCAGCGACCGGCGTCTCGTGAAGGTGTCGCCACACGATCAGGCCATCCGCTTCGCGCCGGAACACGGCCGTCGAGCGCCGCACCGCGCGCCGCCCGTCTCCATCGGTCTGCGTCTCGCGATAGCCGATCGCCGCGCCGTTCGACCACACCGCCAAACCGCGCAATTCGTCGATGCCGATCATCAGCCCCGGGCGCGCGCCGTGACCGCGCGAGAACAGCGCGTCGACGCCCGCGTAATCGAGTACCGTACCCGACAGCGTGATCATCGAAAATCCCGGCGAAAAACGCACCAGCAGCGACGCGAGCCGCCCGGGCGCCGCGCGGCCGGACAGCCAGCGTTCGATGTCGACGTGCGCGTCGACGACTGCCTGGAAATACGGATTCGGCAGGTTCATGAGGCTCTCAGGTTCCTTGTAATGAAGTGATGCGGGTTACGCGACGACCGCGCGGCGGGCGGGAAGCCGCGCGATCGGGCCCAGCGGCAGCGCGGTCAGCAGCGCCGCGAAGCAGAAGCACAGCCGGTACGGCGCCGACGACAGGCCTCCCGCGTCGAATACCAGCAGCGCATTGAGCGCACCGCCGAGCACGGCCACGCCGAGACAGAAACCCAGTTGGCGATTGATGTTCCACAGCGCGCTCGCGTCGGCCATCCGGTCGGCCGGCACGTCGACGAACGCTGCGCTTTGCGACGCGCTCGTGCACAGGCTTGCGCCGAACCCCATCGCGACGAACGCCGCGATACGCGCGGTCTCGAATGCAACCCACGGCGTCGCGAGCAACGCGATTCCCGCGCAATCGATCGCGATCCCGCAGACGAACAGCGGTTTCGCGCCATGACGCGCAAAGCAGCGACGCGTCGTCGCGACCGCGAAGAACGACGCGATTGCCCACGGCAACATTAACGCACCGGTGTGGGCGGCGCTCAATCCGAGCGCATTCTGCAGATAGAGCGACGCGACGAGGTTGACGCCTGTGAAGATGCCCGGCACGCACAGATAGACGACGACACCGATCCGCAGCAGCGGCTGCGCGAGCAGGCGCAGGTCGAGCACCGGCGATGCGGCGCGACGCGCATGCGCCGCATAGCCGGCGCCGGCAGCGAGTGCGACCGCCAGCATCGCGAACGGGAATGCGACGCCGCCGGGTTGCCCCGTTGCGGTCAGGCCGAGCAGCAGCGCGACGAGCGCCGCGGCGCTCAACGCGAGGCCGCGCACATCGAGCGCCGCCGGGCGTTCGCTCGCGTCGTCGGGCGGCAGCCACGCGAACGCGAGCACGCTGGTGGCCGCGGCCAGCGGCAGCATGCCGAAGAAGATCGCGCGCCACGACGCGCGATCGACGATCACGCCGCCGAGCGCCGGCGACAGCGCCGGCACGAGCAGCGCAACCATCATCACGATCGACGTCAGGTGCGCGCGCGCATCGGGCGGATACGCACGATAAGCCATCGTCTGCCCGACCGGAATCAGCAGCCCGCCGCCGAGTCCCTGGATCAACCGCCATGCCAGCAGCGCGCCGATCGATGCCGACAGGCCGACGCCGGCACTGCCGAGCGCGAACAGCAACAGCGACGCGATCAGCAGGCGGCGCTCGCCGAAACGCCGCGCGAGCCACGTGCCGAGCGGGATCACGACGGTCAGCCCGAGCACGTACATGTTGCCGATCCACGCCAGTTGGGCGACCGATGCGTGCAGCTCGCGCTGGATCGTCGGATACGCGGCGTTGATGACGAACATGTTGGCGAGATCGATCGCGAACCCGAGCAGGTAGACAGCGGCAATTTTCGAGCGATCGGTCATGTCGGCGGGAGGCGAACGAAACGCCGCAGTGTAAGGTTCGCCGCACGCGTCGATAAGACCGCCCGGCCGGCAAGACTGGTCGAAAAATTTTGACAATCAGGGCAACATGTCGGTTTTCCGCAGAGCAGCCGACATGCCATGGTGAGTCTCGATCGTTTCGCCGTCTTCCGCGCCGTCGTGGAATCGGGGTCGTTTACGGCCGCCGCCGCCCAGTTGAATCAGGCCCGGGCCGCGGTCAGCTTCAACATCAAGCAGCTGGAAACCGAGCTCGGCGTCACGCTGCTCACGCGCACGACGCGGCGCGTCGAGCTGACCGACGCGGGCGAGCGCTTTTATGCGCGCTGCCTGCGCGTGCTGGAGGAAGCCGAGAGCGCGATCGACGATGCCCGCAGCGAGCATGGCGGGATGCACGGCGTGCTGCGCGTGACGTCGACCGTCGAGTACGGGACGATGGTCGTCGCGCCGGCGCTGCACGAATTCATGCAGCGCCATCCCGCGCTGCGCGTGCGGCTCGAGACGCATGCGTCGCAGGTCGATCTGGTGCGCGAGCGCGTCGACGTCGCGATCCGGCTCGGGCGCCTCGAACAGTTTCAGGACCTGCCGTACCGTGGCGCGTGCCTTGCGACCTATGAAGTGCGGCCCGTGATCGCCGCGTCGCTGCTCGCCGCTGCCGGCCTGTCGCGCATCGATTCGCCCGACGTACTGGCGCGCCTGCCGCAACTCGGCCACACGCGGCTCGAGCGGATCGCCACCTGGACGCTCGCGGATCGCGACGGCAACCCGCACGCCTTTCAGCCCGGCGCCAAGCCGCGTGTCGTCGTCGACAACGCGTCGGTGCTGCGCGTGCTCGCGCGACAGGGCAGCGGCGTCGCGCTGCTGCCCGAATGGCTCGTGCGCGACGACCTCGCGAGCGGTGCGCTGGTCGACGCGCTGCCGGGCTACCGGTTTCCGCCGCAGGCCGTCTACGCGCTGTACCCGTCGACCCCGCACGTGCCGCAGAAGGTGCGCGCGTGGGTCGATTTCATGAAGGCCTATCTGGCCTGAACGCGGCGGCTCAGGCAGCCGTCGCGTCCTCCCGCAGCCGCGTGTCGATCCGGCGCGTGCACTACGCGTCGCGCGATCGCTCGCGCGGGTCCGCCGCCGCGTCGACGGCCTCGACCGAGCGCGTCAGCCACGGCCCGATGTCCATCTCCTCGTAGCGCACGAGCCGGCTCTTGCGTGCACGGCGATACGCGAACCAGATCGCGACGAACAGCGGAATCCACACATAGATCGACAACACTTCCATCCAGTCGATGCGGGCCGCGAAGAACGCCTGGTAATCCTGCCCGAGCGAGATCACGATGCAGATCGCGATCGCGAACAGCGGCCCGAACGGAAACCACTTCGCGCGATACGGCAACTGATCGAGCCGGTAGCCCTGCTTCAGGAAGCCCTTGCGGAACCGGTAATGGCAGACCGCGATGCCGAGCCACGCGATGAAACCCGTGATGCCCACCGTATTCAGCAGCCACAGATAGATGCTCTGGTTGTTGGTCAGCGACGTGAGGAAACACAGCCCGCCGACGGCCATCGTCGCGTACAGCGCGTTGCGCGGCACGCCGCCCGGCGACAGCGTCGCGAACATCGCCGGCGCACGCCCTTCCGATGCGAGGTTGTACAGCATCCGCGTCGCCGCGTAGGTGCCGGAATTGCCGGCCGACAGCACGGCAGTCAGGATCACGAGATTCATCGCGCCGGCGGCGAGCGGGAAGCCCGCATGGCTGAACACCAGCGTGAACGGGCTCACGCCGATGTCGGTCACGTCGCTCTTCAGCAGGTTCGGATCCGTGTACGGCACGAGCAGGCCGATCACGAAGATCGCGAGCACGTAGAACAGCATGATCCGCCAGAAGATCTGCTTCACCGCGCGCGGGATCGTCTTGCGCGGGTTTTCCGATTCGCCGGCCGTGATCCCGACCAGTTCCGTACCGAGAAACGAGAAACCCGCGATCAGCGCGACGCTCATCATCGCGTGCACGCCGCCGACGAACGGCGCTTCGCCCGTCGTGAAGTTGCGCCAGCCGACCGGATGCCCGGTGCCCAGCACGCCGGCCGCAATCAGCAGCCCCGCCACGATGAACGCGATCACGGTGACGACCTTGATCAGCGAGAACCAGTATTCCGATTCACCGAAGCCGCGTACCGACAGCGTATTCAGCAGGAAGATCAGCACAAGGAAGGCCGTGCCCCACCACACGCCCGGCACGGCCGGAAACCAGTAGCGCATCACGATCTGCGCGGCGACCAGCTCGATCGCAATCGTCACGGCCCAGCTATACCAGTAGGTCCAGCCGAGCGCGACGCCGAAGCCTTCGTCGACGTACTTCTCGCCGTAGATTGCGAACGAGCCCGACACGGGCATCAGCGCCGCCATCTCGCCGAGCCCCGTGACGACGAAGTAGACCATGATCCCGATCACGAGATACGCGGCGATCGCACCGCCCGGTCCCGCCTGCGCGACCGACGCGCCCGACGCGACGAACAGCCCCGTGCCGATCGAGCCGCCGATCGCGATCATCGCGATGTGGCGGCCCTGCAGACGGCGCTTCAGCGTCGTCCCGGACGGCGCGGCCGTCTGCGCTGCCGCTTGCAAAGCATCCATGGTGTTCACCCTGATTGGATTCGGGTCGACCAATTTGATTCGGAATACAAATCGATTGGCCTGGTCTTTCGCATCGAAACCGGACCTTCCCGGCGCGTCACACGACGCTGCGCTTGATCGCCTGCAGTTCGGCCGTCGTCACGATCTTCTCGATCCGGTACCGCGGGCTTTCCAGCCACGCGTTCGCGATCCGCCGGTACTCGTCGAGATCCTCGCATGCGAGCCGCACGAGAAAATCGAATGTGCCGCTGACGAGCCAGCAATCGAGCACGGCCGGATTGGCCCGCATTTCATCCTCGAACGGCGCCTGCGAACGCCCGTGATCGGCCAGCACGATCTGAGCGATCACGACGATCGGCTTGGTCGCGCGCGGCGCGTTGATCACCGCGCGGTAGCCTTCGATCACGCCGAGCGCCTCGAGCCGCTCCACGCGCGCCTGGCAGGGCCGCGGCGTGAGGTTCACGAGCTCCGACAGCTTCCGGTAGGAAATCCGCCCGTCGGTGCGCAGGATGTCGAGGATCCGGAGATCGATCTTGTCGAGCTGCATCTTCTTGTCGGTCATCCGCGTTCGCTCCGGTCGGGTCGTGGCTGGTGCGCGGGACGTCTCCTTGTCCGCGCGGGGGCCACATTATCCGGCCGAAGCGGCCGCGCGCCAATCGGCTAGAACCGCAGCGACAGGCAGGTCAGGCCGCCGTCCATCTTGCGGAACTCGCTCGTGTCGATCACGTGCAGCGGCAGCCCGAGCGACGCGATCGCGTCGTGCACGCGCGGATAACCGGCCGGCGTGATCAGCGTGCCGTTCACGCGCAGCGTGTTGCCCGCGTATTCGTCCGCGGCCGAGATCGCGATCCGGTGGTAGCCGGCGAACGCCGGGTGCGCGGCCAGCGCTTCGGTCACGAGCAGCGTGTCGTCGCCGAGCGCGTTGACGACCGACTTCAGGTGCAGGCCGGCGCCGACCGGCACCGCGACGACCGAATAACCGTAGCGCGACACGAGCGATTCGAACGCGGCAATGCCTTCGGCGTCGGTGCGGCCGGTCATGCCGATGTAGAAGCGCTTGCCCACCAGCATCACGTCGCCGCCGTCGAGACGGCCGTCCTGCATCGGCAGCAGGTCGCGATGCGCGGCGAGCGCCGCTTCGATATGCGCCGTCTCGCCGCGCCGAGCAGGCGCGCCGGGGCGCGTGATCACCGCGAACTCCGGCGTCACGACGGCGACGTCTTCGACGAAATGCGAATCGGGGAATGCGTCCAGCGGCGGCAGCTCGATCAGCTCGACGCCAAGCGTGCGCAGCGCGTCGCAATACGCGTGGAACTGCGTGAGCGTCTTGTCGTAGTCGGGTGCGCCGAGTTCGGCGGTGGTCAGGCCCGCGCCACAAGACGGCGCGGGACGACGAACGATCGCTTGCGTGAATTGCATCGACTCCTCCTTGGTCATCGCCACACCCGTGCGGCGCACGGGGTAGCGGCGTTGTGTCCGGACCATTATCGGAAGCCAAATTGCGCAATTCGCGTCGATTTCGGCTGCACCGACAGCCGATTACGTCGAATTGCGCGCGGCACGCAGCGGATTCGGCAGACGGCCGTTCGCCGTGTCGCGAACGGCCGCTTTCGTATGCGGCGCTCCCGTTACACGCCGGGCCCGAACCCCATCTGCGAGCGGCCGAGCGTCGTGAGATCGCCCTCCCCGCCGCGCCCGTCGAATTCGACCTCGAAATGATCGGCCGGGAAATCGGGCGGGCTCTCGCCGCGCACGAACGCGGGCAACTGGCGCCGCAGGTACGCGTCGTTCTTCGCGCAGCCGGGCGCGGCCGCGATGTACATCACGTTGCTGTCGCCGCTGCCGCGGTGCGCATCCTCGACCGCATGCACGACGTCGCCATGCCAGAACACCGCATCGCCCGGCTCCATGTGCGGGATCGGCACCAGCCCGTCGAGCAGCAGCGCGTGCCATTCGGGCCGGATCGACAGCGCGCGGCCGGGACGCGCGCCGCACAGGTCGTCGTCGGCAACATCGTCCTGCAGCGCGCGCAGCACGACATAGGCCATCGCATTCGCGACCGAGATCAGTTGCAGCGTGCCGTCGCCGGGCCCCTGCGGCGTCAACGCGGTCCAGCCCTGGAACGTGCGGAACATCGAACACACGGCCGGCGACGGGATCTCCTCGACATCGGGTCGGAACGCGGCATCGAACGGGTCGTAATCGCGCCAGCGGCCGGCCAGCACGTGGCGATAGACCTGGCGGAAGTTCGCGCCGAGCCAGCGTTCGACGGAGCCGCCGTCGACATGCGGCGACAGCCCGAGCGACGTCGAACCCGGCGGCCGGCGGCGAATCCGGTCCGCATAGGCGGGTACCTGGTCGGGATCGAAATGCGTGCGCGCGCCGTCCGCATGCCGCCACAGGCGGTTCAGGAACACGCGCGCCTGCGTGAGCGCCGGCGACTGGCGCGCGACCACCTGCGGCTTCGACCAGTAGACGCCGTAGATCTGCGGCTTGCCCGACGCGAGGTTGCCGAAATAGCGATCCTCCACACGCGCATTCAGCCGGTCGGCGAAGCGGTTCGCATCCAGATACGCGCCGATCTCGTCGTTCCAGTCGCTCGCCTGCCGTGCGTCGAACACGCCGCGAATCACGACCGCGCCATGCGTGCGGATCGCGGCAATCGCGTGCGGATCGACAGTGCCGCTCGCGATATCCGCGAACGGCACCACCGGAATCACGTCGCGGCCATGCGCATGCGCGCGGCGGATCGCGTCGACCTGCCGCGCGATGTCGCCTTCCAGCTCGCGGAACGTGGCCGCGTAACCGGGCAGGTCGGCGCGCAGCGCCTGTTTCGCCGCGCGGATCGCGGCGGGCAGATCGTCAATCGTCAGTTGCATCGTGTCTCCTCGCTGAAGCGTGTCGTGATGTGCTGCCAGCGTACGGCCGGCGCACGACCGCCATCACCGCTATCCGGTCAACTATCGATACAATCCTGACAACCGTGCATTACTCGGGACGATGGCAGACCACGCAGAGCTTGTTGTCGTCCGGGTCGCGGAAATATGCGCCGTAGTAATCGCGGTGGTAATGCGGCCGCAGGCCCGGCGGCCCTTCGCAGGTGCCGCCGTGCCGCAGCGCGAGCGCGTGGCAGCGGTCGACGTGCGCGCGCGTCGGCGCGTCGAACGCGATCGTGTGGCCATTGCCCGGCTCGGGTGCGCGGCCGTCGAGCGGATGGCCGAAGAAGAACAGCGGCCGGTCGGCGTCGGCCGGCATCCAGCCCGACCAGCCGTCCGGCTCGCGGAACTTCAGGCGCAACCCGAGTTCCGCGAACAGCGGCGCATAGAAATCGTAGGCGCGCGTCGTATCGCCGACGCCCACGCAAACATGTGAAAACATGGCATCGCTCCGTGGTGACGATCGCTCACGATCATGCCACGGCGCGCAGCCCGCGCCACCCGGAGGCCGCGATGAAACCGCAGTACGAGCACGTGACGTTCGCTCCCGGCTGTTCGATCCGCGTGTACCACCGCCAGCTCGCGCGCATTCCGTTCGAATGGCACCGCCATCCCGAATACGAGTTGACGCTCACGCTCAACAGCCGCGGCCAGCGCTTCATCGGCGATCACGTCGCGCGCTACACGGACGACGATCTGGTGCTCGTGCCACCCAACCTGCCGCACACCTGGTCGTCGAACGCGCGCATCGATCGCGATGCGCCCGAAGTCGCGCTCGTCGTCTGGTTCGACGGCGACTGGGTGCGGCGGCTTGCCGACTGCTGCCCCGAATACGCACCGCTGCGCTCGCTGTTGCGGCGCGCGGCGCCGGGCCTGCGCTTCGACACCGACACGGCCTGCGCGATGCGCGCCCGGCTGCCGCGGCTGCTCGATCCTGCTCCGCGCGTGAGACTCGCGGCCGCGCTCGACACGCTCGCCGATCTCGCGGAAGCCGGCGGCGAGCCGCTCGCCACCGCGCATGCGTACGGCGGGCCCGACGGCACGACACCGCGCGCCGATGCGGCCGCGCCCGAAGCCGAGCGCCTCGATCGCGTGCTCGACGCGATCGACCGGCACTTCCACGAACCGCTGCGTATCGACGCACTCGCGGCTGCCGCGCACATGTCCGAGCGCACGCTGCAGCGCCTGTTCGTCCGGCATCTCGGCGAAAGCGTCGGTCGCTACGTGCAGCGGCTGCGGCTCGCGCACGCATGCCGCCATCTCGTCGGCACCGACTGGCCGATCGCGACGGTCGCCGCGCGCTGCGGCATTCCGAATGCCGCGAACTTCAACCGCCAGTTCCTCGCCGCGCGCGGGATGACGCCTGGCGCGTACCGGCAGTTCTTCCTGCAGCACGGCCACGCGCCCGACGAAGACGCGCCTGCGCTCGATACGCGGCCGCCGTCGCTGGAGCGCCGCGCCGATCCGGCGCGCAAATGAAAACACCCCGACGGGCTGACCCGTCGGGGTGTCGTGGCGTTGCGATTGCCCGACGCGAGCGGCCTGCCGGCCGTCGCGCCGCACACGACTTAACGTGCGTTGATCGGCTTCGCTTCGCGCGGCGTATCGCCGATGAACAGCTGGCGCGGACGGCCGATCTTCTGCTCCGGATCCGCAATCATTTCGTTCCACTGCGCGATCCAGCCGACCGTACGTGCCATCGCGAAGATACACGTGAACATCGACGTCGGGATGCCCAGCGCGCGCTGGACGATGCCCGAGTAGAAGTCGACGTTCGGGTACAGCTTGCGCGACACGAAGTATTCGTCTTCCAGCGCGATCTTCTCGAGCTGCATCGCGAGCTTGAACAGCGGGTCGTCGTGCAGGCCCAGTTCGTTCAGCACTTCGTAGCACGTCTCGCGCATCAGCTTCGCGCGCGGGTCGTAGTTCTTGTACACGCGGTGGCCGAAGCCCATCAGCTTCACGCCCGAATTCTTGTCCTTCACCTGCTTGATGAATTCGGGGATGTTGTCCGGCGAACCGATCTGCTCGAGCATGTTCAGCGCGGCTTCGTTCGCGCCGCCGTGCGCCGGGCCCCACAGACAGGCGATACCGGCCGCGATACACGCGAACGGGTTCGCGCCCGACGAACCGGCCAGGCGGACCGTCGACGTCGATGCGTTCTGCTCGTGGTCGGCGTGCAGGATCAGGATGCGGTCGAGTGCGCGGACGAGCACGTCGTTGACCTTGTACTCTTCGCACGGGTTCGAGAACATCATGTGCATGAAGTTCGCGCTGTACGACAGCGAGTTCTTCGGATACACGAACGGCTGGCCGATGCTGTACTTGTACGCCATCGCGACGAGCGTCGGCAGCTTCGCGATCATGCGGATCGCCGATACTTCACGATGACGCGGGTCGTTGATGTCGAGCGAGTCGTGGTAGAACGCGGACAGCGCGCCGACCGCGGCGACCAGGATCGCCATCGGGTGCGCGTCGCGGCGGAAGCCACGGAAGAAGAAGTGCATCTGCTCGTGCACCATCGTGTGCTTCGTGACGGTGTCGACGAATTCCTTCTTCTGCGCTGCGTTCGGCAGTTCGCCCTTCAGCAGCAGGTAGCAGCTTTCGAGGAAGTCCGCGTTTTGCGCGAGGTTGTCGATCGGGTAACCGCGGTACAGCAGTTCGCCCTTGTCGCCGTCGATGTACGTGATCGCCGAATTACAAGCTGCCGTCGACATGAAGCCCGGGTCGTACGTGAACTTGCCGGTCTGGCCGTACAGCTTGCGGATGTCGATTACGTCCGGGCCCATCGTGCCCTTGTAGATCGGCAGTTCGACGCTCGGCGAGTTGTCGCTGAACGATAGCGTGGCTTTAACATCAGACGGAGTCATGGCACATCCTCAATCGAAATAAAGAAACGGGATTCGATAACGGGCGTAACGCGTTACACGTTGCGCAGCATCTCCAACAGCCGGTGAATATCCGGGCTGTCTAGGTCGCCCTCTGGTTCCTTGCGCGCGAGGAGCAAGTCCATCAGGTCGTTGTCGCTCAGATCGAGCAGGCGCGACAACGCGCCTACGTCTGCATCGGTGAGGTCATGCTCGTATCTGCCGAAGAAACGCTCGAAGATGATGTCGTTTTCCAGCAGACCCCGCCGCGCGCGCCAGCGAAGGCGCGCGCGACGGTGCGGGTCGGATTGATGCGAATCGTCGCTCATTGCTCCGGCCTTAAACCGCGCGGCGAACCATCAGTTCCTTGATCTTGCCGATCGCCTTCGTCGGGTTCAGGCCCTTCGGGCAAACGTCGACGCAGTTCATGATCGTGTGGCAACGGAACAGACGGTACGGGTCTTCCAGGTTGTCGAGACGCTCGCCGGTGGCCGTGTCGCGGCTGTCCGCGATGAAGCGGTAAGCCTGCAGCAGGCCGGCCGGGCCGACGAACTTGTCCGGGTTCCACCAGAAGCTCGGGCACGACGTCGAGCAGCTCGCGCACAGAATGCACTCGTACACGCCGTCGAGCTCGTCGCGCTCTTCCGGCGACTGGAGGCGTTCCTTCTCCGGCGGCGGCGCGTCGTTGATCAGGTACGGCTTGATCGAGTGATACTGGTTGAAGAAGTGCGTCATGTCGACGATCAGGTCGCGCACGACGGGCAGGCCCGGCAGCGGACGCAGCACGATCTTCTGCGGCAGGTCGTTCAGGTTCGTCAGGCACGCGAGACCGTTCTTGCCGTTGATGTTCATCGCGTCCGAACCGCACACGCCTTCGCGGCACGAACGGCGGAACGACAGCGTCTCGTCCACTGCCTTCAGCTTGACCAGTGCGTCGAGCAGCATGCGCTCGTGCTGGATCTCGAGTTCGTACGTCTGCATGCGCGGCGCTGCGTCCTTGTCCGGATCGTAGCGGTAGACTTCAAAAATGCGTTTTGCCATTTCGGATTCCTTTGACTCGGCTTAGAACGTGCGCGGCTTCGGCGGCACGGATTCGACCGTCAGCGGCTTCATTTGAACCGGCTTGTAGTCGAGGCGATCGCCTTCGCTGTACCACAGCGTGTGGCGCAGCCAGTTCTCGTCGTCGCGGTGTTCGTAGTCGCTGTGGGCATGCGCGCCACGGCTTTCCTTGCGCGCTTCCGCCGACACCATCGTCGCGCGGGCGACTTCGATCAGGTTCTCCAACTCGAGCGCTTCGACGCGCGCGGTGTTGAACACCTTCGACTTGTCCTTCAGGTGGATGCTTTCCACGCGCGCCGCCAGGCCGGCCATCTGGTCGACGCCTTCCTTCAGCAGCGCCGACGTGCGGAACACGCCTGCATGCTTCTGCATCGTCGCGCGAATGTCGTTCGCGACGTCCTGCGTGTATTCGCCCGACGTCGACTTGTCGAGCTTGTTCAGGCGCGCCAGCGAGAATTCGCCTGCATCGGCCGGCAGCGGCTTGTGTTCCTTCTGGTTCTTCACGTGCTCGACGATGTGGTTGCCGGCCGCACGGCCGAACACCACGAGGTCCAGCAGCGAGTTCGTGCCGAGGCGGTTCGCGCCGTGCACGGACACGCACGAGCACTCGCCCACTGCGTAGAAGCCGTTGACCGGTTCCTTGTGATCGCGCGACGTGCCGACGACCTGACCGTGGATGTTGGTCGGGATGCCGCCCATCTGATAGTGGATCGTCGGGACGACCGGGATCGGTTCCTTGATCGCATCGACGTTCGCGAACTTCAGCGCGATTTCGCGGATCGACGGCA
Organism: Burkholderia sp. LFS061; assembly: GCF_047978125.1. Classification (NCBI taxonomy): domain Bacteria; kingdom Pseudomonadati; phylum Pseudomonadota; class Betaproteobacteria; order Burkholderiales; family Burkholderiaceae; genus Burkholderia; species Burkholderia sp. LFS061. The sequence goes on along the minus strand of NZ_JBFPFS010000019.1, from coordinate 99,641 downwards.
GACGCTTCATGATCGTCTCGGCGCCGATGTGCGACAGGTCGAGCAGCACGTGATCCTTGTTCGGACCCACGCCGCGGCCTTCCTTGATTTCCTGGTCCATCGAGCGCGACACGAAGTCACGCGGCGCCAGATCCTTCAGCGTCGGTGCATAGCGCTCCATGAAGCGCTCGCCGTTCGCGTTGCGCAGGATGCCGCCTTCGCCGCGCACGCCTTCGGTGATCAGCACGCCCGCGCCGGCCACGCCGGTCGGGTGGAACTGCCAGAACTCCATGTCCTGCAGCGCGATGCCCGAACGCGCGGCCATGCCGAGGCCGTCGCCGGTGTTGATGAACGCGTTGGTCGATGCCGCGAAGATCCGGCCTGCGCCGCCCGTCGCGAACAGCGTCGTCTTGCCTTCCATGATGTAGACGTCGCCCGTTTCCATCTCGAGGGCCGTCACGCCGAGCACGTCGCCGTCCGCGTCGCGGATCAGGTCGAGCGCCATCCATTCGACGAAGAACTGCGTCTTCGCCTCGACGTTCTGCTGGTACAGCGTGTGCAGCAGCGCGTGACCGGTACGGTCGGCGGCCGCGCATGCGCGCTGGACCGGCTTCTCGCCGTAGTTCGCGGTGTGGCCGCCGAACGGGCGCTGATAGATCGTGCCGTCCGCGTTGCGGTCGAACGGCATGCCGAAGTGCTCGAGTTCGTACACGACGTTCGGCGCTTCACGGCACATGAATTCGATCGCGTCCTGGTCGCCGAGCCAGTCGGAGCCCTTGATCGTGTCGTAGAAGTGGAAGTGCCAGTTGTCTTCGCTCATGTTGCCGAGCGATGCGCCGATGCCGCCCTGCGCGGCCACCGTGTGCGAACGCGTCGGGAACACCTTCGACAGCACGCCGACCGACAGGCCCGCGCGCGACAGTTGCAGCGCCGCGCGCAAGCCGGAGCCGCCCGCGCCGACGATCACTACGTCGAACTTGCGACGCGGGAGGGAAGTTTTGATTGCAGCCATTCTTTACACTCTCCAGAGAATCTGCGCGGCGTAGCCCGCACATGCGAGCAGCCAGACGATGGTCAGCGATTGCAGCAGCAGGCGCACACCGACGGGCTTCACGTAATCCATCCAGATGTCGCGCACGCCGACCCATGCGTGGTAGAAGAGGGAAAGCAGCATCACGAAGGTCGCGAGCTTCATCCATTGCGCGGAGAAGATCGACGCCCAGCCTTCGTACGAGAAATCGTGCGCGCCGAAGAACAGGACGAGCAGGATGACCGTGTAGACCGCCATGATCGTGGCGGTGATACGCTGCGCGAGCCAGTCGCGCAGGCCGTAGTGCGCGCCGACGACGAGGCGCTTCGAGCCGATTCGGTTATTGGCTGCCATTTTCTTAGAATGCTCCGAACAGTTTGAGTGCCATGGCGATCGTCAGCGCGATCGAGACGACAAAGACGACGACTGCCGTCCGCTTGCCGCTTTCCTTCGTGACGGCGTCGTGGTTGACGTCCATCAGCAGGTGGCGAATGCCGGCGCAGAAATGGTGGAAGAAGGCCCAAGACAACGCGAGGACGATCAGCTTGACGACGATGTTGGAGAGGAAGGCCTTGAAGACTTCGAAGCTGAGCTCGGACGTCAGGCTCTGGTCGAAGAGGAACAGCAGGAACGGCAGGAACAAGAACAGCAGCGCACCGCTGACTCGATGGAGGATCGACAAAGTCGCTGCCAGCGGCATGCGATATTTCATCGTGATATCGCCGAATCCGATGTTCCGGTATTCCGGCCTCGGTTTTCTTACTGCGTCAGTCATGCTAGACCCCTACTATGTTGTCACACTAATCCGCGATTTTAGCGCCTTTTTATATCGCGCTGCAGCGAAAGTCTGCTCTGGATAGTTGCGCGAACGAGAACAAAGGCGGCCCGAAACGTGCTTCGCGAGCGTGGGAATCGCGAATGCACTCGGCTTGAGCCGAACCGTCGTCAGCTCAAGTCATTCTGATAGTAGTACCCGGTTGTGACATACCAGCCGCGCCGCACTTCCACCGGCCGATCCCCGTACGTATAGGACACGCGCTCGACCGACAGCAACGGAAAACCCGCGGGCACATGCAGCAGGTCGGCCACCGCCGGATCCGCCGCGACCGCGCGGATCTTCTCCGTCGCGCGGATCATCCGCGTGCCGAACTCCGTCTCGAACATCGCGTAGAGCGGCCCCTTGTACTCGCTCAGCCGCTCGAACGTGAGCCCGCGAAACATCGCGCCCGGCAGCCAGATCTCGTCGAGCACCGTCACCTCGCTGTCGAACTCCAGCAGGCGACGCACCTGCACGACGGGATCGGCCGGCTTCAGGTCGAGCTGCCGCGCGATCTCGGCCGGCGCACGCAGGCGCCGGCATTCGAGCAGGCGGCTCACGTGCGGGTGCTCGGCACCGTCGTCGGCAAGCAGACGCAGGAAGCGGAATTGCGCGCGATCCTCGTTGTGCGTTGCAACAAAAGTACCCTTGCCCTGCCGCCGGACCACGAGATTTTCGGCGGCCAGTTCGTCGATCGCCTTGCGAACGGTGCCCTGGCTGACCTTGTAACGGGCGGCGAGCTCCACTTCGCTCGGAATGATCTCGCCCGGCTTCCATTCGCCGGTTTCGAGACTTTGCGTGATCAATGACTTGATCTGCTGGTATAAAGGGCTGAACGTCGGCGACGCGGATGCCGCGGGCGAAGGCGCGGAATCGCCCGCGCCCGGCTGCCCTGGGCCGCCTGCGCCGGTCTGATTCGCGGTATTCGCCTGGTTCGATGTCATGGCGCGCATTTCATCACAAACCGCACTTTTTCGTCCACTCAATTTCGGCAAAACATCTGTCTTATATAAGACATATGATACCGTTTGACTTTGCGCGTGACGGCTCCTACACTCCCGGTCGAGCAAGGGTTCGCGGGTGCAAAAGCGCGTCCCAGGCTACGTGCCACGGCCGTCTCCAGGTTCACCGCGTCTGCCATCGCGAGTCCTCCGCCCTGCTTCAATGCAACGTTACGCACAACGCGCATAGAATGGCGTTTTCGCTAGCGTCCAACGCTTCACCCGTCCTGGAGATTTTCAATGGCTAAGCCCGCAAAGCGCGTTGCCGTCACCGGCGCCGCAGGTCAAATCGCTTACTCCCTGCTGTTCCGCATCGCGAACGGCGACCTGCTCGGCAAGGACCAGCCGGTCATCCTGCAACTGCTCGACCTCCCGCAAGCCCAAGCCGCCGTCAAAGGCGTCGTGATGGAACTCGACGATTGCGCGTTCCCGCTGCTCGCGGGCGTCGTGATCACCGACGATCCGAAGGTTGCATTCAAGGACGCCGACGTCGCGCTGCTGGTCGGTGCGCGTCCGCGCTCGAAGGGCATGGAGCGCAAGGACCTGCTGTCGGCGAACGCCGAGATCTTCACGGTTCAGGGCGCCGCGCTGAACGAAGTCGCGAGCCGCGACGTGAAGGTGCTGGTCGTCGGCAACCCGGCGAACACGAACGCGTACATCGCGATGAAGTCGGCACCGGACCTGCCGAAGAAGAACTTCACGGCCATGCTGCGCCTCGACCACAACCGCGCGCTGTCGCAGCTCGCCGCCAAGTCGGGCAAGCCGGTCGCATCGATCGAGAAGCTCGCTGTGTGGGGCAACCACTCGCCGACGATGTACCCGGACTTCCGCTTCGCGACCGCCGAAGGCGAATCGATGCTGAAGCTGATCAACGACGACGTGTGGAACCGCGACACGTTCATCCCGACCGTCGGCAAGCGCGGCGCGGCGATCATCGAAGCGCGCGGCCTGTCGTCGGCCGCATCGGCAGCCAACGCGGCGATCGACCACGTCCGTGACTGGGTGCTCGGCACGAACGGCAAGTGGGTCACGATGGGCATCCCGTCGGACGGCTCGTACGGCATCCCCGAAGACATCATCTACGGCGTGCCGGTCGTTTGCGAAAACGGCGAGTACAAGCGCGTCGAAGGCCTGGAAATCGACGCGTTCTCGCGCGAGAAGATGGACGGCACGCTGGCCGAGCTGCTCGAAGAGCGCGATGGCGTCGCCCACCTGCTGAAGAACTAATTTCAGTACCGTGACGGGCAGCCTCCGGGCGCTCGTCACCGCAGGGCCGGCAAGCCGCCGGCCCTGCCGCCCGATCCGATCCGGGCACGTTTTGCCGCCTCTTGCGCCCCGCGCATCGGCCCAGAACGCGCCCGAATCCGATTTTCTCCACGTTGACCCGCTTCCCTGACGTAGAAGAGATGGCCGCGCTCACTCCTGCACAAGTGCTGTACGACGGGGCGTCCCCGCCCGCGATCCTGCCATGCTGCGATCACTACGCGGGCAGCGAGAAGCTGATGCGCAAGTCGCTCGCGCTGCAGGCCGAAACGGGCCCCGTATTCGACATCACGCTCGACTGCGAGGACGGCGCGGCCGTCGGCCAGGAAGCCGCACACGCGGAACTCGTCGCCGAGCTGCTCGGCAGCGCCGAGAACCGCTTCGGGCGCGTCGGCGTACGGATCCACGACTTTTCCCACCCGCACTGGCGCGACGATGTCCGCATCGTGCTGCGCGCCGCCCGTGCGCCCGCCTACATCACGCTGCCGAAGATCGCGAACGCCGCCGACGCGGCCGAAATGGCCGCGTTCATCGAAGGCGCGCGCCGCGAGCTCGGCATCGCGCAGCCGATCCCGGTCGACGTGCTGGTCGAGACGCACGGCGCGCTCGCGCAGGCGGCCGCCCTCGCCGCGCTGCCGATGGTCGGCACGCTGAGCTTCGGGCTGATGGATTTCGTCTCCGCGCACCACGGCGCGATTCCCGATGCCGCGATGCGCTCGCCCGGCCAGTTCGAACACCCGCTCGTGCGCCGCGCGAAGCTGGAAATCGCCGCGGCCTGCCACGCGCACGGCAAGACGCCGTCGCACAACGTGACGACCGAGGTGCGCGACATGAGCGTCGTCGCCGCCGATGCGCGCCGCGCGCGCGACGAATTCGCGTTCACGCGGATGTGGAGCATCCACCCCGCGCAGATCCGCCCGATCGTCGACGCATTCGCGCCGCGCACCGACGAGGTCGTGCTGGCCGCCGAGATCCTGCTCGCCGCGCAGGCCGCCGACTGGGGCCCGACGCGCCACGGTGATACGCTGCACGATCGCGCGAGCTATCGCTATTACTGGTCGGTGCTGCGCCGCGCGCGGGCCACCGGCCAGCCCGTACCGGCCGAGGCCGCGCCGCTGTTCGGCCCGGCCGCCGCGGGCGACGCGCAGTGAGCGCGCGCCGCCGGCCGATACACGAATTTCATGCATTCGCCGAGGCGCGAACCGGACAGAGGTTTGCGAAACGACAAAAAACGTAACGGAGCCCGAAAACCTGAAATATGCGCGGCCAAATAGGTGAAAATAGCGGCCGCTGCGCGCTTTCGGGGCGCGTGCAGTTTCAAACCGGCCGGCAGCTTCGATTGCCGGCCCTTGTCAACTGATTATCGAAAGGTTCTGACTCCATGAAGAAACTCCTGATCGCTACCGTCATCGGCGCCTTGTCCGCCACGATGCTGGTCTCGGCTCCGAGCGCGTTTGCCCAGGGTACGGCCACCACGACCGCGAAGAAGGCCGCGGCCAAGCGCCCGGCGCCGGCCAAGCGCATCATCCCGCGCAGCAAGAAGGCGCAGGCGCGCGCCGCTGCCAAGGTCGATCCGGTACCGGACGGCGCGGTCAAGTGGGCCTGTAAGGATGGCCTGTCGTTCGACCTCGCCGGCGACATGAAGCGCGACCAGGTCGTCACGGTTCACTGGGCGAAGAAGAACTACAAGCTGCCGCGTCAAGCCACGACGACGGGCGCCGACACGTTCTACGATCCGGCAGCAGGTTTCAAGCTGGTCGTGATCCCGTCCAAGGCGATGCTGTTCTCCGACGCGAACGGCGGCGAGCGCCTCGCGGACGAGTGCGTGACGCCGGAAATGGCGCAAGGCACGCCGGCACCGACGCAGTCGAACGAGCTGAAGCCGGCAACGAACTAAGCGCGTTCCTCCCCGGCCCCTCGATGTCCGCCCCGGTCTCCAACGTCCGCCCTGCTCCGGATACGGTACTCGTCGATATCGTCGACTACGTGCTGGACACCGGCATCGACAGCGCGCTCGCGCTGGAGACGGCGCGTCATTGCCTGATCGACACGCTCGGATGCGGACTCGAGGCGCTGTCCTACCCTGCCTGCACCAAGCTGCTCGGCCCCGTCGTGCCCGGCACGATCGTGCCGAACGGCGCGAAGGTGCCCGGCACGTCCTTCCAGCTCGATCCCGTCCAGGCCGCGTTCGACATCGGCGCGATGATCCGCTGGCTGGACTTCAACGACACCTGGCTCGCCGCCGAATGGGGTCATCCGTCCGACAATCTCGGCGGGATCCTGGCGACGGCCGACTGGCTCTCCCGCACGGCCGTCGCGGCCGGCCGAAAGCCTCTGCTCATGCGCGACGTGCTGGTCGCGATGATCCAGGCCCACGAGATCCAGGGCTGCCTGGCACTCGAGAATTCGTTCAATGCGGTCGGGCTCGACCACGTGCTGCTCGTGAAGGTCGCGTCGACGGCCGTCGTCGGCCGGCTGCTCGGGCTCACGCGCGACGAGCTGATCAACGCGGTATCCAACGCGTTCGTCGACGGCCACGCGCTGCGCACCTACCGCCACGCACCGAACACGGGTTCGCGCAAGTCGTGGGCGGCCGGCGATGCCACGTCCCGCGCGGTGCGCCTCGCGCTGATCGCGAAAACCGGCGAAATGGGCTACCCGTCGGCGCTCACCGCAAAGACCTGGGGCTTCTACGACGTGCTGTTCGACGGACAGCCGTTTCGCTTCCAGCGCCCGTACGGCACGTACGTGATGGAAAACGTGCTGTTCAAGATCGCGTTCCCCGCCGAATTCCATGCGCAGACGGCCGCCGAGGCCGCGCTGCAGCTGCACGCGCAGCTCGCCGCGGCGGGCCGCACGATCGACGACATCGGCCGCATCACGATCCGCACGCATGCGGCCGCGATCCGCATCATCGACAAGCAGGGCCCGCTCGCCAATCCGGCCGACCGCGACCACTGCATCCAGTACATGGTCGCCGTGCCGTTGCTGTTCGGCCGGCTGACCGCGACCGACTACGAGGATGCGGCCGCGGCGGACCCGCGCATCGACGCGCTGCGCGCGAAAACCGTGTGCGTCGAGGATCCGCAGTTCACGAAGGATTACCACGATCCGGACAAGCGATCGATCGCGAATGCGCTGACGATCGAATTCAAGGACGGATCGAAGCTTGCCGAGGTGGCGGTCGAATACCCGCTCGGCCACAAGCGACGCCGCGCGGACGGCATCCCGCTGCTGGTCGAGAAGTTCCGGACCAACCTCGCCCGCCGCTTCCCGGCAAAGCAGCAACAAGCGATTCTCGACGTGTCGCTGGACCAGGCAAAGCTCGAAGCGATGCCGGTCGATGAGTACGTCGACTTGTATGTGATATAGCCGTCATCTACAGGACACGTTGTTTCCTAGCCTTAAACCCAGGAAAATCACCATGGCCCACAATCTCCACAAGACCCTCAAGGAATTCGACAGCGGTTCCGGCAAAGGCAAGTTCTACTCGCTGCCGCAACTCGGCAAGGAGCTGAAGACGAAGATCGAGCGCCTGCCGGTGTCGATCCGTATCGTGCTCGAGTCCGTGCTGCGTAACTACGACGGCAAGAAAATCACCGAAGAGCACATCGAGCAGCTCGCGAACTGGAAGCCGACCGCGAAGCGCGTCGACGAGATTCCGTTCGTGGTGTCGCGCGTCGTGCTGCAGGACTTCACGGGCGTGCCGCTGCTCGCCGACATCGCGGCCATGCGCGGCGTCGCCGAGCGCACCGGCAAGAACCCGAAGAAGATCGAGCCGCTGGTCCCGGTCGATCTCGTCGTCGACCACTCGGTCCAGATCGACTACTTCCGCCAGAAGGACGCGCTCGACCTGAACATGAAACTGGAATTCCAGCGCAACAACGAGCGCTACCAGTTCATGAAGTGGGGCATGCAGGCCTTCGACACGTTCAAGGTCGTGCCGCCGGGCGTCGGCATCGTCCACCAGGTGAACCTCGAATATCTCGCGCGCGGCGTCCACAAGAAGGCGGACGGCGGCGACACCGTGTACTACCCGGATACCCTCGTCGGCACGGACAGCCACACGACGATGATCAACGGCATCGGCGTGGTCGGCTGGGGCGTGGGCGGCATCGAAGCCGAAGCCGGCATGCTCGGCCAGCCGGTGTACTTCCTGACGCCGGACGTCGTCGGCGTCGAGCTGAAGGGCAAGCTGCGCGAAGGCGTGACGGCCACCGACCTCGTGCTGACGATCACCGAAATGCTGCGCAAGGAGAAGGTCGTCGGCAAGTTCGTCGAATTCTTCGGCGAAGGCACGAAGTCGCTGTCGCTGCCGGACCGCGCAACGATCGGCAACATGGCGCCGGAATACGGCGCGACGATGGGCTTCTTCCCGGTCGATGAAAAGACGATCGACTACTTCGAAGGCACGGGCCGCACGAAGGCGGAAATCGCCGCGTTCGAAAACTACTTCAAGGCGCAGAAGCTGTTCGGCATCCCGAAGGCCGGCGACATCGACTACACGAAGACGGTCACGCTCGACCTCGCGACGGTCGCACCGTCGCTGGCCGGCCCGAAGCGCCCGCAGGACCGCATCGAGATCGGCAACGTCAAGTCGACGTTCACCGACCTGTTCTCGAAGCCGGTCGCGGAGAACGGCTTCGCGAAGAAGGCGGATGACCTGAACACGCAGTACACGACGAGCAACGGCGTCGACGTGAAGAACGGCGACGTGCTGATCGCCGCGATCACGTCGTGCACGAACACGTCGAACCCGAGCGTGCTGCTGGCCGCCGGCCTGCTCGCGAAGAAGGCCGTCGAAGCCGGCCTGACCGTCGCGCCGCACATCAAGACGTCGCTCGCGCCGGGATCGCGCATCGTCACCGAGTACCTGACGAAGACGGGCCTGCTGCCCTACCTCGCGAAGCTCGGCTTCGAAGTCGCCGCCTACGGCTGCACGACCTGTATCGGCAACGCGGGCGACCTGACGCCGGAACTGAACGAAGCGATCACGAAGAACGACATCGTCGCGGCAGCCGTGCTGTCGGGCAACCGTAACTTCGAAGCGCGTATCCACCCGAACATCCGCGCGAACTTCCTCGCGTCGCCGCCGCTCGTCGTCGCGTACGCGATCGCCGGCAACATCACGCGCGACCTGATGACCGAGCCGGTCGGCAAGGGCAAGGGCGGCCGCGACATCTACCTCGGCGACATCTGGCCGACGAGCGATGAAATCAACGCGCTGCTCAAGTTCGCGCTCGATCCGAAGAAGTTCGAGGACAACTACTCGAAGCTGACCAAGAAGGGCGACCTCTGGAGCAAGATCGAGGGCGAATCGGGCCAGGTCTACGACTGGCCGAAGTCGACGTACATCGCCGAGCCGCCGTTCTTCGGCAACGACTTCTCGATGGAACCGGCCGCTTCGATCCCGTCGGTCAAGGGCGCGCGCGCACTGGGCATCTTCGGCGACTCGGTCACGACCGACCACATCAGCCCGGCAGGCTCGATCAAGGAAGACTCGCCGGCAGGCAAGTGGCTGAAGGAAAACGGCGTGCAGAAGGCCGACTTCAACAGCTACGGCTCGCGCCGCGGCAATCACGACGTGATGATGCGCGGCACGTTCGCGAACGTCCGGATCAAGAACCTGATGATCCCGGTGAAGGCGGACGGCACGCGCATCGAAGGCGGCCTGACGATCCACCAGCCGAGCGGCGAACAGCAGTCGATCTATGATGCAGCGATGCAATACATCGCTGCCGACACGCCGACCGTCGTGTTCGCGGGCGAAGAGTACGGCACGGGCTCGTCGCGCGACTGGGCCGCGAAGGGCACGCAACTGCTCGGCGTGAAGGCCGTGATCGCACGCAGCTTCGAGCGGATCCACCGCTCGAACCTGGTCGGCATGGGCGTGCTGCCGCTGCAGTTCAAGGGCTCGGACAGCGTCCAGTCGCTCGGCATCACCGGCGACGAGACGTACGACATCGAAGGCCTCGGCGACGACTTCAAGCCGCAGCAGGACGTCACGCTCGTGATCAACCGCAAGAACGGCGAAACGCAGCGCGTGCAGGTGCTGCTGCGCATCGATACGCCGATCGAAGTCGACTACTACAAGCACGGCGGTATCCTGCCGTTCGTGCTGCGCTCGCTGCTCGCAGCGTAAGCGCCCTGCTTTTGCAGGTGCCGCAGCCGCTCGCGGCGGTTGCGGCCGATTTGGATGCCCGACCTCGTGTCGGGCTTTTTTTTGGTTCATCGCGCGTTACGCGATGTTGCCGGTCGTCCGGCGCGTCACGCCGCCTTGTCGCCGCGCGCCTTCGCGCCCGCTCCTCGCGCGTTCTTCTTCAGATGCGTGCGGTTGTATTCGATCGCCGCACGCACGAGGGTCTTCAGCGCCCGCTTGTCGATCCGGTCGCCTTCGAAGAAATCGATCGCCCGCCGCGCATTGCCTTCGAGGCCATCATTGAACAGCCCGCCAGGATCGGGCAGATGCGCGCCGTGCATGAACGTCAGCTTCACCTTGCCCTTGTGCGCATTCGCGACCGCGATCATCCCGTCGCACGACCACACGGGGCTGCCCATCCATTTCCATTCCTCGACGATGCCGTCGTCGGCCGCGAGAATCGTCTGGCGGAGGTCGGCGAAGAGCGGGCCGCGCCAATCGGCGATGCCGGCGATCAGCGCGTCGATGCGCTCCGACGGTTGAAGGTTCGTTGTACTCATGCGCGGGCCTCCGTGCCTTCGTCGGGGCGCGCCAGCACCTGTTCCAGCGACTCGAAGAACCGCACCCAGCCGTGCTGCGCGCCGCGGTACGCCTGCTCCTGATCCGCGCGGAAGCCGACCTGTTCCATGCGCAGGTGCGTGCCGGCCGGCGTCGGCGTGAGCGTCCACGTGACGACGCTTTCGAGGCCGTAAGCGGCCCACGTGTAGGACAGCGCGCGCTGCGGCTCGATCGTCAGGACCGTGCAGGCGACCGAGCCCCAGTCCGCGCGAAAGCTGAAGGCGCGGCCCGCGACGGGCTCGAAGTCGCTCTTCATCAGCCACGCCTCGATCAGGTGCGGTTGCGTGAGCGCGCGCCAGATCTTCTCCGGCGGATGGGACAGCTCCCGTTCGACGACGACGGAGCGCGTTTCGGTAGTGGCTTGGTTCATTGATCCATCCTCTTGAGCAGATCTTCGAGGGCATCGAACCGGCTCTGCCAGAAGCCTGCCATCTGGCTGGTCCAGTCGATCAGCGGGGCCAGCGCTTGCGGCTGTGCGCTGTAGTGCGTCTGCCGGCCTTCGTGACGGTCATTCACGAGCCCGGCCTGCTTCAGTACGCCGAGATGCTTCGACACGGCCGGCTGCGAGACGCCCGCGTGGGCCGTCAGTGCGGCAACCGTCAGCTCGCCCTCCTCGCACAGCCGCTCGAACAGCGCGCGGCGCGTCGGATCGGCAAGCGTACGGAAAAGCATGTCGTGAGCGTTCTGCATGTCCTGATTCATAACCCGTTGGTTATGGGTTGAAGGATATCTGCTGAACGGCAAGAGTCAAGAAGGAATTTCGTGGATGCCGAGGCGCGCAGCTGACGCATGCGACGCGCTTCGCGTCGGAAGCGGGCTGGCCGAAGGTCTCGCGGACCGTCGGATCACGCCGGCTTCGCCCATCCGGATTCGAGCGTTTGCTCTAATTTTTATTCGATCATCGCGCGCTGATGCCGTGCCACACATGACCCGGCATCAAATCCAAGCGCCCATGCGCCGCAGTTGTCGGTAAAAATCGTCTTCCAGCAAACGACGCTTCAGAAACGAACCGCCAAGCTGGATCAGGAACAGCAATACGAATCCGGCCAGGCAGGCCCAGAACCATCCTCTGGATGCATTGAGAGCATTAAGCGCGACCATGATCAGGATCAGGCAACAACTCCCGCCCACGCTTACCGACAAGCTAAGCCGACGCATATAGCCCGCCTCGACGCGAGGCACCGGTGCGCTCTGCACTCCGACCAAATTCAGCCGCACCTGTTGAGCGTTCGGCGAAGCAACCAGTTGTGCGCCCTGGCCATGCGCCACCATCTGCGCCGCGAGCGCCTGAAGCAATAGCTCATTCACCGGCCCCGGTTTGCCGATCGCGCGGTCGACATCGTGCACCGGCAGTTCCAGTCCTGCATCCTTGATGGCGCCGAGCGTCGCATGCCGACCCGGGGGCGGCAGATCACTCAGCCACGCGTGCCTGATGCGCACGCGCGGCGTTTGCTCCGATTCCAACAGCGTTTCCAGCGCGTCCACCACGGAATCGGATGGCATCGCAATCGGGCGGAATAAACGCGCCTGAGGCCGGAGTTTTCCGTTGAAGTCCTCGATCACGCGCGGCGAGGTGAGCAACATCGCCACGGCGGCCTCCGACCATGCCGGCTCCGCGCCCTCCACATGCATTTGACAGGCCAGCAACAGCCGGAAATCGGATTTGCAGCCTTCGTCGAACCACGTCTGGATGTTCGTCTGCTTCGCACCGAACGGCACCCATCCGAACTGCACAAGGTCGGGCAGGTTCAGCCTCTTCCAGACGGCCCGGAGTTCGGTCAGATCCTCCTTGCCGGCCGATTGCAGGATCACATCGACGACACGGCTCCGCGCATGACGTGTAAGGCTGGCCGCGAACGGCGTCAGCAGTTGCTCCAGCACCCGTTCGAGCCGCGATACGCCTGCCGAACCGTTCGATGCCGGCAACGCCAGGATCTTGCCGGGATTCATCGGCGCACTGCCCTCCAGGCCCAGCAGACGTTCAGCCAACTCGGGCTCCGGCGTCAACGCAACGCTATCGACGATCACCACGTGAGCTTGCGCCCATCGCCGCCACGTCGCCCGCTCGCTGCGGCACAGGAAATTCCACCAGTCGACCCGCTCGATCCACTCCTCGTAGCTGCAATAGATCACGCCGCACACGGCACCCGACACCAGCAACGGAAACAGCAACGCGCGCACGAAGAAGAGTTCGGATATCACCGGCTTGCCCTGCTCCCACGTGAGTACCGCAATGAGCATGCCCGCGATCTGGATGACGACGATCGCAAGTACGCACCACCAGATCGACGGTGGCTTGCCGTACTGATATTCCCCGACGTTCGGGACCGTCCACGTGCGCTTCATGCGATTTTCATCCCTGTGCTGCTGGCGATCACCTGGCTGCCGCACCGCGTTCGGCACATATGCACCGCCCATTTGCGGCCGCCTTCGCTGTAACCCTCGGCGCACTCGACGATCGGGTTGTCGCCGTGCTCCGGGCACGAGACGACGTCATGAAGCAGCGCTACCTTGCGGCCGTCGAGGTCGAATGTCGATGATGCGGTTTTGACAACACCGCCGTGTGTGGTGGCATCGTCCAGGCATACAGGTGTTCTCATGAGGAAGGTCCTTGTAATTGCGGGTGACGCGCGCCACGTGGAAGCTGGATCATGGCTGTCCCTCGCCTGAAACTGTCGACCCAAGTTGAGAGCCATCTATGTTCCGACAAAGCCATGCTCTCGCCTGCACAGATGGGGTATCCGGCTCGATCAAATTAATAGAGAGCGGTTTCATGTCTTTGCGTTCTCCCGAGTCACTCACCACCTTCCCTTTCCCGTCGTATTCATCAAACCGGAGAGTAAAGAACGTAGCAACCTCATTCTTTCTATAATCACCTCCACACCAATACGCCTTGCCCTCAATAAGCGATGCATAGCCAAGCGATTTCATACATCGACCTCTCGCCTCCTCACGAGTCTGCGCCACCTCACGATCAGAGCAATTCATTCTATTTACCATAACCGGAGCAAAAACGATATTCGCATTACGCCCTCCACGCCTGGCTCGCTTTGCATCAACGTAGACATCGTCACCACCGAAACTTCGGCCTGCATATTTCCAAACTTTCTGGTCAAGCGTCGTTTCAAATAATTTATTATCGAATTGAGCAAATGCATTTTCTGACAACAGCAAGGCTACAGGTAGCAAAATTCTATATAACTTATTCAAGCAACTGAGGGTTTTCATCATGGGTATTTGTTGTAAGTTTCTCACGCCTCACGGCACCAGTGGCACGTCCGGGTTCGTTGGCTTGATCGATGCGTCGCAGGTAATGCGGTCCTGACCGGAGGGCGTGCGAAGCTTTGAAAAAATTCCCGGCCGCTTTGATGCTGCAAAGCTCCCGCCCTTGACACCAGGCGGATAGGGGCCGCTTAAGTCAATACCTGGCATCATCGGATATTCGACAACGTAGGCGTCATCGTCTGCCGACCTATTTGCGACATAGAGTCGATCTTTTGTTACAAAAACCGAATAGTCCTTCGAGTCCTCAAACGCATTAAAACTGTGATCCATGTAGACCTTCGTGGCAAAGATTTTTCCACCATCTGTCGAATACCAAAATGGCACCACACAACCTTTTTCACCATTTCCGCAAATCAATCCATCCGGATAGGCCAGCGGCAAAATAATATTCCTTCCGGTCGGGTCGGCGTTAATGATGCGCCCCTGGAAATTTTCAAACAGGCCCCGCCCTAAGAACTTTCGAATCCCGGCACGGGTGTCGTTGTAATACGATTCCCCGTGATAACAGTCCCGGTAACGTTCCAGCGTTACAAAGCGGTGTTCGTCAATTCGATAGATCACTTGGGGCGGCGAGTCATACGGCAACACCTTGAGCGCCGAACTCCTAAATTTGCTAAGACTGAAAACCGAATGCTTCGGCTCTGGTGCCGCACACCCTTGTATCAGGGCGACCAGCGCGATTATGGCAACGGCGTATCTCACCATCTTGCGGCTCATTGGGGCACCAGCGGTGCATCCGGGTTAGTCGGCTTGATCGACGCGTCGCAAGTGATTCGATCCTGGCCGGAGGGCGTGCGAAGCTTTGAAAAAATTCCCGGCCGCTTTGATGCCGCAAAGCTCCCGCCCTTGACACCAGGCGGATAGGGCCTGCCTAAGTCAATGCCTGGGACCATCGGAGACACAATGACGTAGGCATCGTCGTCTCCCCACTTCTTCGCGACATAGAGTTTGTCTTCGGTTACGAACATCGAATAGTTCTTCGAGTCCTCGAACGAATTGAAGCTATGTTCCATGTAAACCGTCGTGGCAAAGGTTTTCCCGCCATTTGTCGAATACCAAAATGGCACTACACAACCTTTTTCACCGTTGCCGCAAAATGCTCTCGGTGGGTAAGCCAGGGGCAAAACGATATTCATTCCAGCCGGATCGGCGTTAATGATACGGCCCTGGAAATTTTCAAAATGCCCACGTCCTAAATACTTTCTGATACCGGCACGGGTATCGTTGTAGTACGATTCCCCGTGGTAACAGTCTCGATAACGTTCCAACGTCACAAAGCGGTGGTCATCAATCTGGTAGATGACTTGGGCTAGGGAGTCATACGGCAATTCCTTGAGCGCTGAGCTCATGAAATCCCCAAGCCCAAAGGTCGACCGACGCGAAGTCTGTGCTGTGCATCCTTGCAGCAGGGCGACCAGACTGATTACAGCGATCATGTATCTCATTACGCCCCTCCTTTCCATTGCTGTGGCCGCAGTTGTTCTGCTTCGGCCTTACTTTTTCCTCGACTAACCGACTCGCGACAGCAAAGCAACCGGTCTCGGGCCAGCGATACGATCGGCGCACGAAGATCGATCCCACAAGCCACACGATGACGGCACGGCTGAATGTCTGCGCCTCACTGCGGAGCTAGTGGCGCGTCGAAATTAGTCGGCTTAATCGACGCATCGCAGGTGATGCGGTCCTGTCCGGACGGCGTGCGAAGGCCATCCGGCATTAACTTTTTCTTAGATGCCCACGCACCGTCCGATTCAAAGATTGATGGCTGAGGGTTACCGGGATCGACAGAATGGTGAAGCAGGTATTGGCGAACGCTCAAATCGTATTCCGGTCGATCCATTCTGTATTGATATTTCTTGGCGACAAATAACTTGTCGATTGTTACTGCCACCGTATAGTCTTTCGAGTCCTCGAATGCATTGAAACTGTGATCTATGTAAATCTTCGTGGCGAAAGTTTTCCCACCATCTGTCGAGTACCAAAATGGCACCGCGCAACCCTTTTCACCATTGCCACAAATCAGTCCATCCGGATACGCCAGCGGTAAAACAATATTCGCCCCAGTCGGGTCGGCGTTAATAATACGTCCCTGGAAGTTTTCAAACAGGCCTCGCCCTAAATACTTTCGAATTCCAGCGCGGGGGTCGTTGTAGTACGATTCCCCGTGTTGACAGTCCCGGTAATGTTCCAGCGTTACAAAGCGGTGGTCGTCAATTCGGTAGATGACTTGGGGTGGCGAGTCATACGGCAATTCCTTGAGCGCTGAGCTCATGAAATCTCCAAGCCCGAAAGTCGGTCGCCGCGAAGTCTGTACGGTGCATCCTTGCAGCAGGGCGAACAGCGTGATTGCACAAATCGTGTGTCTCATCACGTTCCTCCTTTCCATTGCTGTTGCCGAAGTTGTTCTGCTTCGGCCTTGCTTTGTTCCTCGGAGACCGTGGCCCAATCGATACAGGGTGGCTTGGTAACGGATTGGGAGACGCCAAGCTCAAAGTAACTGTCGTAGCCTTGCATCCAGTCGGCCAATTTCATCAGGCGGGTCCAGAACGCCACCCTCTCGTATGCATCACAAAAGCCGACTGGGAGATCGTAGGCCACCACCCGACGCATGAACGCTTGGTGCTGCGGCAACGTGCTGTGGTTGGTCGGCTCAGCGCGATAGGTGTCAAGTCGTTGCAGCATTTCGTCTTGGGTCTCAGGTCGAATCGTGCGCCTAGAGCTGTAAATGTCCTCGGTAGTAACGGTGCGCTCCGGCTGATAAATCGACCGCATATAACGGTAGTCGGGATCAGCATAGCTCCCTGTATTCGGATCATTCTGATCGGGAACCCACTTACCCATTTCGTCGGCTCCTTTACGTGAGTCTTCGAACTGACGCATCTCGTCCGCCGTGACCGGATGCGGTACCTCTTCAGCATTGATCGTCACGGTTTTGTCGGGATGCGGTACTGTCCACAGCTTCACGAGAGGTGTGAAAATATCCCTGTTTCCATTCCAGAAATCGGTCGGCTTCGCACCGGGCACGAGCTTGCTTTCGAGAATTGGCGGCAAAGTACCGAACTTCTTCACGCCCGGCGCGTCGCCCACCGGAGTACCCCGCGCCAGCATGCGCTGCTTGACGGTATCGCCTAGCTCGGCGAGCAGTTTGTCGTCCACGCCCTGCCAGCCGATACTTTGCAGCGGCACCGCACCCATCACGCGATCATGCGGCGTGAAGTACACGTACAGTCGACCGTGATTGTCGCGCTCGTGGACACCGGAGTTGCGCTGGTTGTCAGGGCGCCAAAAATCTATGTCCTCGGAGGCACCGCACTGCAACTGCTGCAATTGCGCCTCGGTGAAAATGCGCCTGTCCTCCTTGAGCCGATTTGCGATATTCCGGAAGGTATTGACGCGTGCCTCGGGAGTAGGGCGCGCCACACCGCAGGCCAGCGCGTCCGTGATCTTGTCATCGAGTGCGTACGGCGAGTTCATCACAAACAGGGCATCAGGCGCGCGCGTCTTGCACAAGGCGGTCGCTGCCATCGCGATCATGGTGCCCTGGCTGTGCGACATCACAGTCACGGTATCGCGTGGACACTCGGAACGAATCTTGTCGATCAGGTCCGCCAATCGTTGTGCCGCGTGTGCATAGTAGTCGCGTGGCGGCGCATCCTGGAGTTGCCGATCGGCCTCGGTATTGAGCTTCTCCATATCGAACGCGAGCACATGACGTTTGAATCCTTCCCGGCTCCACAATTGCGACAGGTTATTGGTACCGTTCTGGAAAGGACCGCCTCCCCAATACCATGGACCTTTCTCGTTTGTGCACTCCGGCGTCCCCCATGCAGATAAATCGAAACCGCGCGGACTGCGCATCGGAATGCGCCAGTTGCGCTCCTCTCCGTCCTTCGCACGGTAGCCCCAGTAGAAGCGGATCACGGGCGAGTTACCTTCATCCCCCTTCTTGATATACCTAGGTACGGGACGGTCACCGTCTACCGTGCTGTAGGTATTCGCCTTCAGATCGCTCCGTTTCAGCCGTTCGTTAAGCCCTTGGCACAACGCCTGTTCCGCCGCGTCATACCACTCCCCCGTGGAATTAACGCCATGCACAAAGATGATGACGCCTGGCATGTGCGGCGGAATGCGGCATTCTGCGCGCACCTGAAAACTGCTCGGAGTGTGATATGACTCCCAATACGGTTGCCCTAGATGATCGCGCTGCATCGGCACGATGCGCGTTGCGGTGTCGTGCCGATAGGGTCTCGGCGTACCAGCATCGTCGTCCGTGTCGTCCGGCTGGTTGGAGTGATCCGTCATGAATCAGCCCTCCTTATTGTTCTGAAGCAGCAACTTGAGCCCCCGTGCAACATCCTGCCGGCTCAACGAGGTCTCCCCCTTGTCGTTGGTTATGCCCTCGATAATCTGTCCGCCGGCGAGCTGAATCTTGTACGGTCGGTTTGCAACCGGTCGGCCGGTGATGTCGTCGCTGAGAATGAACTGCTCGTCGTTCGCGATATCGATCTGGTTGAACTTCGGCAACGGCAGCGACAGCGCGCCCGGTCCTTCCTTCTGGATTTCGATGATTTTGAGGATCAGGCAGCCGGCCCCGCCAATCTCGACGTTATCGCCCAGCACCTTGACGTAGGCCGTACCGCCGCCGCCGAGCACAACTCCGTTCGCGGCACTGACGGTCGTGGTGCCGTCGGCACTGGTGATCCGCATGTCCTTCTGCGCCACCAGTTCCATCGCGTCGGACTGCGCCTGGATCTGAACCTTGCCGCGCGCGGCGTAGAGCTTGATGCCGAACTTGTGCGCAAACAGCGACAGCACCTCGCCCGCCGCGATCGCGACGTTCCGGAGCGCATTCACGTTGAACCGCGACGACGTGCCGACACTCACGTCCTTGCCCGCCGACACCATCACCCGATCCGGTGTCGCCAGGCCAATGC
This sequence comes from Burkholderia sp. LFS061, assembly GCF_047978125.1. Taxonomy (NCBI): domain Bacteria; kingdom Pseudomonadati; phylum Pseudomonadota; class Betaproteobacteria; order Burkholderiales; family Burkholderiaceae; genus Burkholderia; species Burkholderia sp. LFS061. The sequence goes on along the minus strand of NZ_JBFPFS010000019.1, from coordinate 80,575 downwards.
CGTTCGGCGCGGACAGTGCGATCACGGCCGTCTTCAAGCTCGCCAGTTCTTCCTTCAGCCACGCGTTTTCCGCCTTCAGGTCCGCGAACTCCGCGTGCGCCACCGCTGCGGCATCGGTCAACCCCTGAGCCTGCGCCTGTGTCAGCGCAAACTGGTTCGTCGCCGGCCGCATGTCGGTCGTCTGCCCGGTCGCCTTCTCCTGCCTGTCGGACGACACCAACAGACCGCCCCCCGCGCGCACATGCCCCCGATCGTCGGTGCGCAGTTCGAAACCCTCGCCGCGCAGTTGCTGGTCGCGGTCCACCGTATAGCCGAGATTGAGCTGCGACTTGCCATGCTCGGTCGCGACCTTGATGTGTTCGCGACCCTGCCGGTCGTCCATCTCCAACGTGTTGTTCGAGCGCGTGCGGATCGTATTGCGCGTGCCCCAAGGCACACCCGCGACGATCGGATCCGTGTGCTGAGCGGTATGCAGCACGTGGCTGATGAACGGCAAATCCACGCAGCCCCACAGAAAGCTCACGCCGACTACCGTGCCCTCGACGAGCCCGAAGTGAAAACCGGTCTGGTTCGGCCCCGCGAACGGCTTCGCCAGCCTCATCGGGCAGCTCTGCAGGCCCGGTGCTCGCGTGTCGCGATCCAGATGGAGATCGACGATGTATTCGCCCTCGCTGTCCAGATAGGGGTCTTTCCAGCCGCCGGACGACGCGATCGTCCCGGTGATGACCCCGTAGATCCTGGGCCACGTTGCTTCCTTCAACGGCATTCGATACTGGCGATCGGATGGAATCGCGTCGAACTTGACGCGATAGGCCTTCTTCCGGCTCGCACCGCACGTCAGCCGCACCACGACCAGCCCGTGCTTCGCATCGGGCAATTCCCGGTTCGACAGTTTCAGCACCGAGCCGGGCGTGAGGTCCAGCATGTCGCACTCGCCGCGATACTCGACTTGCCCGGCCAGCGCAACCTCCCGGCGCAATTGCGCCTCTTCCTTCGCCTCGTCCTCGCTCTGGCTCGGTGTCCCCCATGAATACGCTTCACCATACGTGCCGCGATCCTCGCGGATCGGGCTGACCGCCTCGATCGGCACCGACTCCACAGCTTCGGTGCTGAATGTGCGCACCGCGTAGGCCGCGGGCATGGTCTTCGCGCACATTTCCAGTGCGCTGACCGACTCGATGCCCCCAGTTTCCAGACCGCCGTGCGGCCGGTATGCAACCGTCAGGCGCTCGGGATCCCGGCGGTAGTGCGCATAGTCATCGCCGAAGCACACCCGCTCGCAGCGTTCCCCTTCCTCGCAGACGAACCAGATGCCCGAGCGGCGGCACAGTCGCGTGATGAACGCCAGATCGTCCTCGCCCCACTGCATCACGAAGCTGCGCTTTCGATAGGATCGGTACAGCTTGAATTCGAAACGCGCGAAAATCTTGTTGAACTCGTGTTCCCGCAGGATCTGCTCGATGATCTCGGGAATGCTCATGTCGAGGAAGAACCGGCACTTCGGCGCATTGCGCAACAGCGCCAGACGCGATTCCAGCACGATCTCGTACAGCGACTGATCGCGGTTGGTGGCCTTCAGCGCGAAGCCCGTCACCACGCCTTGCACGCGCCGCGCCTCCTCCGGCCGGCTCCATCGGTCACGCGGCGGCGGCTGAATGACGAATGCACCCATCCGGTTCAGAAATTCACCGCGCGACAGGTCGTGACGGGGATGGGTGAACCGGATCGTGTACTTCGTCGGCTCGCCGATCCCACACTCGCCATCGAATTCGTAGATGTCCGCAAGCGCGGCAGCGGGCGCGCCCTTGATATCCAGGCTATAGAACTGATGGATGTTGACGCCCGCGCGCGGGGGTGTGTCGGAAATGGCCGTGCTCGCGGTCAATTAATTCTCCGAAAACGTTTGCGGAATAGTCCGCGCGACTTTAACTGGGTGAGTGACAAATCTGCTATAGGACGAATCTGAAATTGGCAACGACCGGGAATTAAAGCCGGATCCATTGACGAGTGCGGGTCGAGCGAAAACAGACTCCGTGTTTCCCGGATGCCGATTCGCTCGATTAGCACCATGCGGCCGACGCATGGACTCTCTCCGCGCGGCATATCCGGTGCGTCCGGAGACAACGGACGTGTGTACCGAAAACTGCTGCGGGCCGAAATCCGATAGCGCGTTCCGTGTGCGGCGGAACAGGACCATCGAAACGCCCGGAATCGAAAACATTTCCTGACAATCCGGAATCCCGGCTTATGACCGAACACTCGATACGGAAAACTACCGTTCGGCACTCCGCGAAATTCGTGTGAGGGCTATCCAATCCAGTTTCGGCGACAGCGGAGTTCAGGCGTCGGCGATCGCTGCCGCAAGTCATTGGGCATCGCACCGGGCAAGATCGACCATTCAACGTCGCTTTCGCTTCGCGAAGCGCTCCAAACAGCGTCGGCTTCATGTTTCCGGACTCGAGCGTTTGCTCTAATTCACGGCGGCATTCTCGCAATCGAAAGCAGTCTGCAAGAGTGCGCGGCGAGCTGTTCCACACTTCGGGAAACGCCGGCGGTCAGTCGGCCCCTTTGCCGTGCATCCGCGATGCCGTCCCGGCCGCCTCGCCTCGTTTGATCACATAGTGCGACACCGCGTGCGGCGGTGGACGATCGCGAATCATGCGCATACACGATCGTGCGCTCCGTCATCGCGCACGTTCCGGCGCGGCAACGAACGACTCGCGCGTATGAACGCCGTGCGTCGCGTTGCCATCGTGTCGCGAACCGGTTCCCTCGCCAATACGGAGCAGCTGTCGCGTGCGCCGCGCGATACACACCCGGTCGCACGCCGATGTCAGAACTGACAGCTATGGAAACTGGCAGCTACCTGAACGGCACCGACGCCCTACGCTCGTCACCGCTCGCGGCCCCACAAGGGCCGTGAGCTCCAGCAACGTCGTCCCTCCTAAAAAGGACTCCCGATGAAAAGGAACGCCCGGTTTGCCCTGCCCCTTCCGTCGCCCCGCCGCCTTGCATGCGCGTGGCCGCTCGTACTCGCCGCCGGCGCGGCGCATGCGACGACGGACTGGGTCGATACCCACACGAAGGCCTTTCTGACCGGCCCGCAGTTGATGGCGCGCAGCGCGGCGCCGTCGCTCGAACTCGCGGCCGGCGAGACGACGGACGTCGTCGTCAGCCTGAAGCTGCGCAACGCCGCGCAGCTCAAGCAACTGGCGCGCGACGTGAACCGGCCCGGCAGCGCGCATTACCGCCAGTACCTGACGCACGAGCAGTTCCTCGCCAGCTACGCGCCAACCGACGCGCAGGTTAAGTCGGTCGTCGACTATCTGCGCAAGAGCGGCTTCGTGAACATCGAGGTCGCGCCGAACCGGCTGCTGGTGTCCGCGCGCGGCACGGCCGGCACGGTGAAGACCGCGTTCAACACGTCGCTCGTGCACTTCGAATACGCGGGCCGCTCGGGCTTCGCGAATGCATCGACCGCACAGGTACCGAGCGCGCTCGGCGACGTCGTCGGCTCGGTGCTCGGGCTGCAGAACGTCGCGCGCGCACGGCCGATGCTGCGCATCGGCAACGTGGCGAAGCCGCAGGCACTCGCGGCCGGCACGGCGACCGGCCACTATCCGAAGGAATTCCCGGGCCTCTACAACGCGACCGGCGTGCCGACCGCGGCCGGCGTGACCGTCGGCATCATCACGATCGGCGGCGTGTCGCAGACGCTGCAGGACCTGAAGCAGTTCACGTCGAGCAACGGTTACGGCACGGTCTCGACGCAGACCGTCAAGACCAACGGCACGAGCGGCAGCTACAGCGACGACCAGGACGGCCAGGGCGAATGGGATCTCGACAGCCAGTCGATCGTCGGCTCGGCCGGCGGCCAGGTCGGCAAGCTCGTGTTCTACATGGCGGACCTCAACGCCGCCGGCAACACGGGGCTCACGCAGGCGTTCAACCGCGCAGTGTCGGACAACACCGCGAAAGTGATCAACGTGTCGCTCGGCTGGTGCGAAACCGACGCGAACGCGGACGGCACGCTCGACGCCGAAGAGCAGATCTTCACGACGGCCGCGGCGCAAGGCCAGACGTTCTCGGTGTCGTCGGGCGACGAAGGCGTGTACGAGTGCAACAACCGCGGCTATCCGGACGGCTCGAACTACACGGTGTCGTGGCCGGCTTCGTCGCCGCACGTGCTCGCGATCGGCGGCACGACGCTCTATACGACGTCGGCGGGCGCGTTCTCGAACGAAACGGTGTGGAACGAAGGGCTCGACGGCAACGGCAAGCTGTGGGCGACGGGCGGCGGCGTCAGCACGATCCTGCCCGCGCCGTCGTGGCAGTCGGGCAGCAGCCGTCAGTTGCCGGACGTGTCGTTCGACGCCGCGCAAAGCACCGGCGCGTACATCTACAACTACGGCCAGTTGCAGCAGATCGGCGGCACGAGTCTCGCCGCGCCGATCTTCACGGGCTTCTGGGCGCGCCTGCTCGCGGCGAACGGCACGGGCCTCGGTTTCCCGGCCGGCAACCTGTATCGCGCGATTCCGTCGAACCGGTCGCTCGTGCGCTATGACGTCGTGTCGGGTAACAACGGCTATCAGGGGTATGGCTACACCGCCGGCACCGGCTGGGATCTGACGACCGGCTTCGGCAGCCTGAACATCGCGAACCTCAACCAACTGATCAAGTCGGGCGGGTTCTGAGCGATATGTGAAGGCCGGCGCGCGGCAGTGATTTGCCGCGCGCCGGCTTTGTCGCCTTCAGGTCGCGCGGAATTCGCGCATCACCCTACTCCGTCGCACGCTCGTTCACAGGCTGCGGCGCGGCCGGCACACCGCTCCGATGCGACGGTGCAAACAGCCGCAATCCGCTCGCGACGCTCGCAGCACCTGCGAAACCCGCGCCGAGCATCAGCGCGAGCGTCGGCCCGTGACGCCCCGCGATCCCGAACGACAGCGCGACGAGCGCCGCCCCCGTCGCCTGCCCGATCAGCCGCGCGGTCGCGATGATTCCGCTCGCGCCGCCGCTGCGCTCGGGCGGCGCGCTCGACATCAGCGCCTTCAGGTTCGGCGACTGGAAGAAGCCGAAGCCCGCGCCGCACAGCATCATCCGCCAGCCGATGTCGAATACGTTCGGCGCCGCCGGCAGTGCAGCAAGCGACACCATGCCCGCGCTCAGCAGCGCGAGCCCGATCGCACCGAGCAGGCCGGGCGGGTATCGATCCGACAGGCGGCCCGCGATCGGCGCGGCGAGCGCGACGATCGCAGACCACGGCGTCATCAGGAACCCCGTCTCGACAGCGTCGCGATGCAGGACGGTTTCGAAATAGAACGGCAGCGACACGAACGCGAGCCCCTGCGCGGCGAACGCGCACACGGCGGTCAGCGCGGACAGCGTGAACACGGGTCGGCGAAACAGGTCGACCGGCAGCATCGGCGCCGGGTGCCCTGCCTGGCGGCGGATCAGCAGCCAGCCGAACGCGAGCGCAACCGCCGCCGCCGCGAACACCACGGAAAGCGGCCCGCGCTGTGCGAATTCGCCGAGCGCGAAGATCAGCGATGCGAACGCGATCACGTTGAACAGCGCGGCGACCGGATCGAACGCATGCTTGCCGCGCGCCGTCTGCGGCAGCGACGGAATCGCCACTGCGAGCGCGAACACGCCGAGCGGCACGTTCACCGCGAACAGCCACGGCCATGCGGCGACCGACAGGATCAGCGACGCGATCGTCGGCCCCACCGCGAACGACACGCCGACGACGAGCGCGTTGAAGCCGACGCCACGCCCGAGCCGGTGCGCGGGAAACAGGCCGCGGATCAGCGCGACGTTGACGCTCATAATCGCGCTCGCGCCGAAGCCCTGCACGATCCGCGCGGCCGTCAGCATCGGCAGCGTCGACGCGAGCGAACAACCGAGCGATGCGAGCGTGAACACCGCGAGCCCGGCGACATACACGCGCTTGTGGCCGACGATGTCGCCGAGCGACGCGAACGGCAGCAGCGTCGCGACCATCGCGAGCTGGTACGCATTGATGATCCATACGGACGCGGCCGGCGACGCATGCAGGTCGGCGGCGATCGCGGGCAGCGCGGTGTTCGCGATCGCGGTGTCGAGCGTCGCGAGCGCGACGGCCAGCAGCACGGCGGACATCGCGCGCCAGTTGACGGCCGGCTCCCGGGCGCCGGCGGAGGATGCGAATTCGGACAAGATGAGGCTCGGCTGACGGGCGACGCGCGGCGTCGCGGATTGAGCGGCGCGGCGGCGTGCGTTCCGGACGGCAAGACCGGCGCGCGCGCAGCCGCGATCCGTATTGTTGCAGAGCCGCATCGAACGTGCAGGCGGCCGCCTCGTCAGTCAGCGAAACGAAAGCTTGCGCGTTGCCGTGCTTGACGCGCGGCATCGTTGAGCGCACAACGATCGACGATCCGGCGCGCCGGCTGGCCTTCCGGGCGCGTGCCCGTCCTCGTCGTGCCGGCGGTACCGCGCATCGGAAACCGATGCGCCGATGCGCGGCGTGCGTGCGCCGCCGGCGCGCCAAATCGGATCAGGTCACCGCGCGCCGCGCATTGCGTCCGCGCAGCCATTCGAGCGCGAGCAGCAGGCTCGTCGAGAAGATGATCAGGATCGTCGCGAGCGCAGCGATCGTCGGGCTGATGTTCTCGCGGATACCCGTGAACATCTGGCGCGGCAGCGTCGTCTGGTCCGCGCCCGCGAGGAACAGCGTGACGACCACTTCATCGAACGACGTCGCGAACGCGAACAGCGCGCCCGACATCACGCCCGGCGCGATCACCGGCAGCGTCACGCGGAAAAACGTCGACACCGGATTCGCGCCGAGCGACAGGCTCGCGCGCACGAGATTGTGGTTGAACCCCTGCAGCGTCGCGGCGACCGTCGTCACGACGAACGGCACGCCGAGCGCCGCGTGCGCGGCGATCAGCCCCGTATAGGTATTCGCGAGCCCGAGCGGCGCGAAGAACAGGTACATACCGACGCCGACCACGACGACCGGCACGATCATCGGCGACAGCAGCACGGCCATCAGCAGCGCCTTGCCGCGGAAGTCGGCCTTCGTGAGACCGATCGCGGCGAGCGTGCCGAGCACGGTCGCGACGACGGTCGCCGACGGCGCGACGATGAAGCTGTTTTTCGCGGCCATCCGCCACTCGTCCGACGCGATCAGGTTCTCGTACCAGCGCATCGAGAAGCCCGGGATCGGATAGACGAGGAACGTGCTCGACGAAAACGACAGCGGCACGATCGCGAGCACCGGCAGGATCAGGTACAGCAGTGTCAGCACGACGAGCACGCGCAATGCGACGTACCACGCGCGCTCGACGAACGACATGTGCGGCGCGAACAGCGGCCTGGCGAGCAGTTTCATGGTCGAATCCCTTTCCGTTCCGTTGTTGCGCGCTTAGCCGAGGCTCACGTTCGAGCGGGTGAAGCGGCCGTAGATCGCGTACAGCACGAGCGTCGCCGCGAGCAGCAGCCCGCCAAGTGCGCACGCCATGCCCCAGTTGATCGTCACGTTCGTGAAGTACGCGACGTAGTAGCTGACCATCTGGTCGTTCGGCCCGCCGAGCAGCGCGGGCGTGATGTAGTAGCCGATCGCGAGGATGAACACCAGCAGCGCGCCCGCGCCGACGCCCGGATAGGTCTGCGGCACGTACACGCGCCAGAATGCGGCGAACGGATGGCTGCCGAGCGATACGGCTGCGCGCTGGTAGGTCGGCGGGATCGACTTCATCACGCTGTACAGCGGCAGGATCATGAACGGCAGCAGGATGTGCGTCATCGAGATATACACGCCGACGCGGTTGAACAGCAGCGTCAGCGGATGCGAGATCAGCCCGCTGCCGATCAGCGCCGTGTTGATGAGCCCTTCGCTCTGCAGCAGCACGATCCACGCGGCGACTCGCACGAGCACCGACGTCCAGAACGGAATCAGCACGAGAATCATCACGAGGTTCGCACGCCGCTCCGACAGCGTCGAGATCCAGTATGCGAGCGGGTAGCCGAGCAGCAGCGCGAACAGCGTGACCGCGACGCCGATCACGAACGTGCGGCCGAAGATCGCGAGATAGATCGACTGGTCGGGATCGGCCTGCACGATGTGGCCGAAGCCGTCCTGTTTGTGGTCGAGCGCGGCGAGCAGGTAGAACGGCGAAACCGTGCTGCCGTTCTTCGCGATGGCCTGCCAGTACGCCGTGTCGCCCCAGCGCGAATCGAGTTCGACGAGTTTCGTGCGCGTCTGCGCAGGCGTGAGCGTCGATTCATTGTCGCCCTTCAGCGGCATCGCGCGCGCCGTCTTCGCGACGAGCGAGCGATAACCGGGAATCTCGGTGTTCAGGCGCCGCGCGAGCGCGCCCATCGCCTCGCTGTCGGCCACCTTCGTCATGTCGGCCGCGAGCGCGACATACGCGGCGTCGGCCGGCGGCGCCTTGCGGTCCCAGCCCGACAGCGCGGTGACCGTGTTCGGCAGCGCGGTCGCGATCTCGGGGTTCTGCACCGCGCGCGTGAGCAGCGTGCCGATCGGTACGACGAAGATCAGCAGCAGGAAAATCGCGAGCGGCGCGACCAGCAGCAGCGCCATCGTGCGCTTGCGGGCCTCGGCAGCCTTCAGCTCGCGCTTGAGCGCGGCGCCCGACGAGGAAGGCGCGATCGTCATCGTATTCAACGGGTCTCTCCGGCCGGGCACGCTCCGGCGGAATGCCGCGCGACGCGATCGACGCGCCGCGCGGCTGGTTGCATCAGGATGCCTGAACGGTTACTTCGTCGCCCATGCGGCGAAGCGCTGCTCGAGCTCGTCGCTGTGATCGGTCCAGAAGCCGATATCTTCCAGCACCGCGTTCTTGCCGTTGGCCGGCGAGTTCGGCAGGTTCGCGAGCGTCTTCGCGTCGAGCGACTTGATCGCGGCGATGTTCGCGGGGCCGTACGCGATGTGCTGCGCATACGCCTGCTGCGGCTTCGGCGTCAGCGAATACGCGATGTACTGCTCGGCCAGCGCCTTGTTCGGCGAGCCCTTCGGAATCGCCCAGTAGTCGAGGTCGTAGATGCTGCCGTTCCACACGACCTTCAGGTTCTTGCCTTCCTTCTGCGCGGCATCGATGCGGCCGTTGTACGCGGTCGACATCACGACGTCGCCGGCGACGAGGAACTGCGGCGGCTGCGCGCCCGCTTCCCACCACTGGATGTACGGCTTCAGCTCGTCGAGCTTCTTGAACGCGCGGTCCTGGCCGGCCTTCGTGCCGAGCACCTTGTACACGTCCTTCGTCGCGACGCCGTCGGCCATCAGCGCGAATTCGAGGTTATAGCGCGCGCCCTTGCGCATCCCGCGCTTGCCGGGGAATTTTTTCACGTTCCAGAAATCGGCCCAGCCGGTCGGTGCCGACTTCAGCTTGTCCGCGTTGTACGACAGTGCCGTCGACCACACGAAGAAGCCGACGCCGCACGCTTGCGGCGATTCCGGAATCAGGTCGGACTTCTTGGCGATCTTCGACCAGTCGAGCTTCTCGTACAGCCCTTCGTCGCAACCGCGGTTCAGGTCGCCCGATTCGACTTCGACCACGTCCCAGTTGACGTGCTTCGCCTCGACCATCGCCTTCACCTTCGCCTGCTCGCCGTTGTATTCGACGGCGGTGACCTTGTTGCCGGTTGCCTTCTCGAACGGCTGGTTGAACGCGACCTTCTGCGCGTCGCCGTTCGCGCCGCCGAAGTTGACGACCGTGAGTTCGGCGGCCGTTGCCGATGCGCCGACTACGGCGAGCGCCAGTGCCAGCGTGGTGCGGCGCGCCGTGAAGCTTGCTCGTTTCATGATGGTTCCTCTCCTCTCGTGGTGGAAGTGGGCAGTTGTTGTTGACGACGTGCTGCGGTAAATCGGGGAAACCCTGTTCATGCGAACACGCGCAGGTGCTCGGGCGCGAATGCAAGCGAGACCGGCGCGCCGGGAGAGAACGCATCGATCGCGCCGGTGCCGAGCGGCACCTTCACGAAGCATTCGTCCTGGCCCGGCAGCGCGCAGCGCATGCGCACGTGATCGCCGAAATAGATGAGGCTGCGCGCCTCGCCGGTCAGCCGGTTCGCGGCTGCGCCGCTCGCGTGCCCGTGCGCGGCGAGGCTCATGCGTTCGGGGCGGATGCACGCGACGGCCGACGCGCCCTCGGCGGCTTCGCCGATATGGCGGCCGACGAGCTTCGTGCCGTCGTCGAGCCGGAACTCGCAGAATTCGCCGTCGACGCTCGCAATGGTGCCGCGCAGCCGGTTGCTGTCGCCGATGAAGTTCGCGACGAATTCGTTGCACGGCGATTCGTACAGGCGGTCGACGGTGTCGAGCTGCTGCACGATGCCCTTGTCGAACACGGCCACACGATCGGACATCGTCAGCGCCTCGCCCTGGTCGTGCGTCACGTACACGAAGGTCACGCCGAGCTTCTCGTGCAGCGCCTTCAGTTCGTACTGCATGTGTTCGCGCAACTGCTTGTCGAGCGCGCCGAGCGGCTCGTCCATCAGCACGAGCTTCGGCTCGAACACGAGCGCACGCGCCAGCGCGATACGCTGCTGCTGGCCGCCCGATAGCTGCGCCGGGTAGCGTTTCGCGAAGCGCTCCATCTGCACCATCTTCAGCGCATGCGCGACACGCTCCGTGCGCTCGGCGGCCGGCAGCTTGCGCACGGTCAGCGGATACGCGACGTTCTGCTCGACCGTCAGGTGCGGGAACAGCGCGTAGTTCTGGAACACCATGCCGATGTTGCGCTTGTGCGGCGGCACGTTGTTCAGGAGTTCGCCGTCGAGGCGGATCTCGCCGCCGGTCGGAAACTCGAAACCGGCGAGCATCATCAGGCAGGTCGTCTTGCCCGAGCCCGACGGCCCGAGCAGCGTCAGGAATTCCCCTCGGTGGATATCGAGGTCGAGCGATTTGACGACCAGCGTTTCACCGTCATAGGTCTTCCGCACGCCGCGAAAGCTGACGATCACATCATCGGACTTCATCATGCTGTCCCCTTGCGTCGCGACAATCGTTTATGAATGCCCCCTAACCTGCCGCTTCGCGGCAGGCCCCCCGAGGGGGTCAAGAAAACTTGGGGCGGCCCGGCGTTTTCTTGCGAGATGCGATCCACTATACGGTGCGCACGGTTCTATACTAGGGAACCATTTCAATATTCCAAGTAGGACCACTTTGGATACCGTGATCCTTGCCGACTGGCTCTCCGCCCGCCTCGACCGCGGCTCGTCCGAGCCGATGTACCGACAGTTGCTACAACAGATGCAGCAGGCCATCCTGACCGGGGAATTGGGGCCAGGAACAAAACTGCCCAGCTCCCGGACGCTCGCGGCGGACCTGTCGATCGCGCGCAATACCGTGCTGCACGTGTACGACCAGCTGACGGCCGAAGGCTATGTGCTGACGACGACCGGCAGCGGCACCTATGTGGCCGACACGCGGCCGGACGCCGCCGCGATTCGCGCGCCGGGCGCCGCACCGCCCGAGGCCGGTACGCTGCCGCCGCCGGACGCGCAGGGCAGCCTGTCGATGCGCGGCCGGCAACTGATCGAGCATGCGGGCGTGTCGCGGCGCCAGTGGGGCGCGTTCATGCCGGGCGTACCGGACGTGTCGGAGTTTCCGAGCCGCACGTGGAGCCGCCTGCAGGCGCGGCTGTGGAAGGAGGCGAACCCCGAACTGCTGACCTATGCACCGGGCGGCGGCTACCGGCCGTTACGGCGCGCGCTCGCCGATTACCTGCGCGTCGCGCGCTCGGTCAAATGCTCGCCGGACCAGGTGATCATCACGACCGGCATTCATCAGTCGATCGATCTCGCGGTGCGGCTGCTGTCCGACATCGGCGATCGCGCGTGGGTCGAGGAACCGTGCTACTGGGGCGTGCGCAGCGTATTGCAGGCGGCCGGCCTCACGCTCGCGCCGGTGCCGGTCGACCAGGAAGGGCTCGCGCCGCGTGCCGGCGACATGCAGCATCCGCCGCGGCTCGTGCTCGTCACGCCGTCGCATCAGTACCCGCTCGGGATGGTGATGAGCCTCGCGCGGCGCCGGATGCTGCTCGAATACGCGCGCCAGCACCGCTGCTGGATCATCGAGGACGACTACGACAGCGAATTCCGCTACGGCAGCCGCCCGCTCGCGTCGCTGCAGGGGCTCGACGACGGCGGCCGCGTGATCTACGTCGGCAGCCTCGGCAAGATGCTGTTCCCGGGCCTGCGGATGGGCTACATGGTCGTGCCCGAGCATCTGGTCGACACCTTCCGCACCGGGCTGTCGGAACTGTACCGCGAGGGCCAGCTGATGCAGCAGGCCGTGCTCGCCGAATTCATCATGGACGGTCACCTGACTTCGCACGTCAGGCGCATGCGCACGCTGTACGGCGAGCGCCGGCAACTGATGATCGACGCGATCCGCGCGCGCTTCGGCGACGCGCTGCCCGTGATGGGCGACGAGGCCGGCCTGCACCTGGTGCTCGGCCTGCCCGACACGTGCGACGATCGCGCGGTCACGCAGAGCGCGTTCGACGCGGGCGTGATCGTGCGCCCGCTCACCAGCTACTACAGCAACCTCGACACCGCTCGGCGCGGCCTGCTGCTCGGCTATGCGTGCGTCCCGCACGAAAGCATCGGGCCCGCGTTCGACACGCTCGCGGATACCATCGAGCAGCATCTGCCGCGGCACATCACGCGCGCGGCATAGGGGCGGTCACATGCGACGGCGCCCGCGTTACTGCGCGCTGCCCGCGCCGCGATCGAGCGACGCCGCGCGCACGGCTTCGCCGGGCTTCGTGAACACGCGCTGCCGCAGTGCGGCGATCTGCGCGTCGCGATCCGGCGGCGACAGGCCGGCCGACTCGATCTGCGCGCGGTGCGCCGCATAGTCCGCGTAGCGGCTCTGCCACGATGCGTCGTCCTGCTGCATCTGCGCGACCCGCGCGGCGGCCTCGGGCCCGAGCGTCTGCGTCAGTTGCGCGCGCATCGCATCGGGCGTCGCCCCGCTCTTCTGCAACTGCGCGATCTCGTCGATCGCGGCCCGCTGCCGGTCGACCCGCTGCTGCGCCATGCGTTCGTCGGCCGGCATCTGCTGCTCGAGCGCCGCGAGCCGTTCGGCCTTCTGTGCATCGGTCAGCGTGCGATCCTGCGCGATCTTCAGCCGTGCGAGATCGTAGCGCTGCCGCCACTGCTCCGCGCCGAAGAACGGCTGGCTCCAGTCGCCGAGCGCGCGATACGCGATCGACGCGCGCTGGTCGAGCGCGAGCTGCAGCGCGCTCAGGTCGGACTTGTCGACCGCGCCGGCATCGCGCAGTTTCGCGAGCGCGTCGAGATACGCGCGATACCGGCGCCACACGTCGAGCGCGTCGGCTTGCGCAGCCGTGCCGTCGAGCTGCGCGGCAATCTCGCGCGCGACGAGCGCATCGAGCGCTGCCGCGCCGAGGTCGCTCTGCGCGGTCAGGCAGTAGTCGAAGAAATCGCGCACCGCGCGCACCTTCGCGAGATGGCCGCCCGCATCGAGCGGCAGCCGCGGCGCACTGGAACCGGCCAGCGACGACGGCAGGCCCGCGCGCGCCGGCACGGCGGCCTGCGGCGGTGCCGCAGCCACGCCGCCCACCGCCGCCGCATCGGGCGACTCGCCGGCGCTACCCGTACCGCGATGCCATCCCGCCCCGCTCCACATTGCGACGCCGGCGATCGCCGCCAGCCCCACGACACCGTAGACCGCCGCGCGCCGCGCCAGCAGCGCGCGCCCTTCGCGTGCCGTCATCGATTACACGCCCGCCAGCTTCAGCCGGTTCGCATGCGTGCGGATCACCGCGACCGGATCTTCCGCATACGCGCCCCGCACGCCGAGCAACTGGTTGATCTCGTCGATATGGTTCCACTTGTAGCTCGTGCTCAGCACCTGGCCGTACAGCGCGCTGCACTTCGACACGAGCCCGTCGTTCTGGCCCGAGCCGCGGTTGATCATCACCGTGCCCGTGCCGAACAGCGCGAGCGTCGACAGGTCGAGCGCGTTCGCCGGGTCGACGAGCGGAATGGTGCTCGTGTCCGTCGCACCCGTGACACCGAACACGGAGAGCGTTGGCTGGATCGCCGTGCCGGCCCATGAATACAGCAGATGCGTGTTGCCGCCGACGGTTTCCGTCGGCGCGCCGGTCTGGCAACTGCCCGGCGCGCCAAGGCCCGCGCTCGGATAGTTCTGGTTGTACGTGGCGGCCTGTGCGGTCGTCAGCGTCTTCAGCGAGGCGAGCGCGTCCTGGTTCGTGTTGTGACTGCTGCTCGTCAGGATTCCGAACACATTGACGAACGCGGCGATCACCGATGACGAAAGCCCGGTCGGATCGTATGCGAGCACGCTCTGCACGAAGTCGGCGAACTCGGAGCCGCGATGCGGCGTGCCGATCGTCGTCACCGACGCGACGAGATCGGGCGCGACGGCCGCGACATAACGCGACGTGAGCCCGCCCTGGCTGTGACCGACGAGATTGACCTTGGTCGCGCCCGTCGCGGCGAGCACCGTCTTCACGTAAGCGAGCAACTGTTCGCCGCGCCCGTTCGGCCCGTCGTCGCTCTGGAAGCCCGACAGGTTCGCGACGTAGACGGTCGCGCCATGCTGCTGCAGGTCTTCCTGGATGCCGTACCAGTACTCGAGCACGCCCGCGTACTTGTCGGTGCCCGTGAGCCCGTGCACGAGGATGATCGGATAACGCGTCGTCGCGTAGTCGTCGGCGGGCGCGGTCGCCGCCATCGTCGCGTGCGTCGTCGCGAGCGTCATCAACGCAGTCGTCCCCGCGAACGGCGCGACGCTCATCGCGCATGCCACTGCCCCTGCCACCACCCTGGAACGCATCGATCTGGCCATGCATGTTCTCCTGATTATTGTGCTGCCGGTACGAATGAGATCGGATCGACGCACGCGGCGCCCTCGCGTGCGCCGTGATCGTCGAATGCCGGAGTGAAGCACGACTGGCCAACGTTTGCGCCCCGACTAGACACGGTTCTCTAATCGGTTGACGCGCCCCACCTGTTCGGGCGGGGCCGTGTTCATGCGCGCGCATGCTGCAACGCACACGCGCAATGCGCTACAGCTTTGCGCTTACGCGTACCCATGCGGTACGGCCCGGCTCCATCACCGGCGCGTTCGCCGGATAGCCGAAGCCGGCATTGCCGGCGAGGTTCAGATGCTCGGTGTAGGCCTTGTTCAGCACGTTGTCGACGCCGACCGAGACCTGCACGGTCTTGCTGACGTTGTATTGCGTATGCAGCGACAGCACGCCGAATCCGGCGCTCGGGCCGAAGTCCTTGCCGACCACGTTGCCCTCGTTCAGCGCATAACGATGCTGCGGCGCAACGATCCGCCACAGGCCGCCGGCCGACCACGCGCCACGCGTGTATTCGAGCCCGATGCGCGCCTCGAGCGGCGGCATCTGCGGCAGCGGATCGCCGCTCGCCACGTTGCGCCCCCACGCATACGCGAGCGACGTCTCGACGCGCAGCGGCGCAACCGGCCGCCACGACACGCCTGCCTCGCCGCCCATGATCTGCGCGTTGACGTTGGTCGCCCGCGTGGTCGGGCCCATCATGCCGGCCGCGTAGTTGAACAGGATGAAGTCCTGCACGTAGCCTGCGTAGGCCGACACCCACGCATCGAATCGGTCGCTCTTGTATTGCGCGCCGATGTCGAGCTGCGTGGTCTTCTCCGGCTGCACCGCCGAGAATGCGTTGACCGAACCGGCCGGCCCGCGCTTCGCGGAGAACAGCTCCCAGTAGTCGGGATAGCGCTCCGCATGACCGATCCCCGCGTACCACGTGACGGGCAGCGACGCGAGATCGCGCTCGTAGCGCACGAAGCCGCTCGGCAGCACGCGCGCGCGATCGTCGTCGAAGGTCGGGTTGGGTTTGCTCGCCATCATCCCGCTCGTCGTCGCGCGCTTGTCGCGTGCGCTTGCGTAGTCGACGCGCGCGCCGCCGATCACGCGCGACACGTCGCTCGCGTACCACGTCAGCTCGCCGAACGCACCCGCGTTCCACATCGTCGCCTGCGCATCCCACGGCTGATCGCCGTAGTTCTGCCGCCCCATCGCCGAGCGCGAATCGAGCCGGTTCGATTGCGCGTCGACGCCCGTCACGAGCTTGAAGTCGTCGCCGAAACGGAACGTCGCGGCAGCGCGCGCGCCGACCGTGCGGCGCCGCACCTCCGACGCCATCCGCATCGGCATGCTGCTGGTCGGATCGGGCTGCCGCAACGTGTAGTTGTCCATCACGTGGTCGGCTTCGTTGTAGTACACGCGTGCCTCGATCCGGTCGAGCACGTCGCCGAGATGCCGCTTGTCGAACGACAGGCCGAACGTCTCGCGGCGGAAATGCGCGCCGTCCATCCCGCGGCCCGCATACTTCGCGTAGCCGTCGCCCGTGCCGGCTGTCAGTTCGACACGCGTATGGTCGTCGGGCGTCCAGCCGAGCGCCGCATCGGCGTTCCACTTGTCCCACTGCGACGGCACCGTGTTGCCGTTGCCGTCCTTGTAGTCCTGCGAATGCGCGTGGTTCGCGGTCACGCGGCCATAGACGTCCGGCGTGCCGGCCGTCAGGTCGATGTTCTGGTCGTTGCGGCCGAACGACCCGCCGACGAGGCTGCCCTCGAAACGCATGCCCGGCTTGTCGAAACGCGGCGTCACGCGCTCGAACAGCACGGTGCCGGCCGACGCGCCGGGACCGTACAGCACGGTCTGCGGCCCCTTCACGACGGTGACCTTGTCATAGCTTTCCGGCGCGATGTACGACGTCGGCGCATCCATCCGGTTCGGGCAGGCGCCGAGCGTCGGCATCCCGTTCGCCAGGATATTCAGCCGCGACCCGAACATCCCGCGCAGCACGGGGTCGCCGTTCGTACCGCCGCTGCGGATCGACGTGAAACCGGGGATCGTCTTCAGGTAATCCGCGCCGTCGCTGGCGGGCAGCGGCTGGCGCGGCGCCTTCGGATCCGTGACGACGACGAGCGGCGTCGTCAGCGGCGACGCGACGACCTCGACGGGCGGCAGCAGCGCGGCCGAATCGTCCGCAGGCGCGCCGGCCGCGCGCGCCGTTTCGGCCGCGGCGGCGGTCGCGGCCAGCGCGCCGACGGCGAGCGCGGGAACGGTGAGTTTCAACATGCGCGGCACGCGCCGCGCACAGGCATTGCGTGACGCCCGCGGCGCACGCAACTGGAAAATGGTCATGATCGAAAGCCCGAGTGACGCCCTCCACGCGACCTCGACGGGCCGCACGGATATCGGCGGTGGAAAGAACGGAAGACAGCGCGTTAGGCGCGCTCGGGCGGTGCGCGTGGATACGCGCGCGGATAGCGATCGGTGCGCGCCGCGACGGCTGGCGGCGCGGCGGCGGAAACGGAAACGACGGAAACGGAAGCGAACGACGCGGCGGCAGGCGCGCCGATCGCAGGGCTGTGCGCGAAGAATCCGCAATAGCCGCACGCATCGAGATGCAGCGCATGATCGTGCATGCGGCCCGCATCGGGCGACCGATGCGCGCCATGCTCTGCACTGCAGACGATTGCGTCGGGCGCGGCCGCCTGCGCGATGCGCCACTGCGACACCAGCGGCGCCGCGATCGCGAACCAGATCGCGAGCACGCCAAGCCAGGCGGTCAGGTGACGATGTCGGTGCAGCATGCGCGGCGGCGAGTAATCGGAATGTAAAAACAGCCGAGATGTTACAGAATGTTCGCCTCGATGGCCAGCCGCGGACGACGGTAAACGAAGCGGGGGCGCATGGTTGTCAACACAACCATGCGCCCCCGCCTGCTGCGCGCGCCCGGAGTGCGGCGATCAGGGCACCATGCGCCGCAGCACGTTATCGCGCCGGATGAAATGGTGGTACAACGTGGCCAGCGCATGCAGGCCGATCACGAAGTAGAACGCGTTGCCGATCAATTCGTGCGCTTCCTTGATCGTCGGCCGCAACGCCTTGTCGGGGCCGAACAGCGTGAACGACACGCCGAGCCAGTCGAGCGACACCGGCTTTCCGCCCAGGTTGATCATCATGATGCCGAGCAGCGGCTGCGCGATGATGAACACGTAGAGCGCAAAATGCGCGAGCTTCGAGAGCCAGCGCAGCAGCGCGGCCTGCGGAATGGCTTCCGGCACGCGGCTGACGACCCGCCACAGCACACGCAGCACCGACAGCACGAGCACGAACGTGCCTGCGGTGAGGTGCACGTTCATCCAGAACACCCGGCTGTCGCTGCCTTTCGGCCCGCGGATCTCGATGGCCAGGTACGCCAGCGCCACCAGCAGGAAGATGGCCCAGTGGAAGAAGATCGCGGGCGAGCTGTAGCGCGTCTGTTTCGCGAGGATGTTTTTCATGCGTCGTCTCGTGTTGTATGCGGGGAGGGGCGCATGCCGCAACGGGCTCCGCGCCCGGTAGAGCTGCCACGATTGTAGCCGCACGGGCGTCCGATTTCCCGCGGTGCGGTCAAATATCCGACGAATCGTCAACACGCACCGCGCGCGGCTGCCATATGGAAAATCCGCATCGCGCACGGGAACGGCTGTGGCACGATGAAGCTTTGGTGTCGACGTTGCGCGCGCATCATGAGCAAGGCGTTCTTCGTTGCGGCCTACCGGCTGATTGCCGCGTTGCTCGCGGTGTCCACGACGTTGCACAGCATCGCCGGCTACTGGGGCATGCCCGCGGTCCATCTCGGCAACTTCCTCAGCTACTTCACGCAACTGAGCAGCCTCTATGCGTCGGCGATACTGACCGCCGGGCTCTGGCGCATCGCGCGCCCCGGCTCGGCCCGCTACGAATCGATGCGCGGCGCGGCGGTTTTGTACGTGCTGATCACCGCGATCGTCTACGAACTGCTGCTCGCGCGGCTCGATGCGCTGCGTCATGTCACGCCGGCGTTCAACAACTGGGTGCTGCACCGGATCGTGCCGCTCGTCATGCTGTGCGACTGGCTGTACGTGGAGCCACGCTCGCCGATCGCGCGGCGCAGCGCGTTCGCGTGGCTCGGTTTTCCGGTCGTCTATCTCGGCTATACGCTCGTGCGCGGCGCGCTGGAGAACTGGTATCCCTACCCGTTCGTCGATCCGCGGCCGCACGGCTACCTGCCGGTCGCGATCCAGTGCTCGCTGATCGCGCTTGGCGCAGCGGCGCTCGCATTGGGCATCCGCTGGCTTGGCAATCACGCGAGACAGTCCGACACCGCGACGCTGAAGGAAGGATGAAGGCGAAAGAAGGCGGGAGCGTGTGCGCCGCCCGGCGCACACGCGGCGATGCGGCTCGTCAGCCGCCGTTGCGCGGCAGGAAGTTCATCGGATCGACGACCTTGCCGTTCTGGCGGACTTCGAACTCGAACGTCGAACGGCCGCTCGCGTCGGTGCCCATCTCGGCGACCGGCTGGCCCTGGCGCACCGCGTCGCCTTCGTTGACGAGCAGCTTGCCGTTGTGACCGTAGGCCGTGATGAGCCCGTTGTCGTGCTTCAGGATCACGAGCGGGCCGTACGCCTTGACGCCGGACCCGGCATAGACCACTCGCCCGTTCGCCGCGGCCCGCACCGAACGGTCGGGCCCGGACGCGGCGATCACGACGCCGCGCGTCTTGCCGGTCGCAAACGGCGCCGTGACGACACCCGTGGCCGGCCATGCGAGCGAGCCCGGCTGCGCGGCCGCCGCGGGCGGCTGCCCGAATGACGTCGCGGCAGGCGGTGCGACGCGCAGCACCTGGCCGGGCGACACCGCGTCGGTAGGCGCCATGTGGTTCCAGCTCGCCACGTCCTGCACGCGCTGCCCGTAGGCGTTCGCGATGCCCGCGAGCGTGTCGCCCGGGTTC
This sequence comes from Burkholderia sp. LFS061, assembly GCF_047978125.1. Lineage (NCBI taxonomy): Bacteria > Pseudomonadati > Pseudomonadota > Betaproteobacteria > Burkholderiales > Burkholderiaceae > Burkholderia > Burkholderia sp. LFS061. The sequence continues at coordinate 60,757 of NZ_JBFPFS010000019.1, read as the reverse complement.
ACGCGGTAATAGCCTGCGATCACGCCGGGCGTCGCGGCCGACGTCGGCGCCGACGAACGCGCCGGCTGCCAGTTGTCGGTCCACGGCGTCAGCGTACAGCCCGACAGCGCGACGGCCGCAGCGACGAGCGCTGCGTGCGGCAGCCAGTGCGCCAGCGAATCGTGGATGGGAATAGTTTTTCTCAAGGGTCCTCCCGGATTTGCGTCGTTGCGCCGCCCACCGCCCTCCGGCGCGCGACGCACGATGTCCGGCCGGACGGCCGGACCAACCAGTATCCGACCGCTCTCGCGGCCGTCAGTTTCCACAGCGGAACGTCGGCGCGAACGGGCTCACCGGCCCCTTTTTCGCGTCGCTCCGACCGGCAAAGATACCATTTGTCGCGGTCAGGACCGCGACAGGCGCAGATTCCGGCAACAATCTTGCGGCCTCGCCGATGCGGGCCGGCGGCCCGCGAACCGCACCGCGCGGGCCGTCCGGCGGCCCAGCCGCCGACCTTCCGCCCGCGTCGCAGCCATCTGCCGTCTCGGCTCCGTCACATTCTCCCCTTCGATCGCCGCCTATACTCGGTGATGCGCAGCGTAATCCAACGACAACGAGGAGCATGACAATGAACAATGCGACGTTTCTTTCCGTGCAGCTCAATGCGGACGATTTCGCCGGTTCCAGCGGCCTGGTCGAATTGCTCAACCGGCACCTGCTGTTCGCGACCGACGTCGCCGAGGCGGCCGATGCGCTCGTCCAGCTGGCGAGCGTCGCGCACCTGACGGGCGCCACGCGCCACAGCGTCGAGCTGCCGGTCCTCGCGATCGAGCGGCTGCGCGATGCGCTCGACACGCTGAGCGGCTACGACGAAACGTGGCTGCAGGTGCTGGAGCCGGCCGAAGCGCTGTTTCGGGAGATCGGGCGCGGCACACGCCCGCTGCATTGACCGCCGGCGCGGCACGCGCCACCAATGAAAACAGCCCGTCGTTCCGCTTTGCGGAACGACGGGCTGTTTGTACTACATGGGTCAGGTCCGGCCGCCGGGGCGGCCGCGCCATTAACGACCCTTGTAGACCGGTGCGCCGTCAGCGATACGCTTGACTTGCCAGCCGGTCTTTGCTGCGGCCGGAGCGCCGGATTCCTGCGCGGCGGCCGGTTGCGCGCCATAGCCGGTCGTGTCGGCGGCGGCGACGTTCTGTTGCGGGTTCACACGAGCTTCAGCTGCCTGGATGCCTGCCGGGTAGTCCGTGCGGTCGCTGCCCAGCTTATAGCCGGCCTGTTGCAGTTGGACCAGTTCGGCCTTCACCTGCGCACGGGTAACGGGCGCGTTCTGTTGGGCGAACGAGACGGCGGGAACGGCGAGGACAGCAGCTGCAGCGAACGTTGCGATCAGCGATTTCATGATTACCTCCGGGATTTTTTTGCTCCGCCGCACACACCATGTCTGCAGCGATGGAACAGAGTTTAGTCCCGACGTCCCCTAGGGAAAACCATGAAAGAGCGAAAACACTGTTTCCCCGGAGCCAACAATGTCGACATCCGGGATAGAAAAACCCTATTCAAAGAATAGATTTTCGCAACAATGCGCCCGCGGGCCGGTTACGACCAGTTCGCGTGGAAGCTTCCCGGCTTGTCGGTGCGCTCGAACGTGTGCGCGCCGAAGAAGTCGCGCTGCGCCTGCACGAGGTTCGCCGGCAGCCGCTCGGAACGGTAGCTGTCGAAGTACGCGACCGCCGACGCGAACGCCGGCACCGGCACGCCGGCCTTCACCGCGGCGACCACGACATCGCGCAGCGATGCCTGGTAGTTCGCGGCGATGTCCTGGAAGTACGGATCGAGCAGCAGGTTCGCGAGCGCCGGATCCTTCGCGTAAGCATCCGTGATCTTCTGCAGGAAGCGCGCGCGGATGATGCAGCCCGCGCGGAAGATCTTCGCGATCGTCCCGAGGTCAAGGTTCCAGCCGTACTCTTCGGACGCCGTGCGCAGCTGCGCGAAGCCCTGCGCGTACGAGATCACCTTGCTCAGGTACAGCGCACGGCGCACCGCTTCGACGAACGCGGCGCGATCGCCGTCGAACGGCGCGGCAGTCGGGCCCGACAGGATCTTGCTGGCCGCGACGCGCTCGGTCTTCAGCGACGACAGCACGCGCGCGAACACCGATTCCGTGATGAGCGGCAGCGGCACGCCGAGATCCAGCGCGTTCTGGCTCGTCCACTTGCCGGTGCCCTTCTGCGCGGCGCGATCGAGGATCACGTCGACGAGGTGCTTGCCGGTCTCTTCGTCCTTCTTGCCGAAGATCTTCGACGTGATCTCGATCAGGTAGCTGTCGAGCTCGCCCTGGTTCCATTCGGTGTACACCGCGCCGAGCTCGTCGTTGGTCAGGCCCGCGACGTTCTTCAGCACCGAGTAGCTTTCGGCGATCAATTGCATGTCGCCGTATTCGATGCCGTTGTGGACCATCTTCACGTAGTGGCCTGCACCATCCGGGCCCATGTACGCGACGCACGGCTCGCCGTCCGACGGCGCCTTCGCGGCGATCTGCTTGAGGATCGGCTCGACGAGGTCGTACGCGTCGCGCTGGCCGCCGGGCATGATCGACGGGCCGCGCAGCGCGCCCTCTTCGCCGCCCGACACGCCGGTGCCGATGAAATGCAGGCCCGATTGCGCGAGTTCCTGGTTGCGGCGAATCGTGTCGGTGAAGTGCGTATTGCCGCCGTCGATCAGCACGTCACCCTTCTCGAGCAGCGGCTTGAGCGACGCGATCGTCGCATCGGTCGCCTCACCCGCCTTCACCATCATCAGGATCCGGCGCGGCGTTTCGAGCGACGCGACGAACTCCTCGAGCGTATGGGTCGGCACCAGGTTGCGGCCGGGGAATTCGGCGATCAGTTCGTCGGTTTTCTCGCGGCTGCGGTTGTACACCGACACCGCGTAACCGCGGCTCTCGATATTGAGTGCGAGATTGCGGCCCATCACCGCGAGCCCGATCACACCGATTGCTTGTTTGCCCATTAGTCAATTCTCCGGAAAAAACAGGGCGCGACCCGACCCGGGCCGCGCGCACAGGCGAAAGGATAGTGGAAACCCGGCGGCGATGCGCGCTTGCGTGTCATTGTTCCGCGTGCGGAAGCCGCCGGAACACGACGCTCAGGTTGTTCGCCGGCATCTCGACGACCTCGATGCAGTCGAGCCCGCGATCGAGACCGAGCGCGACGACGGCTTCGAGATCGCGCACGCCCCAAGATGGGTCGCGGCTGCGCAACTGCAGGTCGAACGCTTCGTTCGACGGCGCCGTATGCCGGCCCTCGCGACGATACGGGCCGTACAGGAACAGCACGCCGCCCGGCCGCAGCAGGCGAGACGCGCCCGCGAACAGCGCGTCGGTACAGGCCCACGGCGAGATGTGAATCATGTTGATGCAGACGATCGCGTCGAGCGCGTCGACCGGCCACGCCGCGTCGCGCACGTCAAACGCCAGCGGCCCGGCGACGTTCGCGACGCCCGCATGCGCGATCCACGCGGCGACCGAGCGCCGCGCGTGCGCGTCGGGATCGCTCGGCTGCCAGCGCAGGCCCGGCAACGCCTGCGCGAAATGGACGACATGCTGCCCCGTGCCGCTCGCGATTTCGAGCACGCTGCCGGTCGCCGGCAGCACGCGGCGTAACACGTCGAGGATCGGCCCGCGATTGCGTTCGGCCGCCGGCGCCGACAGCCGCGCGGACGGATCGGGCGAAGATGTCGGGCCGCTCACGATACGTGCTCCGGTGCGTTGCGCGCGAAGCCCAGCCGCGCGGTGAGTGCATCGAGCGCCGGTGCGCACTGCGCCTCGACCTTCAGCGTCAGCATCGGATCGGCGCGCGTATGACCGAGATTGAGCGCGGCGACCGGCTTGTGCTGTGCCTGCGCCCATACGCAGAAGCGGTACCCGGAATACACCATCAGCGACGACCCGACGACGAGCAAGGCATCGGCCGCATCGAGCGCCTGTGCGGCCAGCGTCACACGCTCGCGCGGCACGTTCTCGCCGAAGAACACGACCGCCGGCTTCAGCAGGCCGCCGCACGCGGGACACGCCGGGATGCGGAACGTGTCGAGCGCGGCCCATTCGAGGTGCGCGTCGCCGTCGGCGGCCGGCTCGGCCTGCGCGCCCAGCAGGTCGGGATTATCGGCTTCGAGCACGCTCTGGATCGTCGCGCGCGCATGATGCGCGCCGCATTCGAGGCACGTCACGCCGTTGATCCCGCCGTGCAGCTCGATCACGTCGTCGCTGCCCGCACGCTGATGCAGGCCGTCGACATTCTGCGTGACGAGGCGCTCGATCCGGCCTGCGCGGCCGAGCCGCGCCAGCGCGTCGTGCGACCGGTTCGGCTGCGCGCGGCCGACGACGGGCCAGCCGATCATGCTGCGCGCCCAGTAGCGTCGCCGCGCCGCGTCGGAGCCGAGGAATTCGTGGAGCTGGATCGGCGGAGAGCGCATCCATTGGCCATTGCGGTCGCGATAGCCGGGAATGCCGGAATCGGTGCTGATGCCCGCGCCGGTCAGCACGAGCAAGCGCGGATGACGCTCGACAAACGTGTGCAGCGCGTCGAGCGCGGTCGGCTCGACACAAGCGGATGAGGGGTCGTGCAAGGCTTGATCGTTCATGTTGGCAACGCGTGAGCGGGCGCGCCGGCCAGCCGTGCGACCGCACGAGCGGCCCGCGCGCCAGCACATGATACAGAACGTCGCGCGATCCGGCCGGCGGCCCGCACGATAAACCCGCGCACAAAAAAAGACGCCCATCAGCCGCTCGGCGATGGGCGCTTCAACAATTGATCCATCGGGGTAGTGGATCAACTGACAGCACAATATTGCGGTGTCCGCCGCGCCGAGAATGGCGAACGCTTCCCCTGGACTACGCGTGTTCCGCGATGCCGCACGCATCGTTGCGCCACCGGCTTTCCCGTGCGATCAGGTTCTTCGGGCCCGTCACGCCCACGCAATGCGCGGCGCGCGAACGCATCCGCCGCACGACGACTCGCGTTGCGCCGCGAAATGACGATCCGGGATCCAGGCCGGGGCCATCCGCATGCATTCGCGGTTCATCCCCGACGGGCCGACCGGCACCGGTCGGCCTCGTGCGTCACGCATGCACGCCGTCGTTCGGAACGAACCCGATTGCCCGGATGGAACGGAAAGCCGCGCGCTCACGTCGCCGCGATCAACGGCGAAGCGAATACCCTGGCAGGTCGGCGATTCATATTTGCAACATGACACGTTGCGGTTCGGTCTCTTTTCATTCTCTTGTCCCCGTATTCGATACGTCCGACCCACTGAAGCGATCGCCGGGCCCGACTGCGCCTGCGATCGCGCTCACGGCACGCACAGATATGCAAGGAGCGCACCATGCTTCATGCCGCAAGGCCGCGCGGGCGGATGCAAGGCCGTCGACAGGGATCGCGCACCGGCGAGGAACGCGAACGTTTCGAAACTGAAACGCCCACCGGATCGACGACGGGCGGCCTTGCCTGCCGGCTTGCCACACCGGCCCGGGCTGGCATCGCGGCGTTGTTCCTGCGCGCCGCCAGCAGTCGCCTTACAATCGCCCGACAGCGGCGGTGCACGCATGACAGGACGCGAGCCCTTCGGACGGCTCTCCGCCGCCTGACCGGAAACCCATCCTCGACGCATGCCTGACGCAAAAGACTGGCTGGATATCGACTACCGCACGCTGTTCTACAGCACCGACAGCGACAACCGCGCATCGCAACGCGTGGCGTCACGCCTGGGCCTCGCGCTGCGCGGCATGACGCTGCGGATCGCGTAGCGCCGTGCTCGGCCCGGGCCGCCCCGCTCCTGCCTGGCGCAAACACGCTAGCATTCGGACACGGAACGCCGCGCGTTCGCCTTGCACCGCCTCCAGGGATTCGACATGACCACGCAAGCCCTCGCCCGCGCCGACGTCGCACGCCGCGTCTTTTCGGCCGGGCAGTTGTCGATCGGCCTCACGCTGCCGCTGCTTCGCAGCGGCAATATCGTCGCCGACTTCAACGAACAGCTCGAACTCGCGGCGCTTGCCGATACGCTCGGCTTTCGCGCGCTGTGGATTCGCGACGTGCCGCTGAACAGCGCCGACTATCCCGACCCGGTCGGCCACCTCGACCCGTGGGTGCTGCTCGGTGCACTGGCGTCGCGCACGCGCCGGATCGCGCTCGCCAGCGGCGCGATCGTGCTGCCGCTGCGTCATCCGCTGCATATCGCGAAAGGCGCGCTGTCGGTCGCGACGCTGTCGGGCGGACGCTTCATTCTCGGGCTCGGCTCCGGCGACCGGCCGCCTGAATACGCGGCGTTCGGCGTCGATGCGGAAACGCGGCGCGACCGCTATCGCGCACACTGGGACGTCGTCGCGGCCGCGCTCGGTCTGCCGTCGCGCGTGCTGCCCGACGAAGCGCCGCCCGACGCGCCTGAATTCACGCTGCTGCCGCGCGGCGACGACGCGGCGCCGATGCTCGCGGTCGGCTCGGGCGGACAAAGCGTCGACTGGATCGCGCGGCACTCGATCGGCTGGATGACGTACCACCGCGATCCGGACACGCAGCGCGCCCGTTATTCGATGTGGCGCGCGGCGGTCGACCGGCTCGCATCGCCGGCCTTTCGCGCGTTCGGCGTGTCGATGCGGCTCGACCTCGCCGCGCATCCCGATGCGCCGGCTACCGCGCTGTCGCTCGGTTATGCCACCGGGCGCCGCGCATTGGTCGACGTCCTGCGGGACATGCGCGCGGCGGGCACGCATCACGTCACGCTGAATCCGGGAGCGGACCGGCCCGTGCGCGAGGTCATCGAAGAACTCGCCGAGCATGTGCTGCCGGTTTTCCACGACGGGCCGGCGTGATTCATCAGGAATGCGAAGCCATCACATACGACATGCGTGTCGCGATGATCGTCGTTTGTTCACGATCGGGCGAACGCTCGCGTAACGACGCGCCATTCGCGTTCAAAAACCGTTCCCGGTTCACATCCGCACGCCGGGGCACCAACAAGTACGCGTTACAGGACGCTTACGATTCGATAAAAAAGACGTGTCCGCATATCGGACTGTCTATAGGCACGAACAAGCCGCAAACGCCCGCGCCGCCTCGCGTATGCCCGATTCAAATATTCGTCGATGGAACTATTCGGTTCCGATCGCGATCATGTTAACTTCCGTCCATCGTTCAGCTCCGCGGGCCGCGCGCCGATGCGCGCCCGCATGCCTACCCATGCGACATTTCCTCCTCGGCTGGCTACTCGCCGCCGTCGTCTCGGCCGCGCATGCGGCCGCTCCCGCACCGGCCGCCGCATCGGCCGCTTCCGGCACCGCGCCCGCGCTGACGCCGCAACAGGCCCGGCAGGCACTCGACGTGCTCGAAAACCCGCGCGATCGCGCCCAGGTCGAAACGACGCTGCGTGCGATCGCGGCCGTCGGCGCATTGAGCGCGCCCGCGGTCACGGCAAGCGAAGCGGCTGCGGCCAGCGGCGCGTCGGCTGCCTCCGCGCCTGCCGCGCTCACGTCGAACGGGCTCGCGTCGATGCTCGTCCGCCAGGGGGCGCGCTGGACCACCGAAATCGGCAGCGCGCTGAAGGAATCGCTGCGCTCGCTGCTCGATGTCGGCTCGGTCGGAAGCTGGTGGCATGACAAGCTGGTGCGCGCCGACGAGCGCGCCGATCTCGCGCACGCGATCTGGCTCATCGTCGCCGTGCTCGTGCCCGCGTTCCTGTTCGAATGGTTCGCGAAGCGGCTGCTGCGGCGCGCGCTGGCCGCGCTGGCCGCACGGCGAGCCGACTCGTCGCGCAGCACCGCGCCCGATGCCGTCACGTCCGACGACGACAACGCGCCGCCGCCGGAATCATCCGCTCCGCCCGACGCCGCCCACGCTCGCGACACCGCACCCACCTCATCGCAAGGCCGCGGCGACGCGCAGCGCCACACCACGCTGCTGCACCGGATGCCGCGCGCGCTCGTCAGCCTCGCGCTGCGCGCGGCGCCGCTGCTCGTGTTCGTCGGCGTCGCGAGCCTGACGATGTCGATGACCGGCGACGCAGGCACGCCGATCGAATCCGCGCTCGAATCGCTGATCGACATCTACGTGATCGGCCGGCTCGTCACGATCGTCAGCCGGCTGTTCTTCCAGCCCGATGCGCGGCAATTGCGGCTGCTGCACATCAGCGATGCATGGGCCGACTTCGCGCAACGCTCGATCGCGCGGATCGTGATCGTGGTCGGCGTGTGCACGGCCGCGGTCGAGATCGCCGCGAACATCGGCCTCAGCGAGGCCGGTCACGTCGCGCTGCTGAAAGCGGTCGCGCTCGTCGGGCACGTGATGATCGCGGCGCTGATCCTGCAGTGCCGCCGGCCGGTCGCCGTGCGGATCCGCGCAGCCGGCGCGGACCGGCCGACCTTTGCGGTAATCGGCAACGCGCTCGCGGACGCTTGGGCGCCCGTGTCGGTATTCATCGTGATGGCGCTGTGGTTCGTGTGGGCGCTCGACGTCCACAACGGCTACCGCGTGCTGATCACGCTCGGCGGCCGTTCGATCGCCGCGATGATCGGCATGCGGATCGTGTCGATCGTCGTGTTCGGCGCGCTCGCGCGGCTGTTCCAGCGCCGCGACGAAGACCGCACGCTCGTCCATCTGCATGCGTACCGCTACTACCCGCTGCTGCGCCGGATCGTATCGGGCGCGCTCGGCATCGTGACCGTCGTGCTGTTGCTGCAGATCTGGGGCGTGCCGATCTTCAGCGCGTTCGAGACCGGCACGATCGGCCACCGACTCGCGTCGGCGCTGGTGACGATCGCGATCGCGACCATCGTCGCGCTCGTCGTATGGGAAGCCGCGAACATCGCGATCGAGCGCCGCCTGCAGCGCTGGACCCGCGAAGGCAATCTCGTGCGCGCGGCGCGACTGCGCACGCTGCTGCCGATGCTGCGCTCGCTGCTGTTCGTGATGATCGCGCTGGTCGTCGTGCTGACGGGGCTCAGCGAACTCGGCGTAAACGTCGGCCCGCTGCTGGCCGGCGCCAGCATCTTCGGCGTCGCGCTCGGCTTCGGCTCGCAGAAGCTCGTGCAGGATTTCATCACCGGGATCTTCCTGCTGATGGAAAACGCGATGCAGGTCGGCGACTGGGTCACGCTCGCCGGCGTGTCGGGCACGGTCGAATACCTGTCGATCCGCACCGTGCGGCTGCGCGCGGGCGACGGATCGCTGTACACGATTCCGTTCAGCTCGGTGACGACCGTCAACAATACGAATCGCGGGCTCGGCAACGCGGCCGTCAAGGTCAGCATCGCGTACGGCGAGGACATCGATCGCGCGATCGCGACGCTCAAGGAGATCGGCACCGCATTGCGCGACGATCCGCAGTACCACGACGGCATCCTGTCCGACTTCAGCTACTGGGGCATCGACCAGGTCGACGGCGCGGCCGTTGCGCTCGCGGGGCAAATGCAGTGCACGGACTCGACGCGCTGGAGCGTGCAGCGTGAATTCAACCGGCGGATCGCGGAGACGTTCCGCGAACGCGGCATCCGGATCGCCAATCCGCAACGCAGCCTCGTCGCGTACGCGGATGGATCGCGGCCGGAAGGCAACGGCGAAAGCGAGGACGAAGGCGAAAGCGGCCGCAGCACCCGCAACGGCAATGCCGCCGCAACGGCGGCCCGGCCGCCGTCGGCCGGCGAACCGGAGCGCAAGCCGAGCTGACCGGCAACGGCTAACGGCGCGCCGCGCTCAACGCGCGGCGGGCTTCTTCACGCGCCGCGTGCTTGCCGCCGCGGGCGTCGACGCACCCGGCTTCGCCGTGCGTTTCGCCGCAGCACGCTGCCCGCGCTTCGCACCGGCTTCAGCAGCGGCACACGCGTCGCGCTGCGCATGCCATTGTTCGAGCAGCACGCGCGTCTGGTCGGCGATCGTCTCGATCAGCAGCACCGCGCGCTCGCCGTCGAACGCTTCCCATTCGAGCAGTTGAAGCGCCGAACGCTGCGCGATGTGGAATACCGTGATCTGCCCGAACAGGCTCAGCGCGCGCAACCGCGTGACGGGATCGTCGGCCGGCCGCCCCGAGATGCGGCCTATCAGTTCGGCGCTCACGTCGTTGAGCGGCTTGCGCATGCGCTTCATCAGGATTTCGCTCGCACTCGCCGGCTCCTGGCCGCCCTGCTCGCGTGCGAAGAACATCCGCTGGTTCATCGTCTTCGGCGCCGTGAACATCCGGTCCGACAGCGCGCGCAGCAGCGCGACGAACGCGTCGATCAGCACGTCGACGTCAGCGTCCGCATCGAGCATCGCCCACGCATGGCCGACCGCCGGCGCGAACACCTCCCAGCCGTGCTCGGCGATCGTCTCCACGCACGCGCGGTAAACGCCTTCCTTGTTCTCGAAGTAGTACTGGAGCGCCGGCGCGTTCACGCCGGCCATCGCGGCGATCTCGCGCGTCGACGCACCCGCGAACCCGCGTTCGCCGAACAGCTCGATCGCCGCCTCGATGATCCGCTGGCGCGTCTCGTCGCCGCGCGCGTAGCCGCCCGCCGACGTGCGGCGCAGCTTCTTCGCTTCGTTCATGCCTTCCTCGTCATCCGATCGACCGACATTCTACTTGACACAATTTTATCAACTGGAATAATTCTTCCACCCGGAATAAATTGGATGCCCGCATGTCGACGTTGCAAGATCCGCCACAGAAAGCAAATCGTCAGGAAACCGGAACAACACCGCGCAGCGGAACCAGCGGATCGAAGCGACGCATCCTGCTCGTCGTCGCCGTGCTCGCTGCCTTCGGCGCCGCCGTCTGGCTCGGCCGCTGGTGGACGGTCGGCCGCTTCATCGAAAGCACCAACGACGCTTATTTGCAGGCGGACAGCATGACTGCCGCGCCGAAGGTCGCCGGTTACGTCACCGACGTCTACGTCCGCGACAACCAGGCCGTGAAGGCCGGCGATCCGCTCGTGCGGCTCGACGTCCGCCAGTACCAGGTTGCGCTCGCGCAATCGCTCGCGACCGTCGACGCGCGCCGCGCCGATATCGCGCGCGCCGAAGCCGACATCAACCAGCAGCACGCGAATCTCGACCAGGCCGATGCGCAGGCGAAGGTGTCGCAGATCAATGCACGTCACGCAAGCGACGAATACGCGCGCTATGCGCCGCTCGCGGCGACCGGTGCCGAAACGCACGAACGCGTCGCCGACCTGAAGAGCACGCGCGACCAGGCAGCCGCGACGCTCGCCGCGAACAATGCGTCGATCGCCGCCGCACGCACGCAGATCGCGTCGTTCACCGCGCAACTCCAGCAGGCACGCGCGCAGCTCGAGGCCGCGCAGGCCAGCGCCGCGCAGGCGCAGCTCGACCTCGACAACACGGTCGTGCGCAGCACGCTCGACGGCCGCGTCGGCGATCGCACGGTGCGCGTCGGTCAATATGTGCAGCCCGGCACGCGCCTGCTGACCGTCGTGCCGGTCGACGCGATCTATCTCGTCGCGAACTTCAAGGAAACGCAGATCGGCCAGATGCGCATCGGCCAGCCTGTCGCACTGCACGTCGACGCGCTGCCGGACGGCGTGCTGTCCGGCGTCGTCGACAGCTTCGCGCCCGGCACCGGCGCGCAGTTCGCGTTGCTGCCGCCCGAGAACGCGACCGGCAACTTCACGAAGATCGTCCAGCGCGTGCCGGTGCGCATCCGCCTCGCCGCGGATGCCCGCGCGCAGCGCATGCTGCTGCCGGGACTGTCGGTGACGGTCGACGTCGATACGCGCTCGGCCCGCGACGAGAAGCGCCATGGCTGACACGCCCGCGACGACACCCGCGCCGCCGCACGAAGGCCGCGCGAGCGTGACCGACTGGATCGCGGTCGCGGCCGGCGCGCTCGGCGCACTGATGGCGACGCTCGACATCTCGATCACGAACTCCGCGCTGCCGCAGATCCAGGGCGAAATCGGCGCGACCGGCACCGAAGGCACGTGGATCTCGACCGGCTACCTGATGTCGGAAATCGTGATGATCCCGCTTGCCGCGTGGCTCACGCGCGTGTTCGGGCTGCGCAATTTCCTGCTGACGAACTCCGCGCTCTTCATCGCGTTCTCGATGATGTGCGGCTGGTCGCATTCGCTGCCGATGATGATCGCCGGCCGGATCGGCCAGGGCTTCACGGGCGGCGCACTGATCCCGACCGCGCAGACCATCATCCGCACGCGGCTGCCGCTGTCGCAGCTACCGGTCGGGATGACGTTGTTCGGCCTGATCGTGCTGCTCGGGCCGCTGTTCGGCCCCGTGCTCGGCGGCTGGCTCGCGGAGAACGTGAACTGGAGCTGGTGCTTCTTCCTGAACCTGCCCGTGTGCCTGCTGCTGATGGCGCTGCTGTGGTTCGGGCTGCCGTCGGACCGCCCGCAATGGACTACGTTCTTCAACGCGGACTGGCTCGGGATCGCCGGCCTCGCGATCGGGCTGAGTTCGCTCACCGTCGTGCTCGAGGAGGGCCAGCGCGAACGCTGGTTCGAATCGCAGATGATCGTCACGCTGAGCGCCGTGTCGCTCGCCGGGATGATCCTGATCGCGCTGTCGCAGCGCTTCGCGAAGCGGCCGATCATGCGGCTGTCGCTGATGCGCAACCCGCGCTACGCGAGCGTGATCGTGATCGTGTCCGCGGTCGGCGCCGGACTGTACGGCGTGTCCTACCTGCTGCCGCAGTTCCTCGCGATCGTCGCCGGCTACAACGCGGAGCAGGCCGGCGCGATCATGCTGCTGTCGGGGCTGCCGGCCTTTCTCGTGATGCCGATCCTGCCGCGCCTGCTCGGCAAGGTCGATTTCCGCATCCTCGTGATCTCGGGGCTGCTGCTGTTCTGCCTGAGCTGCATGCTCGACATCGGCCTGACCGCGCAGAGCGTCGGCCACGACTTCGTATGGTCGCAGCTGATCCGCGGCGTCGCACAGATGCTCGCGATGATGCCGCTCAACCAGGCGTCGATGGCGGCCGTCGCACGTGAGGACTCGGGCGACGCGGCCGGGCTCTACAACATGGCGCGCAATCTCGGCGGCTCGATCGGGCTCGCGATCATCGGCACCGTGATCGACCGGCGCACGACCTTCCATACGGCCGCGCTCCGCGAATCGGTGAGCGCGAACTCGCTGATCGGGCAGGACCGGTTGTCGGCCTACGCGGCCAACTGGCTCGCTCACACCGGCGATCTCGCGTATTCGAACATGCGTGCGCTCGGACAGCTTGCGCAGCAGATCCAGATCCAGGCGGTCGTGATGACCTATTCCGAAACCTTTTATCTGCTGGGCCTCGCGCTGCTCGCGTGCGTGCCGCTCGCGCTGCTGCTGAGAACGCCACGCGGCCCGCAGCCGATGTCGTCCGGCCATTGAACCGTCTTACGCGATGAAATCCTTCTCCCCGCCCCGCCGCCCTGCACTCACGCTGTGCGCGGCCGCGTGCCTGCTCGCCGGCTGCACGGTCGGCCCCGACTACCGCGGCGCGCCCGCCGCGCCGGATGCGCCGACCTTCGTGCGCGCGCCGGCATCCGGCGTCGACACCGCCGCACCCGCACCGAGCGCGTGGTGGCACGCGCTGAACGATCGCCAGCTCGACGACCTGATCACCGCCGCGCTCGTGTACAACCCCGATCTGCACGCCGCGCAGGCACGTTTGCGCGCAGCGCGTGCGCAGCTCTCGCAACAGCGCGCGGCCCAATTGCCGAAATCGTCGGCCACCGTTGCGGCCATCCGCATGCGCGAACCGGACGTCAGCGCGCTCGGCTCGCTGCTGCCGTCGAACGGCTCGAACCAGTCAAGCGGCGCATCGCCGTCGCTTGGCGGCTCCGGACCACTGCAACTCTATTCGGCCGGCTTCGACGCGACCTGGGAAATCGACCTGTTCGGCGGCACACGCCGTGCGGTTGAAGCCGCATCCGCGCAGGCAGAGGCCGTCGACGCCGATCTCTCTGACACCCAGGTGTCGATCGCCGCCGAAGTCGCGACCGCATACGTCGACCTGCGCGACCGGCAGCAGCGTCTCACGCTGTCGCAGCGCACGGCCGAACTGCAGCAGCAGATGCTCGAACTCACGCAGCAGCGCCGCGCGCGCGGCGTCGCGGCCGATGTGGACATCGAACGCCTGACGACGCTGGTCGAGAACACGCGTGCATCGCTGATCCCGCTCGACGCGCAGGTAACGGAATCGCTCGACCGGCTCGCGATCCTGACGGGCCGCGCGCCGGGCGCGCTCGACGCCGCGCTGTCGACACCGGACACCCCGCTGCCGACGCTGCCCGGCAGCGTCGCAATCGGCGATCCGGCCGCACTGCTGAAGCAGCGCCCCGACATTCGCGCGGCCGAGCGTCGGCTCGCGTCGAGCCATGCGCAGATCGGCGAGCATGTCGCCGACTATTTCCCGAAGGTGACGCTGCTCGGCGATCTCGGCTTCAGTGCGACGGACCCCGGCCATCTGTTGCGCAAGCAGAACTTCACGTGGGTCGGTGCGCCGTACCTGCAATGGAACATTCTCGACTTCGGACGCACACGCGGCGCGGTGCGCGCGGCCGAAGCGTCGCGCGACGAAGCGGAAGCGAATTACCAGAAGGCGGTGCTCGGCGCGTTGCAGGATGCGAACACCGCACTGCAGCGCTATGGGCACCAGCGCGAACACGTCGTTGCGCTCACCAAGGTGCAAACGTCGGCCGTGCATTCCCGATCGCTGATGGACGAACGCTATCGCGCGGGCGTCGCGTCGATGATCGACCTGCTCGACACGCAACGCGAAGCGCTGTCCGCGCAGCAGAACGTGATTGCCGGGCAAGCCGAACTGATCAAGGATTACGTGTCGCTGCAGAAGAGCCTCGGGCTCGGATGGCAGGCGGACGTGGGTTGACGGCGGGTTGATCGTTGTCGCGCGGCTGCTTCGGCGGGCGGCCGTCTCGCGCGATGACCGGTAACCATGCCGACCGGTATCGATGCTTGAAATGCAGTTCGTCAAGCACATGAAGGCATCGCGCGTTCGATCGTCCGCAGCATCGCCTGAGCGATACATGCACGATAGCGTCGCCATACGCACTACTACGAAATCAGCGTGGGGCGCGCAGTGACCGTGCCGGCGACGATGTCGAGCACTTCCTCGATAACGCTCGGCCCATTACAGAACGAATCGGAAATGATTGGCGAATCGCCTCCGGCATTACCTGCGAAGGCGACCTCTAAAATTACAAAATACTGCCGATCTTTTCAAAAACATTGCACGTTATTCGATTTAATTTTGTTTCATATAATCAAAAAAAGTTTGACACTCCGCTTTCGTTCTTGATACCGTCCGATTCAAGCAATTGGACGAATTGTTCACCACGCAATCGATTCCGCTCTACGTTTTTTCGCTTCCGCCGCACCGAAGTGCTCGCCGCCGGCCGTGTCGTTCGCGCACCGGCGCATGCAATATCCCGATGCATCTCATTGGACGACTGCCATCCGGCAGCGGGCCGAAGGATCGAATGAAATGAGCAGGATACCGAAGCTGTTGCTCTAGCAATCCCGCCCGCGCCATGTCCGCGCGGCTGCCCCGCATCGCGGCGCAGCCCTTCCGCTACCGCGTTTTCCGTATTTCGCCCCCGGGGAGAAACCACCTTTCCGGATCGGGCGAAAGGCCCTGTCGCGTCCGCGCCAACCGCGCGAGCGCGACAGAATGCGGCGATGCACGACCCGCACCGCCGTCGACCGTTGTTGTTCGTGCCGTTCGATGTTCAACCGGAGGGGTAATTCAAATGAATCAGGTTGCAGACAAGAAACAAAAGCACATTCGCATCGTCAAGCTCGCATGCGCCGCCGCGGCCGCTTCGTTCGGTATGGCGACCGCCCACGCCGCGCCGGCAACCGGCTGGACGGAAACGCGCACCAAAGGGTTCCTGCCGCTCGTGCAGCAGAGCGAAGCCGGCGCGCCTGCCGCGAGCACAGCCGCGGCCATCGACATGGCGCCCGGCGAATCGGTGGACATCGTGCTCGGGCTGAACCTGCGCAACGAAGCGCAACTCGACAAGTACCTGCGCGACCTGCATACGCCCGGCTCGCCGCACTACCGGCAGTTCCTCACGCCCGCGCAGTTCGCCGCGCAATATGCGCCGACCGACCAGCAGGTCGCGTCCGTCGTCGCGCACCTGCGCAAGGAAGGTTTCGTGAACATCGTGGTCGCGCCGAACCGGCTGCTGGTGTCCGCATCCGGCACCGCGGCGACCATCGAGTCGGCGTTCCGCACGACGCTCAAGCGCTTCACGCGCAACGGCCGCAGCGTCTATGCGAATACCGACGCCGCACAAGTGCCGAACGCGATCGGCGGCATCGTGGGCGCGGTGCTCGGCCTGCAGAACGTCGAGCTGATGCATACCGGCGCGGGCAGCAAGCCGCAAGGCAATACCAGCAACCTGACGATCCCGGCCGGCGCGTCGGCGGTGCCGCACAACCCGACCGAATTCTCGTCGCTCTACGGCGGCGACGGCACGCCGACGGCCTCGCAAACCACGGTCGGCATCATCTCCGAAGGCGACCTGTCGCAGACGGTGAGCGACCTCAATACGTTCGCCGCGAACAACGGCCTCGGCACGATCAGCAGCAGCATCGTGCAGACGGGCCCGGCAGGCAGTTCGTATACCGATACGTCCGGCACCGTCGAGTGGAACCTCGACAGCCAGTCGATCGTCGGCGCCGCCGGCGGCAGCGTGAAGCAGGTCGTGTTCTACGCGGCGCCGTCGATGACGCTCACGGCGATCACGGCGGCGTACAACAAGGTGGTGACGGACAACGTCGCGAAGGTGATCAACGTGTCGCTCGGCGTGTGCGAATCGTCCGCAAACAGCACCGGCTCGCAGGCGACCGACGACACCATCTTCAAGCAGGCGGTCGCTCAAGGGCAAACCTTCTCCGTATCCGCGGGCGACCATGGCGCGTACGAATGCGCGAGCGGCACGCCGTCGCGCTCGACCTACACGGTGAGCGAACCGGCGACGTCGCCGTACGTGATCGCCGTGGGCGGCACGACGCTGTTCACCAACACGTCGACCAACGCGTACAACAGCGAAATCGTCTGGAACGATCCGAGCTGGCAGCCGGGCACCGTGTGGTCGACGGGCGGCGGATACAGCAAGTACGAGGCCGCGCCGTCGTGGCAATCGTCGAGCCTCACCGGGTCGACCAAGCGCGCGCTGCCGGACGTCGGCTTCGACGCCGACCTGCGCACCGGCGCGATTCTGGTGGTGAGCGGCCAGACGTCCGACACGCTGTGGGGCTCGGGTTACCTGAACAACGAAGGCGGCACGAGCCTCGCCGCGCCGATCTTCACGGGCATCTGGGCGCGGCTGCAGTCGGCGAACAACAATGCGCTCGGGTTCCCCGCGTCGAGCATCTACAAGTACTTCCCGACCAACGCGGCGCTGCTGCACGACGTCACGTCCGGCAACAACGGCAGCGGCACCTACGGCTACAAGGCGAAGGCCGGCTGGGACGCGACGACGGGCTTCGGCAGCGTGAACATCTCGAAGCTGAACGCGTTCATCCAGAGCACGTCGGATTTCGCGCGCTGATGGATCGATGACCGACGCCGTTCCGGGTGCGCGCCGTTTCGCGCACCCGGAAGCGCATGCAACTGCGTAAAAAACCCGCGAAGCCTCGCGGGTTTTCTGCGAAACATCCCGATCTTGCCGCGATACTCAATCGGCCCAGTTCCGGACGTAGTCCGGCACGGGCACGCTGCCGCTCCCGTCGGCATGAACCGGCGTACCGCGCGTCGTCTTCAGCGGCAGAATTCCCGTCCACACGGCGAGCGCGAGGTCTTCTTCCTTGTCGGACGGCAGCGAATCGCTGACCTTCACGGCCGCTTCCTCAAGGGAAATCCGCAGCACGCTGGTTGCGTTGAGTTCCTTCGAATTGCCCGGTCGCGCTTCATGCTTGCGGCCCGCGGCGATCTTGTCCATGAAGGCATCCAGCGCCGCGAGTTTTTCCGCAGTACCCTCCACCATGTCGAACTGCCCGTAGATCACCGCCGATCGATAATTCATCGAATGACTGAAGGCCGACTTGGCCAACACGAGACCATCCAGCAACGTAATCGCCACGGATGCCTGCGCGCCCGCAGAAAGCGCCTTGATCATCCGGCTTCCGTTGGATCCGTGAATATAGAGATCATCGCCCATTCTCCAGTGCGCGGTCGGGATGCAGTGCGTGTCCTGTCCGTCGCTGAACGCAATGTGACAGACGTACGCATCGTCCACTATGCGGTAGAGCATCGTGCGATCGTGATTCGCCAGTTCGGGCAGGCGGCGAATGGTGGTACGGGATGCGGAAGAGATGAGGGTATGGTCTTTCATGTCTGGTTTTCCTGTTCGTGCGCCACCTGGCGCGCATCGAGCGGTCCGCGTTTCGGCAACACGCGGAATTCGATCGAAAACATCTATGCACTGCGAAATGAATCGAATCGGAATCGTGCAGCATCCACGCTCGAACGACGGGTCGATCGACTTATCGACAGTCGCGCGCCGAATCGATCAAAATACGCGATTGCAACGATCGTCCGACGTACCGGCAATCCGCCGCGAATCGCCCGGCACGGGACTGCGCCGCGAGAACGCGAACAATACGATGTGCGTTGATTCTTAAAAAGAACCAGCCCAAGGAAAAATTCTGGAACCAGCCTATGGATCTCGCGCTGCTCATCTCGTCGCTTTCCAGACAGGACGGCACGACAAGACACAGCCAGCAGGAAGCCCTGTACCGGAGCCTGCGCAACATGCTGCTGGACGGGCAGATTCCGCCCCGCACGCGGCTCGTGTCGACGCGCGTGCTCGCAGCGGAGCTGGGCATCGCGCGCAACTCCGCGGTCTATGCGTACGAGCGTCTTGCCGAGGAAGGCTTCGTGGCGGCCACGCGCAACGGCACGATCACGCTGTGGGACGGATGCGGCCGTTCGAGCGCCGGGAATGACGACAGCCCGGCCCCGGTTCGCCTGGCCGAGCGCGTGCACGGCCTGGAGAACGCCCATCCCGAGCCCGAATGCATGCTGCCGTTCGTCCCCGGCCTTCCTTCGCTCGACGAATTCCCGGTCGCCCAGTGGCGCCGTTGCATCGAGCGCGCATGGAAAGCCGTCAAGCCCGCCCAGCTCGCGTATGGCCCGGTCGAAGGGCTGCCAGAATTGCGGCGCGCCGTAGCCGCCTACATCCAGGTTTCGCGAGGCGTGCGCTGCGAAGCTGGCCAGGTATTCATCACCGACGGCACGCAGGGCAGCCTCGAGTTGTGCGCGCGCATGCTGGCCGATCCCGGCGAATTCGGCTGGCTCGAAAACCCTTGCTATAACGGCGCCAGGACGGCATTCCGCTCGACCGGCCTGAATATCGTGCCGATCGAGGTCGACCACGAAGGCATGGCGCCGACCGACGAACAGTGGCGCGCCCACCCGCCCCGGCTGATCTATACGACGCCGTCGCACCAATACCCGCTCGGCGCGCTGATGAGCCCGCGGCGACGTGCGGCGCTCGTCGAGCATGCGCGCGCATGCGGCGCGTGGATCATCGAGGACGACTACGACAGCGAGTTCCGACATGGCGGCCAGCCGCTCCCGGCGATCCAGGGCCTCGATGCCGACGCGCCCGTCTGCTATCTCGGCACGTTCAGCAAGACGATGTTTCCCGCGCTCCGGCTCGGCTTCATGGTGGTGCCGCCGGTGCTGGTCGACCGCTTCACCAGGACGCTGCGCGAACTCGTCCATCGCGGCCATTCGGCCGATCAACTGGCGATGGCCGAATTCATCGACACCGGCCTCTTTGCGCGGCACCTGCGCCGCATGCGGACGCTGTATGCCGCGCGGCGCAGCAGCCTCGAAGCGGCACTCGCCCGCCATCTAGGCACATCGTTGCGCGTTCGGGAAAGCCCGGGCGGCATGCATCTGTCGGCGGATCTCGCGCTGCCGCTGCACGATACCGAAGTCGCGCGCGCGGCGGACGCGCATGGCTTGCTGCTTCAGCCGCTGAGCAGCTACGGCGTCGGCGACGGCCGCCGGTACAACGGCTTCGTGCTCGGATATTCCGGGCTAAGCGACGCGACGATCGAAACAGCGACGAGGCAGTTCGCGGACGTCATTGAGCAGTACAGCCGATCGCGGTGCTGAGCCCAGCACGACGCATCGCCGCTCAGAGTTGCGACTCGATCGGAAACAGCCCGAGAAACCAGACTTCCATCCGGCGCGCAGCCGACACTTCCGGTTCGTGATCGAGCTCGACGACCTTGCCGTCCGAATCGGTCTGAACCCACTTGAGCTGCCCTTTGCCCGTCGGATCGGTCCTCGGCTCGACACGCCACGCGATACGGTCGAGTCGCGATTCCAGGTCGTTTGCAACCTGCGACGCAATCGCCGGACTCTCGCAGTAAGCGCCGATCTCCGTATTGAGGTTCAGCGAGCGCGGATCGAGGTTCATCGACCCGATGAAAATGCTCTTGTGGTCGAACACGTAGGTCTTCGCATGCAGCGACGCTCGCGACGACCCGATGATGACCTGCTTCGAAATGCTCTTGTCGCCCGACGGCCGCCGCTCGTAAAGCCGCACGCCGGACGCCACGAGATCGCTTCGGTAGCGCCGGTAGCCGGCATGCACGGCCGCCACGTCGGTCGACGCGAGCGAATTGGTCAGCACCGTCACGCGCACGCCGCGCGCCGCGAGCGCGCGCAGCCGCTCGACGACGGCCTCGCCCGGCACGAAATACGGCGACACGATCAGCAGGTCATGTTCGGGCTGCAATGCGAGCGCGCGCAACTGCGGCATCAGATGCCCGTCGCTGTCCTTCGGCGAATGCGCGATCTTCGACGGATCGTCGTACAGCACCGTCGCGCGCCCCCACGACAGTTCCGTGCCCTGCCCATGAACGATCCGGTCGAGCCGTTGCCTCGCTTCGAGCACGTAAGGATTGTCCTCCATCGCCCTCAGGTAGTCGCGCAACCGTTCGCGCTCGCGGTCCAACCCGCCCGGCGCCGCGTCGTGCCCGACCAGCGCGTCGATCGGATACGCATACGGGGAATTCCAGAACGTATCGAATTCCGTCGAGATGTCCTTCACGACCGGACCATGGACAACGACATCGAGATCGCCGAACTCCAGCATCGACGATGCGCCGAAGTATTCGTCTCCGATATTGCGGCCGCCGACGATCGCCGCCTGGTTGTCCGCGATCATCGCCTTGTTGTGCATGCGCCGGTTGACGCGCGAGAACTCGAACACCGTGCCGATCTTCTTGAACGTACGCGTGGCAACCGGGTTGAACAGCCGGATCTCGATGTTCGGGTGCGAGCTGATCTCGAGCAGCTTGCGGTCGTCCGCGTTCGTGCCGAGATCGTCGAGCAGCGCGCGGACGCGCACGCCGCGATCGGCCGCGCGAATGATCGCGTCGGCCAGTTCGTGCCCGGTCAGGTCGTCGTGCCAGATGTAGTACTGAAGGTCCAGCGACCGGTCCGCGCGGTCCGCAAGCAGCACGCGCGCATCCAGCGCATCGACCGGATCCGTCAGCAGATGAAACGCGTCCTGCCCCGGATGCATGCCGGCCTGCTGGCGGAACGCAACGCCCAGCCGCGTGTTTTCCGTGTCGGCGAACGCATGCGTCGGCGCGCGGTCGGCCTGCGGCGGCAGGCTGGCGCACGCGACGAGCGCCAGCAACGAAAGAATCGCACCCCACGAACGCAGCATGATCATGATTACCGTCGCCACTCCCGGGCGAAGCATGTTTATTCCGGCCGCCGGATGGATCTCGGGGCTCGACGGCTGCCCGGGCGCCCGACAGGCATCGCGCGCGGACCGTGCCGCGCCACAGCATACTTCGATTGCCATCGGGACGGCACACTCCCATGTTTTCCCGGTGGTGGTGTTCCGAAGATGCGCGACATGCCGCCGACGCAGTGTTCGCGATAACGCCACGCCTGCGGGCAGCGCGCTGCTCAAGTTGCCGAAGCCGGCACATACGACGCCCCGGGCGGCGCGTAATCGGATGAAGACCAACCGTCCGGCACCGAACAGACATGCGGAGCGAATAGCCGCATTGGTGAGAAGCGAGCCGGCCCTGTCAGTCAGACCAACACTGCCGCCACACGTCTATTCCCCGCCGAATCCTCCAGGAGATCCCTCATGAAAACATCCGCGTCCTTAATGCGCGCTTTCCTTCTAAGTGCCACGTTAGTCGGAATCGCCCCGGTCGCAGCCGACGACAACCTTCCTCCGATACAGCACACCGATCAGGTTACCTATATGTCGGGTGGCATCGGACTCGATCAATCGGTCGCCATCAAGGGTGCCATGCGCGACTACGCACTCGTGCTCACCTTCGTCCGCCGGGCCCGAAGCGGGAACGAATATTTATCCGACGTACTTGTGACTATCACGGACATGAAAGGCAATACGGTCCTGGAAACGCCGTCGGACGGCCCGTTCATGCTGGCCAATCTGAAGAACGGACGTTATGCGATCAACGCGAGCTACAACGGCCAATCGGAGCGGTACATCGTGGACATTTCGGCATCCCGGCACGCGCGTCATACGTTCATCTGGTTCATGTAGACATGAGCCCCCGCCCCTCTGCGCACAGTCGGCTTTCGGCGCAACGGCCTCTCGAGCCGGCAGGACGCCGTCAGTCCGCCCTGTATAGCGTCCGGCTGCAGTACCGGTAAAGCGACATTCCCCACTGCGATTGCGGAATCAGCGGCCAATACGCGCTGTCGAAGCCTGCATCGTCGGCTTCACATCACGTCTCCCCGGGAATGTTCCAGTCGATTCGTTATCCTGATCCGCGTCGACCCGACAGCCCCATGTCCGATCCGGCACACACTTTGTACGCTTTCGTACCGCGTCGGCAGTCCGTTGCCAGTATCGTGAAAGCATGCCGGAATCCGTCACGACGAAATATCAGACTGTGGCACCACGAGCATGAACGGGATCGGTACGAATCGCTCGGCATCCACGGGCGAGCGACTGGACGCCACCGCACGGCACGCGGTTCAGCCGGATCATCGACATGCCGCGCATCGATCTGACGAGAACATCATGCTACGAAGCATCAAGGAATTGCACGGAAGCGCGGTCCGCGCGAAGGACGGCGACATCGGACACGTCATTCAAGCCTACTTCGACGACGACAACTGGTGCATCCGCTACCTCGTCGTCAAGACGGGCGACTGGCTGCATGAGAGGCGGGTGCTCATCTCGCCCTACTCCGTCAAGCACACCGACTCCCGATCCAGCACGCTGCATGTCGACCTGACGCGCCATCAAGTAGGAGACAGCCCGAATCTGGACACACGCAAGCCGCTATCCCGTCAACACGAGGTCGAATACCTGCGGTACTACCATTACCCGCCCTACTGGGGTGGCCCGAACCTGTGGGGCATGGGCGCATACCCTGCGTTCCATTCTGCCGCCCTGTCGCAAGATTTCGAGGCTGGAAGTCCGCTGCCCACTCGCGCAACGCCGGCCGACGCGGGGGCCGACGCGCCCGCAGACACACCGACGGATACGCATCTGCGCGGCACCGGCCGGGTCAAGGATTATCGGCTCGAAACCACGGCCGGACGCATCGGCCGCGTGTCCGACTTCATCTATGACGATGAAGCCTGGGTGATCCGCTATCTCGCAATCAGTACGCGGAACTGGTGGTTGACCAACAAGGCAGTCCTGATCGCGACGCACTGGCTCGACCGGGTGGACTGGGCCAGGGAAACGGTATCAACCGCGCTCAACCGCGACTCGATTCGCCAGAGCCCCGAATACGACGATTCGCAGCCAGTCTATCGAAGCGACGAGATTGTTCTGCATCAGTTCTACGGCAAGCACGGCTACTGGTTGAATACCGAATTGTCCACGGCCCGCGGTACGCTTTGATGCCGCGGCCTCTGACTGCGTGAAACCCTGCGACGCTCACGCTTGCCCGTCCTGAACGCTTTATCAGTTCGTACCGGAGAAGATCCATGTCTGCTTTCATGCCCGTGATCTCGGCCACGCAATTCATCGAACTGGTCAATCAGCGTCTGCCCTCGCATCACGTATTCAAAGCCGGAATGCGCGTGTTTCTCGTGAGGCCGGCATCCGCCGACGCCGATGCGACCGAGTTCGACTATTCACCGAGGACGCGCCGGGCGAGCGGCGTGGTCATCTATGTCGTCGATCATGTGAAATCCCAATTCCTGGTCGAGCCGAACCTGAGGCTGGCCGGGCCCGGATAGCGCCGTTCGATGCGGCCGCCGGTCGAAGCCGACCCAGATTCCATCTCGTCCGTTGACCCGCTGCCTCCGAGCGCTTCCATCAACTCCACCGCGTCGCCCATCCTCTCCGCCTGCCCGCTCAATACCGACAGCGGAACCGTCGGCGCCGCTTGCGTCAGTACGACCACAATCTGAAGCCAGAACAGGCAGTGCAGTTGAAGGAGTTGCTGGCCGCCAATCAGTCGCTGTTATGCGTCTACGTGCTACGCGACGAGCTCAAACGGCTCTGGTTCTACCGAAAGCCAGCCTGGGCGGACAAGGCTTGGGGGCAATGGTTCGAACAGGCTCAGCAAAGCGGGATCGCCGCCTTGCAAAAGTTCGCCGAGCGATTGCAGGGCTACTGGCACGGGATCGTGACCCGCTGCCGCCATCCGCTCAATACCAGCGTTGTTGAAGGCATCAACAACACCATCAAGGTCATCAAGCGCAGGGCTTACGGGTACCGCGACGAGGAGTACTTCTTCCTAAAGAGCCGCGTCGCCTTCCCCGGAATTTCGCGTTGAATCAATAAAAAACCCGCGAAGCCTTGCGGCTATCGCGGGTTTGCGGCAATCCATGAAACACCGTAGAAGCGAATCTGGTGGGCCCGGCGGGGTTCGAACCCGCGACCAATCGATTATGAGTCGACTGCTCTAACCGCTGAGCTACAAGCCCTGATGAGATACGACGCGTGCTACACGCAGCCCCGGCAAGGAAGCCGGGCCGGCATTGTAACAACAAAGGAGACGAACGCCACCGGCATCACGCAGATGCCGGCGGCGTTCGCGGGAGAAACGCTGGAAATCAGTTCCCTTCGAGGAACGACTTCAGCTTGTCGGAACGGCTCGGGTGACGCAGCTTGCGCAGCGCCTTGGCCTCGATCTGACGGATCCGCTCGCGCGTGACGTCGAACTGCTTGCCGACTTCCTCGAGCGTGTGGTCCGTGCTCATCTCGATGCCGAAGCGCATCCGCAGCACCTTCGCCTCGCGCGGCGTCAGCGAATCGAGCACGTCCTTCACGACGTCGCGCATGCTTGCATGCAGCGCGGCATCCGCCGGCGCGACCGTGTTGGTGTCCTCGATGAAGTCGCCGAGATGGGAATCGTCGTCGTCACCGATCGGCGTTTCCATCGAGATCGGCTCCTTCGCGATCTTCATGATCTTGCGGATCTTGTCTTCCGGCATTTCCATCTTCTCGGCGAGCGTTGCCGGATCCGGCTCGAGACCGGTTTCCTGCAGGATCTGCCGCGAGATGCGGTTCATCTTGTTGATCGTCTCGATCATGTGAACCGGAATACGGATCGTGCGCGCCTGGTCGGCGATCGAGCGCGTGATGGCCTGACGGATCCACCACGTCGCATAGGTCGAGAACTTGTAGCCGCGACGGTATTCGAACTTGTCCACCGCCTTCATCAGGCCGATGTTGCCTTCCTGGATCAGGTCGAGGAACTGCAGGCCGCGGTTCGTGTACTTCTTCGCGATCGAGATCACGAGACGCAGGTTGGCCTCGGTCATTTCGCGCTTCGCCTGGCGTGCCTTCAGTTCGCCGGCCGCCATCTGGCGGTTGGTTTCCTTCAGGTCCTTCAGCGGCAGCACGACGCGCGCCTGCAGGTCGAGCAGGCGCTGCTGCTGTTCGCGGATCGCCGGAACGTTACGCGACAGTACCGCGCTGTACGAATGGCCTTCGGCCATGATCTTCTCGGCCCAGTCGAGGTCGGTTTCGTTGCCCGGGAAGCGCGCGATGAATTCCGAACGCGGCATGCCGCACTTGTCGACGACGATGTGCAAGATCTGGCGCTCGACCTGACGCACTTCGTCCACCTGAGCACGCAGCGTGTCGCACAGGCGTTCGACGGTACGCGCGGTGAAGCGGATCGTCATCAGTTCGGTCTGGATCGTTTCCTGCGCCTTCAGGTAGGCCTTCGACTTGTAGCCTTCCTTTTCGAACGCGCGGCGCATCTTGTCGAACCACTCGCTGATCTGCGAGAACTTCTCGAGCGATGCGCGCTTGAGGGCTTCGAGCTGGGCGGCGTTGGCCGATGCCTGTGCGGCACCGTCATCCTCCTCCTCTTCCTCTTCTTCCTCTTCCTCTTCGGCTTCCTCGTCCTCGTTCTCGATGGCTTCCGCTTCCTTCGCGGAGAAGCCGTCCGTATCGGCGGAGTCCGAAGCATTCGGATCGAGCAGGCCGTCGACGAGCTCGTCGACGCGGATCTCTTCGTTCGCGACGCGCTCGGCCATCGCGAGGATGTCGGCGATCGTCGTCGGGCACGCGGAAATCGCCATCACCATGTGGCGCAGGCCGTCCTCGATCCGCTTCGCGATCTCGATTTCGCCTTCGCGCGTGAGCAGCTCGACCGTGCCCATTTCGCGCATGTACATCCGGACCGGATCGGTCGTGCGGCCGAATTCCGAATCGACGGTGGACAGCGCGACTTCCGCTTCCTCTTCGACTTCATCGTCCGACGACGCGGCCGGCGCGTTGTCGTTCAGGAGCAGCGTTTCCGCGTCCGGCGCCTGCTCGTAGACCGCCACGCCCATGTCGTTGAACGTGCCGATGATGCCTTCGAGGGCTTCGGTCTCGGTGAAGTTGTCCGGCAGGTGATCGTTGATTTCGGCGTACGTAAGGAAGCCGCGCTCCTTGCCGAGCTTGATCAGCGCGCGCAGCTTCACGCGGCGCTCTTCGAGCTCCTCGGCCGTGCCCGGCGTGCTCGTCGCGAACGCTTCCTTCAGCAGCGCCTTTTCCTTGGCGCGACGATCGCGCACCTTGGATTTGCCCGGTGCAGCCGCGGCTGCGGGCTGCTCGTCGCTCTGATTTGCGTCGTCGTCGACGGATACTTCGTTCAGCTTTTTGGTCATGGAGTTCGCCGTACCGGCTATATCGACTCGCGGCTGCTGGACGACAGCCGGTTGAACCGTGGGTGCATGAGTAGTACGTACTGCCGTTTCGTCCGCGGCGGCAGTCGTGTCCCTTGCGCTTTTCGCACTTGCCCGCTTCGCCGCCGGCTTGGCCGGCCCGGAGTCGGGTCTGGCGGCAGCCCGTGTTCTGGCTGCCGGCGCCGGCGCAGCCTGAGCAGTGCCGGCCGCGGTTTTCTTTCCCGCAGGGGCTGACGATGCTGAAGACGTTGTCCTGGTGGAAGAAGCAGACTTGGCCGCTGTGACCTTCTTGGTCGGCTCCGTCGAGCCCTTGCCTGTTGCTTTCTTTCCGCCTGTCGTCTTTGCCATCGCGATTCTCGCCTCTGCTTGGAAAACAAACCGCTGGAAACCTTATATTATAGCACGCTGGGGAACCCTCTCTAAGCGCCCCGGCCGCCTACAGCCCGAGCCGACGCTTCATGTCGGTTCGCTGCTGGTTCAATTCCGTCAATTCGGCCAATTCCTCGGGTGTGAAGGTGGATTGCCGCGCCAGCCGATCGAGCCGGTCGCAGCAGGCGTCATAGCGCATCTTGAGCACCGCCGCCTGCAACTCCTCCCCCGCGATCCGTTCCTGTTCACGCTGCCGCTCGGGCACCGTCTCGTCTTCCGGATTCTGTAACAGCAAATCGCGGACGTTTTCATCATAGTCCAGAATTTCGCGGAAGATTTCCTCGTAAGTCGCCCCGTTCGAGGACGTCCTCAGGACATCCGACAGCAGCCGGAACTCCGCGCCGTCGCCCAGCGCACGCGCATGATCGACGACTTCGGCGAACAGCTCGCCGATGCGCGGCAACGCGCGCAGGGTCGCAATCTGTTCGTCGTCGAGCTGCGATGCGATACGCGGATGCATCACCAGCGTGCGCAACGCACGCTTTTCGCTGTCCGTCACGCGGCGCCGCTCGCTGCGCGCGGGCGCCTGGCGCGGCGGCGCTGCGATCCGCGCGTCGACGTCGGACAAACCCGCGACCTCTTCGAACGGGATATCGAGGCGGTCCGCGAACATGTGCATGATCTGCGCGCGCAACGCGTTCGCGGGCAGTGCCTGCAGCAGCGGCTTCGCGTCGAACAGCGCCTTCGCGCGGCCTTCCGGCTGATCGAGCGCCTTGCCGGCAATTGCTTCGTTGAGCAGAAATTGCGACAGCGGCATCGCTCGCTCGACCTGCTCGGAAAACGCATCCGCGCCGAACTCGCGCACATAGCTGTCCGGATCATGCTCGGCCGGCAGAAAAAGGAACCGGATCGTGCGGTTGTCCGCCGCATGCGGCAGGCACGCCTCGAGCGCGCGCCGGGCCGCACGCCGCCCGGCCGAGTCGCCGTCGAAACTGAAAATGACCGTGTCGGTCTGGCGCAGCAACTTCTGCACGTGAATCGGCGTGCACGCGGTGCCGAGCGTCGCGACCGCGTTCGGAAAACCCAGTTGCGCGAGCGCGACGACGTCCATGTAGCCTTCGACGACCAGCACGTACTTGCGCTCGCGAATCGCGAGCCGCGCCTCGAACAGCCCGTACAGCTCGCTGCCCTTGTTGAACAGCGGCGTTTCGGGCGAGTTCAGGTATTTCGGCTCGCCGCTGCCTAGCACGCGGCCGCCGAAGCCGATCACCTGCCCCTTCACGTTGCGGATCGGGAACATGATCCGCTCACGGAACCGGTCGTAGCGGCGCGCGACACCCTGCGCATCGGTTTTCTCGCTGACGATCACGAGCCCCGACTCGACGAGCGACTCGTCGCGATAGTCGGGGAACGCGGTTTCGAGGTTCTGCCAACCGTCCGGCGCATAACCGAGACCGAAGCGCGCGGCGATCTCGCCGGTCAGGCCCCGGTTCTTCAGGTACTGGATCGCGACGGTCGCGCCGCGCAACTGCTTGCGGTAGTAATCGCACGCGGCAGTCATCGCATCGGACAGCGCGGTCGCGACGGATTTCGACACCGGCGCCGGATAATCGCCGCCCCCGCCTCCACCGCCGCCGCGCATCGACGGCTCGTGCGGGACGGTCAGTCCGACGGACTGCGCGAGCTCCTGCACGGCTTCCGGGAACGTGAGCCCCGCATGCTCCATCAGGAAGCCGATCGCCGTGCCGTGCGCGCCGCAGCCGAAGCAGTGATAGAACTGCTTGGTCGGGCTGACGGTAAACGACGGGCTCTTCTCGTTATGGAACGGGCACAGCCCCATGAAGTTGGCGCCGCCCTTCTTGAGCTGCACGTACCGACCCACCACGTCGACGATATCGACGCGGTTCAGCAAGTCCTGCAGGAACGAATGCGGAATCACCGTGGGATCGAGCGAAAAAAGACAATACGACGCCCGGCGGACGCAACGCCGCGCGCGCCGGGAACGGGTTTTACTTCGTGAGCGCGGCCTTGACCTGCGCGGAAACGGCCGTCATGTCGGCACGGCCGGCGAGCTTGCCCTTCAGCACGCCCATCACCTTGCCCATGTCCTGCGGGCCGGCTGCGCCGGTTTGCGCGACCGCCGCCTGGACTTCGGCCGCCACTTCGGCATCCGACAGTTGCGCGGGCATGTAGCCGCCCAGCACGGTCAACTCGGCCTGCTCCTTCGCGACGAGGTCGTCGCGGCCGGCGGCCTGGAACTGGCTGATCGAATCCTTGCGCTGCTTGATCATCTTGTCGATCACGGCCGTGATGCCCGCGTCATCGAGCGTGACCCGATCATCGACCTCGCGCTGCTTGATCGCGGCCATCAGCAGGCGAATCGTCGCCAGGCGCTCGCTTTCCTTCGCGCGCATCGCGGCCTTCATGTCTTCGCTGATCTGCTCTTTCAAACTCATCTTTCACCCGGGATGGAAACGTGAATCCGACGCCCGCGAACGGGCGTCAACACAAAAACCCGCTTGGGACAGTGTCTCAAGCGGGTTGCTCGAATCCGGCATCGGCGACTCGCCGCCTGATCGGCTGCGCGATCACCCGATCGCACGGAGTCGCCGGTGCGCCGCTCAGCGAACCGCGCGGCGCCCAATCGTTCAGTACAGCTTCTTCGGCAGCGTCTGGCTGCGGATACGCTTGTAATGACGCTTCACCGCAGCAGCCTTCTTGCGCTTGCGCTCCGCGGTCGGCTTCTCGTAAAACTCGCGCGCACGAAGTTCGGTCAACAGACCATTCTTCTCGATCGTGCGCTTGAAGCGACGCATTGCAACTTCGAACGGCTCGTTCTCTTTAACGCGAATGATCGTCATGATCCGACACGAATAAAGGTTTGCAGGGAAAGACTACCGAGTATAGCAGAGCGATTGTTCAAAGGCACGGGGCCTGGTCCCGCTAAAACGGGGCTTGCCCGGCCCGTCAGGCGCCGCGCGCATACTCCGCCGCGGCCTGCCCGGCCGCCGTGCCGGACGCCCACGCCCACTGGAAGTTGTAGCCGCCGAGCCAGCCCGTCACGTCCACGGCCTCGCCGACGAAGAACAGCCCCGGCACGCGCGCGCTCATCATCGTCGCCGACGACAGCTCCCGCGTATCGATCCCGCCCTTCGTCACCTCGGCCTTCTTGTAGCCTTCGGTGCCGTTCGGCGTCAGCGTCCAGCCGGCGAGCGCGTCGCCGATCTGGCGCAGCGTCTTGTCGGGCAGGTCCGCGAGCCGTGCGTCGGCCGCGACGCGATGCGTGTCGAGCCATGCGTGCGCGAGGCGCGACGGCACCCAGTCCGCCAGCAGCGAACCGATCTGGCGCTTCGACGAGCGCTTCGCGTCGAGCAGGTCGGCCACCGTGTCACGCTGCGGCAGCAGGTCGACGCGAATCGGGTCGCCGGGTTGCCAATAGCTCGAGATCTGCAGGATGCCGGGCCCCGACAGGCCGCGATGGGTCAGCAGCAGGTCCTCGACGAATTCGCCGCCGCGCTTCTTGTCGCCGGTCGATACGCGCACTTCGAGCGACACGCCGGAGAGCGCCGCGAACGGCTCCCAGTCGTGCTGCGCGAACGTGAGCGGCACGAGCGCGGGCCGCGTATCGATGAGCTTGTGGCCGAACTGCTTCGCGAGCCGGTAGCCGAAGTCGGTCGCGCCGATCTTCGGGATCGACAGGCCGCCCGTCGCGACAATCAGTGCGCGCGCACCGATCGGCCCGGCCTGCTGCGTATCGAGCGTGAAGCCGTTGGCCGGCGCGTGGCGCACCGCGTCGACGATGACGGGCCGGCGCCACGCGATGCCGCCCGCGTCGCATTCGTGCTTCAGCACGTCGATGATCGTGTCGCTGCCGTGGTCGCAAAAGAGCTGGCCCTTGTGCTTTTCGTGCCAGGTCACATGATGGTGCCTGAGCAGCCCGAGGAAGTCGCGCGGCGTATAGCGCGCCAGCGCCGAACGCGCGAAATGCGGATTCGCCGACAGGTAATTGTCGGGGCCTGCGTACAGGTTCGTGAAGTTGCAGCGGCCGCCGCCCGAGATGCGGATTTTTTCGGCGAGCCGCGGTGCGTGATCGATCAGCACGACGCGGCGGCCGAGCTGCCCGGCGACCGCGGCGCTCATCATCCCGGCGGCGCCCGCGCCGATCACGGCGATGTCAAAAGTTTCCATGGCGCGGATTGTACCTGCCCGGCATCGGGCCCGGGCCGCCGCCAGCGGCGGCCGGCCCTCGCCTGCTATACTTTCGGGTTACGTTTACCTTCCTTCGGCGCGCCCGATACGGCGCGCCCCGCCCGCACCCATGCTCGTTCTCGGCATCGAAAGCTCCTGTGACGAAACCGGCCTCGCGCTCTACGACACGCAGCGCGGCCTGCTCGCGCACGCGCTCCATTCGCAGATCGCGATGCACCGCGAATACGGCGGCGTCGTGCCCGAGCTCGCGTCGCGCGACCACATCCGCCGCGCGCTGCCGCTGCTCGAGGAAGTGATGGCGCAAAGCGGCACGCGCCGCGACGACATCGACGCGATTGCGTTCACGCAAGGCCCCGGCCTCGCCGGGGCGCTGCTGGTCGGTGCGAGCATCGCGAATGCGCTCGCACTTGCATGGAACAAGCCGACCGTCGGCATCCATCACCTCGAAGGCCACCTGCTGTCGCCGCTGCTCGTCGCCGAGCCGCCGCCGTTCCCGTTCGTCGCGCTGCTGGTTTCCGGCGGCCATACGCAACTGATGCGCGTGACCGACGTCGGCGTGTACGAGACGCTCGGCGAAACGCTCGACGACGCGGCCGGCGAAGCGTTCGACAAGACGGCAAAACTGATCGGCCTCGGCTACCCGGGCGGCCCGGAAGTGTCGAAGCTCGCCGAAACGGGCACGCCGGGCGCGGTCGTGCTGCCGCGCCCGATGCTGCATTCGGGCGACCTCGATTTCAGCTTCAGCGGCCTGAAGACGGCCGTGCTCACGCAGATGAAGAAGTTCGAGGCGGCGAAGCTGGCGGGCGACGCGCTCGAACGCGCGAAAGCCGACCTCGCGCGCGGTTTCGTCGATGCAGCCGTCGACGTGCTCGTCGCGAAGTCGCTCGCCGCGCTGAAGAAGACGAAGCTCAAGCGCCTCGTGGTCGCGGGTGGCGTCGGCGCGAACCGCCAGTTGCGCGAGGCGCTGTCGGCCGCCGCGGCCAAGCGCGGCTTCGACGTGCACTACCCCGATCTCGCGCTCTGCACCGACAACGGCGCGATGATCGCGCTCGCGGGCGCGCTGCGGCTCGGCCGCTGGCCCGAGCAGGCGAACGCCGACTACGCTTTCACGGTGAAGCCGCGCTGGGATCTCGCGTCGCTCGCACGCTGAACCACGACGTCCCGGACAAGAAAACGAAAAGGCCGCTCAAAAACGAGCGGCCTTTTTCATCGACGCGGCAAAACGACGCAGTGTTATGCCGCCTGCCGCTTGTCGCGCTCGATCAGCGCATACGCGCTGTGATTGTGGATCGACTCGAAGTTCTCGGCTTCGAGCACATACGCAATCACACGCTCGTCCGCATCGAGACGCTGCGCGACGTCGCGCACGAGATCCTCGACGAACTTCGGGTTCTCGTACGCGCGCTCGGTGACGAACTTCTCGTCCGGGCGCTTCAGCAGGCCCCACAGTTCGCACGACGCCTCTTCCTCGGCGATGCGGATCAGCGCCTCGACCGGCAGGTCGGCCGCGAGTTCGGCATCGATCGTCACGTGCGAGCGCTGGTTGTGCGCGCCGTACTGCGAGATCTTCTTCGAGCACGGGCACAGGCTCGTCACGGGCACGAGCACCTTCAGGAACAGGCGCGTGTCGCCGTTGCGGCTTTCGCCTGCAAGCGTCACTTCGTAGTCGAGCAGGCTCTGCACGCCGGACACCGGCGCCGTCTTGTTCACGAAGTACGGGAACGTGACCTCGATGCGGCCGGCCTCGGCTTCGAGCTTCTCGAGCATCGACGCGAGCATCGCGCGGAAACGCTCGACCGTCAGCGGCGCGCGGTTCTCTTCGAGCAGCGCGACGAAGCGCGACATATGCGTGCCCTTCTGGTCGGCCGGCAGGCGCACGTCGAGATTCCAGACACCGACGCTCGGCTGCACGTCGCCGCTTTCGGTACGCACCGTCAACGGATGCCGGACCGCCTTCACGCCCACGCGCTGAATCGGGATCTGACGGGTATCCACCGTGCTCTGCACGTCGGGCATCACGAAGGCGGGATTCATCTGGTTCATCTTGTTCAATCCTTGTAAGCCGCGCGTTCGACGACGCGCACGCCGCATCATGCGGCAGCCGGAAAAGCAACATGGGCCCGCAGGCCCATGTTTTCCGCATCAATGAAGACCGGTTGCGCCAGTCGCACCAGCGCCGCCCGCGGGCGGCGCCAGCTTATGCGACGCGCTTCGCCTGACCGGCGACATCGGCCGCCGGGTTCAGGAAGCGTTCGCGAATCGATTTCGCGATGCCCGCGCCGTCGAGGCCGCATAGCGACAGCAGCTTTGCATGGTCGCCGTGATCGACGAACTGGTCAGGGAGGCCCAATTGTAGTACGGGTCGGATAACCCCACTCTCCATCAGGGCTTCCACGCAGGCCGAGCCCGCGCCGCCCATCACGCAGCCTTCCTCGATCGTGACGAGGTAGTCGTGCGTCTCGGCGAGTTCGCGCACGAGCGCGGCGTCGACCGGCTTCACGAAGCGCATGTTCGCGACGGTTGCGTCGAGCTCCTCGGCCGCGGCGAGCGACGGTGCGACCATCGTGCCGAATGCGAGGATCGCGACACGCTTGCCTTCCGGCTGCGCCGTGTGACGACGCACTTCACCCTTGCCGAGCGGGATCTCGGTGAATTCCTTCACCGTCGGCACGCCCGCGCCCGCGCCGCGCGGATAGCGCACAGCGGTCGGGTTCGGCTGCTGCAGCGCGGTGTGCAGCATCTGGCGGCATTCGTTCTCGTCGGATGCGGCCATGATCGTCATGTTCGGGATGCAGCGCATGAACGCGAGATCGTACGCGCCCGCGTGCGTCGCGCCGTCCGCGCCGACGAGGCCCGCGCGGTCGATCGCGAACACGACCGGCAGGTTCTGCAGCGCGACGTCGTGGATCAGCTGATCGTAAGCACGCTGCAGGAACGTCGAGTAGATCGCGACGACCGGCTTCAGCCCTTCGGTCGCGAGGCCGCCCGCGAACGTCACCGCGTGCTGCTCGGCGATGCCGACGTCGTAGTAGCGATCCTTGAAACGCTTCTCGAACTCGACCATGCCCGAGCCTTCGCGCATCGCGGGCGTGATGCCGACGACGCGCGTATCGCGCTCGGCTTCATCGCACAGCCACTCGCCGAACACCTGCGTGTACGTCTTCTTCGCGGGCGTGGTCGACGGCTTGATGCCTTCGGCCGGGTTGAACTTGCCGGGGCCGTGATAGAGCACGGGATCGGCTTCGGCGAGCTTGTAGCCCTGGCCTTTCTTCGTCACCACGTGCAGGAACTGCGGGCCGCGCAGTTCGCGGATGTTCTGCAGCGTCGGGATCAGCGAATCGAGATCGTGACCGTCGATCGGGCCGATGTAGTTGAAGCCGAACTCCTCGAACAGCGTGGCCGGCACGACCATGCCCTTCGCGTGCTCCTCGAGCTTGCGTGCGAGCTCGAGCACCGGCGGCGCAACGCTCAGCACGCGCTCGACGCCCGCGCGCGCAGCCGCGTAGAAGCGGCCCGACATCAGGCGGGCGAGATGGCGATTCAGCGCGCCGACCGGCGGCGAGATCGACATGTCGTTGTCGTTCAGGATCACGAGCAGCTTCGCATCTTCCGACACGCCCGCGTTGTTCATCGCCTCGAACGCCATGCCGGCCGTCATCGCGCCGTCGCCGATCACGGCGATCGAAAAGCGGTCGTCGCCGTTCAGCTGGCTGCCGATCGCCATGCCGAGCGCGGCCGAGATCGACGTGCTCGAGTGCGCGGTGCCGAACGTGTCGTATTCGGATTCGCTGCGGCGCGGGAAGCCCGAGATGCCGTCGTACTGGCGCAGCGAATGCATCTGGTCGCGGCGGCCCGTGAGGATCTTGTGCGGGTAGGTCTGGTGGCCCACGTCCCAGACGATGCGATCGTTCGGCGTGTTGAACACGTAGTGCAACGCGATCGTCAGCTCGACCGTCCCGAGGTTGGACGACAAATGGCCGCCCGTCTTCGACACGCTGTCGAGCACGAACGCGCGCAGTTCATCCGCGAGCGGTTGCAGTTGGCGACGATCGAGGCGGCGCAGATCCGCCGGGTCGTCGATGGTTTTCAGCAAGTCGTACATCGTCGTTCCATTGTAGGAAATCAAACGCGCCCGCATTCTATTGCACGCACCGTAGCGTGTGCGCGGCGGCGGGCTTTCGCGTCAGCTGACCCGGTTCACTACCAGGTCGGCAAGTTCGGCGAGACGCTGTGCGCGTGCGCCGAACGGTTTCAGCGCGTCGTGCGCTTCGGCGCGCAGTTGCGCTGCGAGCTCGCGCGACGCCTCGAGGCCGAGGATCGAAACGTAGGTCGGCTTGTCGTTCGCCGCGTCCTTGCCAGCCGTCTTGCCAAGCGTCGCCGAATCGGTCGTGACGTCGAGAATATCGTCGACGACCTGGAAAGCCAGGCCCACGGCTCCCGCATAGACGTCGAGCGCGGCCATCGTTTCCGCCGACGGCGTCTCGCCGGCCAGTGCGCCCATCCGCACGGCCGCGCGCAGCAGTGCGCCAGTCTTCATCCGGTGCATCGTCTCGAGCTGCTCGCGCGTCAGCTTGAGGCCGACGCTCGCCAGGTCGATCGCCTGCCCGCCCGCCATGCCGAGCGAGCCGCTCGCAAGCGCAAGCTCGCGCACGAGCGCGGCCTGCTGCACCGGCGACAGCGCAGCGGCGTCGGTCAGCGCGACAAACGCCTGCGACTGCAGCGCATCGCCGACGAGCAGTGCCGTCGGCTCGTCGTACTGCACGTGCACGGTCGGCTTGCCGCGTCGCAGCGCGTCGTCGTCCATGCACGGCATGTCGTCGTGCACGAGCGAGTAGACGTGGATCATCTCCAGCGCCGCCGCCGCCGCATTGCGCGCCGCTTCCGTCGCGCCGGTCAGCTCGCCTGCTGCATGGCACAGCAGCGGGCGAACGCGCTTGCCGCCGCCGAGGACCGCATAGCGCATCGCCTCGTGGAGTTGCGCGGGCATCGCGGTTTCAGCGGGCAGATAGTGACCGAGTGCGTCCTCGACACGGTCAAGCACGGACCGCATCCATTGTTCGAATGTCATAGATCGTCGTCTTCGCCGTCCGTGGCGGCCGTTCCGGACGAAAGCGGCTTCAGCGTCGCGCCGTCGAGCACGCGAACCTGCTGCTCCACTTTCTCGAGCTGCTGTTGGCAAAATGCAACGAGGGTCGCACCGCGGCGGTACGCCGCCAGTGAATCCTCGAGGCTCAACGCGCCGCCTTCCATCCGGGCAACCAGCGTCTCGAGTTCCGCGAGCGCCATCTCATAATTGTCCGGCAACGGTTCGGTGCCATTGCCGGGCGGCGTGGCGCCTGGGGATGCGGTTTTCGCCATGGACGAGGGTGTCAAATTTCAAAACAAGTCGGACATTCTACGGCAAAAGAGAATTCTCCGATCTGCCGACTTGGGCACCTGGCACATATTCCGGCCCCATCTCCGGCACACAGTGTGCGCCTGGCGGTTGTCTCCCGACAAAAAATTGACACAAATCAGGCACTTAATCCTGGCCTTGCGAGGCGAACCGGGTATAATTCCCCGTTTCCCTAAATCGATTTTTCGATGGTTGGGTTGTTCACTGCTTTCACGCTAACACCGGGAGTGGGAATGTCCAATCTGAGCGATGCGCTTCAGTTGAAGTCGGCTCACAGCCAGCTTCCAGTCACTGCATATTTCGATGAGGCGCTACTCGAGCGCGAGATCGAAACCCTCTTCAAGAAAGGACCTCGTTACGTCGGGCACGAGTTGATGGTGCCCGAGGCGGGGGATTATTTTGCGCTGCCGTCCGAGAAGGAAGGCCGCGTGCTGGTCCGCAACCAGACGAACCAGATCGAACTGCTGTCGAACGTCTGCCGCCACCGGCAGGCGATCATGCTCAACGGGCGCGGCCACGCGCAGAACATCGTGTGCCCGCTGCACCGCTGGACGTACGACCTGGAAGGCGAGCTGCTCGGCGCGCCGCACTTCCCCGACAAGCCGTGCCTGAACCTCGGCAAGAGCCCGCTGCAGAACTGGCAGGGGCTGCTGTTCGAGGCCGAAGGCCGGAATGTCGCGCGCGACCTCGCCAATCTCGGCACGAAACATCACTTCGACTTCTCCGAGTACCACTTCGATCATGTCGAAGTGCACGAGTGCGATTACAACTGGAAGACCTTCATCGAGGTCTACCTCGAGGATTACCACGTCGTCCCGTTCCACCCGGGCCTCGGCAGCTTCGTGTCGTGCGACGACCTCAAGTGGGAATTCGGCGACTGGTACAGCGTGCAGACGGTCGGCGTGCACAACGCACTCGCGAAACCGGGCAGCGCGACTTACCAAAAATGGCACGAGCAGGTGCTGAAGTTCCGCAACGGCGTGCCGCCGGAGTTCGGCGCGATCTGGATGGTCTACTACCCGGGCCTGATGATCGAGTGGTATCCGCACGTGCTCGTCGTGTCGTGGCTGATCCCGCGCGGCCCGCAGAAGACGACCAACATCGTCGAGTTCTATTACCCCGAGGAAATCGCGCTGTTCGAACGCGAATTCGTCGAGGCCGAGCGCGCCGCCTATATGGAAACGGCCGTCGAGGACGACGAAATCGCGATGCGGATGGACGCAGGCCGCCATGCGCTGATGGCACGCGGCGAGTCGCAGGTCGGCCCGTACCAGAGCCCGATGGAAGACGGCATGCAGCACTTCCACGAGTTCCTGCGCCGCCACCTCGGCGACATCTGATGGCCGGTGCGGCGCTTTGACGCCGCACCGCATCCGGCAGACGAAAAGACGGGCTTCGGCCCGTCTTTTTTTGTTTAGACTTGGAATATCAGGCCATTCGCACTCCAGGGAGCCGTCATGCCGCACACTCATTACACCACGCTCATCTCCGCCGCCAATCTCGCCGAGCGCCTGGCCGCGGCGCCCGGCAGCGTCGTGCTGTTCGACTGCCGCTTCGACCTCGCCGATCCGGGCGCGGGCGAAGCCGCGTATGCAGCCGGCCACATCCCCGGCGCACAGTATCTTCATCTCGACCGCGACCTGTCGGGCCGCAAGACGGGCACCAACGGCCGCCATCCGCTGCCGACCCGCGATGCATTCGCCACGCTGCTCGCGAGCCGCGGTCTCAAGCAGGGCCAGCAGGTCGTCGCATACGACGCGCAAGGCGGCGCCTATGCGGCGCGCCTGTGGTGGCTGCTGCGCTGGCTCGGCCACGATTCGGTCGCCGTGCTCGACGGCGGCCTGCAGGCATGGGAAGCGGCCGGCCAGCCGCTGACGGCCGACGTGCCGCAACCGGCCGCCGGCGATTTCCGCGCGGGAGCGCCTCTTGAATCGACGGTCGACGCAGCAGCCGTGCTTGCGAACGTGACGTCGCACACGCGCGTCGTGATCGACGCACGCGCACCGGACCGCTATCGCGGCGAAAACGAAACGATCGATCGTGTGGGCGGCCACATCCCCGGCGCGCGCAACCGGTTCTTCAAGGACAACCTCAACACCGACGGCCGCTTCAAGACTGGTCACGAACTGCGCGAGACGTTTTCCACGCTGCTGGCGGGCACCGAACCGAATCTCGCGATCCTGCAGTGCGGCTCCGGCGTCACCGCCTGCCACAACGCGCTTGCGCTGGAGATCGCAGGGCTGCACGGCGCATCGCTGTATCCGGGCTCGTGGAGCGAATGGAGCGCCGATCCGTCGCGGCCGATCGCGACCGGCCCGAACCCGTAATCCGGCGCGCGGCGCACCGGTGAAGCGAAGCGGCGGCCATTCGGCCGCCGCGTTCCGTTTACATCACGCCGTACTTGTGGAACCACGCGATCGCGCGCTTCCAGCCGTCTTCGGCATCACCCTTTACATAGCTCGGCCGGTAGTCGGCGAAGAACGCGTGGCCGGCATCCGGATACACGACGATCTCCGATTCGCGCGCGAGCTTCGAGTCGCTCGTCTGGATCGCCTTGCGCATGTCCGCGAGCGAGGCCTGCGTGATGTTCGCATCCTTCTCGCCATACAGCCCGAGCACAGGCACCTTCAGCGACGCCGCATGATCGACCGGATTGAACGGCGTCATCTCGTCGGTCTTGCCTTCGACGAACCCGTACCACGCAACGGCCGCACGCACGTGCGGATTGTGCTCCGCATACAACCACGCCTGGCGGCCGCCCCAGCAGAACCCCGTCACGCCGAGACGCGCCGGGTCGCCGCCGTTCTTGCCGGCCCATGCGACCGTCGCATCGAGATCCTCGGTGACCTGCCGGTCCGGCACCTTGTTGATGATGTTGTCGAAAAGATCCTTCATCGTCGGATACTTCGCCGCGTTGCCCTGCCGCGCGAACAGGTCGGGCGCGATCGCGAGGTAGCCGAGCTTCGCGAAGCGGCGGCAGACGTCGGCGATATGCGCGTGCACACCGAAGATCTCGTGGATGAGGATGATGACCGGCAGATTCGTCTTGCCGGCCGGCTGCGCGCGATAGGCCGGCACGCTCGCGTCGCCGGAGCGGATCTCGACGGTGTCGACGTCCAGCCCGGCGCTGTCGGTCGTGACCGTCTGCGCCGAAACGGGCAGCACGGCCGCAGCGAAGGTGCCGCCCAGCGCGGCCTGCATGAACTTGCGGCGCGAGAACGGGACGTGGGGGACCAGGCTGTCTACTTCGGGTTTCAACATGAATGCACTCCTCGATAGGGCGCCGCCGTCACGATCGTGGATGCTGCATGACGGGGCATCGCGCCGGTGCACGGCGCGGATGTCGCGGCGGTTGGCACCCCGCCGCAAACGGAAACCCGGACAAGATGCCCAATAATCCGTTGTCGCGTCAACTGTCAGATGTGTAAGACTCGATTACGACTCATCGATCCAAAGCGCATCGATTGTGGCGTCGAAGCCCGCTGACGGTCCGCCGAATCGCGGCGCGGCCTGCGTGTATCGATCGCCGTTGCACGACCGGATGCTTGCGGATTGAAAAAAAACGCGTGTGCGACATCGCCCGGCCAGAACACGCGCAGCCGCCTCGCTGCCCGCAAACACAACGGGCGGAGAACACGCACGACGTACGCACTCCCCGCCCGCTCCCCGCGCGAACGCGAGGTGTCAGTGCAGCTTGACGCGCGGCAACGTCGTACGCCGCAGCCAGTGCGCGACCGTGTCGAGCATCATCCGCGGATAGCCGTGCAACGCCGCGATGTGCAGCCGGTACAGCGACATGTACATGAAGCGCGCAAACAGCCCTTCGATCAGCATGTTGCCGCCGATCAGCCCGCCCATCAGGTTGCCGACCGCGCTGAAATGGCCGAGCGACACGAGCGAACCGAAATCGCGATACGTGAATTCGGGCAGCGGACGCCCTTCGAGCCGGCAGCCGATCGCCTTCAGCAGGAAGCTCGCCTGCTGGTGCGCGGCCTGCGCGCGCGGCGGCACGTTGCGTTCGTTGCCGGGCCACGCGCATGCCGCACAATCGCCGAGCGCGAACACGTTGTCGTCGGTGAAGGTCTGCAGCGTGCGACGCACGTCGAGCTGGCCAAGCTTGTTGACCTGGAGGCCGTCGAGATGCGAGAGCACGGACGGCGCCTTGATGCCGGCCGCCCAGACCGTCAGGTCCGCGCGCACCGTCTTCCCGCTCGCGGTATGCACGAATCCCGGCGCGACCTCGGTCACGCGTTCGCTGAGCATCAGCCGCACGCCGAGCTTTTCGAGCAGTTCGGCCGTCGCCGTCGACACGCGCTCCTGCAGCGCCGGCAGAATCCGCGGCCCCGATTCGATCAGCACGATGCCGACGTCGTGGCGCGGGTCGAGCTTGTGCAGCCCATACGCGGACAGCACCTGCGCCGTGTTGCGCAGCTCCGCGGACAACTCGACACCCGTCGCGCCGCCACCGACGATCACGACCTGGATGCGCGGCTCGGGCGCGTCGCCCGGCGCGGTCGGCGCCGGCGCCTGGTGCTCGGCACGCATGCACGCGGCGATCAGCCGCTTGCGGAAGCGCTCGGCCTCGCCAACCGTATCGAGCGCGATCGCGTTTTCCGGCGCGCCCTGCACGCCGAAGAAGTGGGTCGTGCTGCCGATCGCGATCACGAGCGTGTCGTATTCCAGTTCGCGCTCCGGCAGCAGTTCCGCGCCGTCGCTGTCGTTGATGGGTGACAGCGTGATGCGCTTCGCGGCGCGGTCGAGGCCGGTCAGTCCGCCCTGCTGGAACTCGAAGCCGTGCCAGCGCGCCTGCGCTGCATATTCGAGCTCCTGCGTGAATGGGTCCATGCTGCCAGCCGCAACCTCGTGCAGCAGCGGTTTCCAGATGTGCGTCGGATTGCGGTCGACGAGCGTGACGAGCGCACGCGCGGGACGATTGCCGCGCGCGCCGTAACGGTCGCCGAGCCGCGTCGCCAGTTCCAGGCCGCCCGCGCCTCCGCCTACGATGATGATCCGATGCATCCGATTCCCCCTTTGCGATTCGAAACTGCTGCCGCCGGACGAAGCGAACGCGATGCATTCGCGCCGCCCGGTGGATTAACCGGTTCGGACATCATCGATGTGCAGTTCGAAGCACTTCGATGCGCCGGCCCCGGAACGCGGGGCGCGCCGGCCCCGCGTCAATGACATGACTGACATGCATTGTCCGGGAGCTTGCGCGTTGACCACAAGCAAACCATCTCGATATTCAGCATCCCTGCAACAATATGCCGCAGGAATCGGGAACCGCGCAGCGGTGCGTCAGTGTGCCTCTTCCCAGTTCGCGCCGGCGCCCACTTCGGCGACGAGGGGCACCTTCAGCTTCGCGACGCCGCACATCATTTCCGGCAGTTTCTCGCGCACGAGCGACAGTTCCCCGCCGGGCACCTCGAGCACCAGTTCATCGTGCACCTGCATGATCATCCGCGATGCAAGCCTGTCGCGCGTGAGCCAATCGTCCACCGCGATCATCGACAGCTTGATCAGATCGGCCGCGGTGCCCTGCATCGGCGCATTGATGGCCGCGCGCTCGGCCGCCTGGCGGCGCGGGCCGTTGCCGCCGTTGATCTCCGGCAGCCACAGACGGCGACCGAAAACGGTTTCGACGTAGCCCTTCTCCTTTGCGATCGCGCGCGTGTCTTCCATGTACTGCGCGACGCCCGGATAGCGGGCGAAATAGCGGTCGATATAGAGCTTCGCCGCGTCGCGCGTGATGCCGAGGTTCGACGCGAGCCCGAACGCGCTCATCCCGTAGATCAGCCCGAAGTTGATCACCTTCGCGATCCGGCGCTGGTCGGAATTGACCTCCAGCGGCGTCACGCCGAACACCTCGGCGGCCGTCGCGCGGTGGATGTCCTCGCCCTGCGAGAACGCGCGCAGCAGCGACGCGTCGCCCGAGATGTGCGCCATGATCCGCAGTTCGATCTGCGAATAGTCGGCCGACACGATCCGGTGGCCCGGCGACGCGATGAACGCCTCGCGGATCCGCCGGCCTTCGGCCGTGCGCACCGGAATGTTCTGAAGATTCGGGTCATTCGACGCGAGGCGGCCCGTCACCGCGACGGCCTGCGCATAGTTCGTGTGCACGCGGCCCGTGGCGGGGTTCACCATGCGCGGCAGCTTGTCGGTATAGGTCGACTTCAGCTTCGACAGCCCGCGATGCTCGAGCAGCAGCTTCGGCAGCGGGTAATCCTCGGCCAGCTTCTGCAGCACTTCTTCGTCGGTCGACGGCGCGCCGCTCGGCGTCTTCTTCACGACCGGCAACTGCAGCTTCTCGAAGAAGATCTGCCCGATCTGCTTAGGTGAGCCAAGATTGAATTCGCCGCCCGCCAGTTCATACGCCTGCGCCTCGAGCTCGATCAGACGCGTTGCGATTTCGGTGCTCTGCGCGTGCAGGAGCGCGTCGTCGATCAGCACGCCCGTGCGTTCCATCTTGCGCAGCACGAGCGATACGGGCATCTC
The DNA here is from genome assembly GCF_047978125.1 of Burkholderia sp. LFS061. Taxonomy (NCBI): domain Bacteria; kingdom Pseudomonadati; phylum Pseudomonadota; class Betaproteobacteria; order Burkholderiales; family Burkholderiaceae; genus Burkholderia; species Burkholderia sp. LFS061. Next base: position 17,184 of record NZ_JBFPFS010000019.1, on the reverse strand, counting down.
GATCTCGCGGTACACGCGCTCGAGGCCCGGTTCGCGCGCGACCTGCGGATACAGCGCGTGATGAAGCTGCAGCGTGATGTCGGCATCCTCGGCCGCGTATTCGGCAGCCTGCGCGAGTGCCACTTCGTCGAAACCGATCTGCTTCGCGCCCTTGCCGGCGACGTCTTCGTACTTGATCGTCTTGACGCCCAGATGACGCAGCGCGAGGCTGTCCATGTCGTGCGTGCGGTGCGATTCGAGTACGTACGATTCGAGCAGCGTGTCGTGCTCGATGCCGTTCAGCGCGATGTCGTAGTTCGCGAGCACCTGCGCGTCGTACTTCAGGTGCTGGCCGACCTTCTTGCGATCGGCCGATTCGAGCCACGGCTTCAAGCGTGCGAGCACTTCGTCGATCGGAAGCTGTTCGGGCATGTCGGGGCCGCGGTGCGCGACCGGCAGGTACGCGGCCTTGCCCGGCTCGACCGAGAACGACAGGCCGACGAGCCGCGCGAGCATCGGGTCGAGTGCGGTCGTCTCGGTGTCGAACGCGGTCAGCGCGGCCGCGTCGATCTTCGCGAACCACGCGTCGAACTGCTCCCAGGTCTGGATCGTGTCGTATTCGCGAACGATGTCGGCCGCCACCACCGGTGCCGGCTCGCCATCCGGCGCATCGGCGTCGCCGCCTTCCGCCGGTGCGCTGTCGACTTCGCGCAGCCACGTCTTGAAGCCGTAGCGCGCGAAGATGTCGCGCAGCAGATCGCGCGCCTCGCCGTCGGTCTTCAGCGATGCTTCGATCGATTCGAGATGCGGCGCGAGATCGCAGGCCGTGTCGACCGTCACGAGCGTGCGGCCGAGCGGCAGGAAGTCGAGCGCGCGGCGCAGGTTGTCGCCGACCACGCCCTTGATGTCGCCCGCGTGCGCGATGACGCCGTCGAGGCTGTCGTATTGCGACAGCCATTTCACGGCCGTCTTCGGCCCGCACTTCTCGACGCCCGGCACGTTGTCGACGGTGTCGCCGATCAATGCCAGGTAGTCGATGATCCGCTCGGGCGGCACGCCGAACTTCGCGATCACGCCGTCGCGGTCGAGCGTCTCGTTGGTCATCGTGTTGACGAGCGTGACGTGGTCGGTCACGAGCTGCGCAAGATCCTTGTCGCCCGTCGACACGATCACGTTCATCCCGTGCCGTTCGGCTTCGCGCGCGAGCGTGCCGATCACATCGTCGGCCTCGACGCCTTCGACCATCAGCAGCGGCCAGCCGAGTGCACGCACCGCGCCGTGGATCGGTTCGACCTGCAATGCGAGGTCGGGCGGCATCGACGGGCGGTTTGCCTTATAGTCGGCATAAAGGTCGTCGCGGAACGTCTTGCCCTTTGCATCGAACACGCAAGCGCTATACTCTGCACTGACTTCCTTGCGCATACGGCGCAGCATGTTGATGATTCCGTAGAGCGCTCCGGTCGGCTCCCCGCCAGGGCCACGCAAATCAGGCATCGCATGGTAAGCCCGATACAGATAGCTCGAACCGTCAACCAATAGCAGGGTCTTACCTTCCAGATTTCGTTCTTCAGGCATTATGAACAAGAGAAAAGTGATTCCGAGTCTGCGTTCGCTCGCAGATCAAGAACGCGCGACGGCCAAGAAGGCCCGCGCATCGTGGCAGATGTTCACGATTATGGCAGAGTTTATCGAGGCGACCGAGTACCTGTCGGAGATCCGCCCGGCTGTCAGCATCTACGGTTCTGCCCGCCTCAAACCCGACACGCCGCACTACAAGCTGGCCGCGCAGATCGCGCGCAAGCTGTCCGACGCCGGCTTCGCCGTGATCTCCGGCGGCGGCCCCGGCATCATGGAAGCCGCGAACAAGGGCGCGCACGCCGGCAAGGCGCCGTCGGTCGGCCTGAACATCGAGCTGCCGCACGAGCAGGCCGGCAACCACTACCAGGACATCTCGCTGCGCTTCCGCCACTTCTTCACGCGCAAGGTCACGTTCGTGAAGAATTCGGATGCGGTGATCGTGATGCCGGGCGGTTTCGGCACGCTCGACGAACTGTCCGAAGTGCTCACGCTGATCCAGACGAAGAAGTCGCGCCTCGTGCCGATCATCCTCGTCGGCAGCACGTTCTGGCAGGGCTTGCTGCAGTGGTTCCGCGACCAGCTGATTCCGATGGGCCTCATCAATCCGGAAGACATGGATCTGATGCAGGTGATCGACGATCCCGACCAGGTGCTCGACGCAGTGCTCGCGTTCTACGAGGACAGCGGCGAGGAAGAAGGCGAAGGTTCGGAAGGGCAACCGCCGCGGCCGGAAGAAGACCGCATGTTCTATCTGTAACCCGTCCGTGACGACCGCCGGCCCGACGGCCGGCGTACCGCTTCCCGCGCGGCAGGCATGGCGATCAGGCCACCTGCCGCGCGCTACTTTGTAACGCGCTGTTAATCCCGCTTCGCGGCCGCACGCCGTCCAATGTCAAATTCGCGCGGCCGGCGCTGCGCGATGCGGCATGATCGCCCGCACCCGCGGCCCGCCATTGTCAAATGTGCGGCCCAATGCCCGCATCCCGCGCCTGCGAGCCGCCAACCCGCGGTAACAAACCGGCCTCGCCTTTTCCGTCGCGTGCCAGCACACTGCATTGTGTCGGCGCGGCGTTCCCCCGGTGGAACGATCCCCCCTCGCTTCCATCGCGTCGCGCCGGCCTATTCATAACGACCTCACGGAAAAGAACATGCAACGTTCGCTGATCGCCCTCGCCTTCGCCGGCCTCGGCCTTTCGCTGTCCGGCCTCGCTCATGCCGTCAACGTCGACGTCAACATCGGCACGCCCGCGCCGGTCGTCGTCGCGCCCGCGCCCGTCGTGGTCGCTCCGGCGCCCGCGGTCATCATCGGCTGGCATGGCGACCGCTACTGGGACGGCCGCCGTTATTGGGAACGCCGCGAGTGGGAACGTCATCATGGTTACGACGATCGTCGCGGCTACCACTGCCCGCCGGGACACGCGAAGAAGGGTGAGTGCTGAGCGACACCGCGCGGCCGCTCGACGTACGCAAGGCCGCCCGCGCGCTTCGGCGCCGGGCGGCCTTGCCGTTTTCGGCGGCGCATTCCATGCGACCGCTGTCTTCCAACGGCAACGCGAACGGCAACCCCGACCGTCGCGCATTCCGCCTGCCGGTAGATTCGCCGGTGCATCGGACGCTTGCGACAAAGGCAGATGTGCCCCGTCAGAAGGCGCGTCGCACATGGTGATGCGCACCGCCGCCGGGGCCGGTGTTCACATCACTGAAACGCCACTTCCGCAAAGCTCCGCAGCTTGCGGCTATGCAGCTTGTCGAGCCCGTTCGTGCGCAGGATCTCCATCGCCTTCACGCCGATCTGCAAATGCTGATCGACCTGCCCGCGATAGAACGTGTCGGCCATGCCCGGCAACTTCAGCTCGCCGTGCAGCGGCTTGTCCGATACGCACAGCAGCGTGCCGTACGGCACGCGGAAGCGGAAGCCGTTCGCGGCGATCGTCGCGCTTTCCATGTCGAGCGCGATCGCGCGGCTCTGCGACAGCCGCTGCACCGGCTCGCGATGGTCGCGCAACTCCCAGTTGCGGTTGTCGACGCTCGCGACCGTGCCGGTGCGCATCACGCGCTTCAGTTCGACGCCCTCGAGCCGCGTGACGTCGGCCACCGCGCGCTCGAGCGCGAGTTGCACTTCGGCGAGCGCCGGGATCGGCACCCACAGCGGCAGGTCGGCGTCGAGCACGTGATCCTCGCGCACGTAACCGTGCGCGAGCACGTAGTCGCCGAGACGCTGCGTGTTGCGCAGCCCCGCGCAGTGACCGAGCATCACCCATGCGTGCGGACGCAGCACCGCGATGTGATCGGTGATCGTCTTCGCGTTCGACGGACCGACGCCGATGTTGACCATCGTGATCCCGCTGCCGTCCGCGCGCTTCAGGTGATACGCGGGCATCTGCGGCAGGCGCGGCGGCGCGGCGCCCTCGGCCGGCTCGCTGCCGAGGTTCGCGTTGTACGTGACGACATCGCCCGGCTCGACGAACGAGCCGTACTGGCTGCGGTACGCGCGCACCTCGGGATCGTCGCTCTCCGTCATCAGCGTGCGGCCGAGCTTCACGAACTCGTCGATGTAGAACTGGTAGTTCGTGTAGAGCACGTAGTTCTGGAAATGCGTGGGCGACGTCGCCGTGTAGTGACGCAGCCGGTGCAGCGAGAAGTCGACGCGCGCGGCCGTGAACAACGCGAGCGGATGCGGTTCGCCCGGCGCCGGCTCGAACGTGCCGTTGACGATGCGGTCGTCAAGATACGACAGGTCGGGCGTGTCGAAGATGTCGCGCATCGCGAGCAGGCGGTCGCGGTCGAGTTCGCCTTCGAGATGGATGCCTTCCGGAAATGCGAAATGGACCGGAATCGGCTGCGACGACACGCCGATCTCGATCTTGACATGGTGGTTCTTCGACAGCAGGCGCAGTTGCTCGCGATAGTAGTTCGCGAAGAGATCGGGGCGCGTGACCGTCGTCTCGAACACGCCAGGGCCGGCGACGAAACCGTACGAGCGGCGCGAATCGACGTGCGTGTTGACGTCGGTGCGGATCCGCACGAACGGGTAGCACGCGCGCACGTGCTCGATAATCGGTTCGTGGCGGCGATAGCGCGCGAATGCGTCGCGCAGGAAGCCCGTATTCGTGTCGTAAATGGCGGACAGCCGCGCGACGGCGGCGATCGGATCGTCGAAAGCCTCGACCGACGGGCTTTCGGGCGTCAGCACACGGTGCCGGCGGCTCAAGTCGTTCTTCATTTGTATCACCTCGTCTGATCCGACGACATTACCACGGAACCCTGTCACCCTCGTGGCCGCCCATACGCACGCCAGGGCCGGATGACGCGCAGTATTTGCTAAAATCAGTGAGTTCACTGGAGACTCATCATGAAGCCGCTCATTCTCGTCGCCGCTGCCGCCGCGTTTGCCGCCGCCAGCGTCGCTTACGCCGCCGGCGCCACGCCTGACGCCGACGCGCAGGCGCGGGCCGAGGCCAACGAAGCCGCCGGCCTGCCCGATCTCCGCAAGATCAACCGGCCTGGCGCCGAAGTCACGTCGAAAGTCGACTTCGCCGACATTCGACGCACGCCGAGCTTCCATGAAAAGAGCAAGAACGGCACCGAGGTCACCGAGTACCGCGACCGCGGCAAGCCGGTCGAGATCGACGTGAAGTCGAACTTCGGCACGCGCTACCAGATGAGCTCGACGCCCGACACGTCGCCGAAGCCGCACGACGCGGGCATCCCGATCACGCGCCTGCCGTCGCTGAACCTGCGCTACTGATTCCGTCGCGCGCCGCATCGATTGCGGCGCGCCGCCTCCCTTCACCTGCTGTCGCGACGCATGCCGCCCGCGTGCCGACACCCTGACCTGACGCATCCCGCATGGCCGTTTTCACTGCTGTTTCCGACTCCGATCTCGCGCAATGGATGCGCCACTACGAACTGGGCGACGTGCTTGCGTTTCGCGGCATTCCGTCCGGTATCGAAAACAGCAATTTCTTCCTGACGACGACGCGCGGCGAATACGTCCTCACGATCTTCGAAAAGCTGACCGCACAACAGCTGCCGTTCTACCTCGACCTGATGCGCCACCTGGCCAGCCACGGCGTGCCGGTGCCGGATCCAATTCCGCGCGACGACGGCGCGCTGTTCGGCGAGTTGCACGGCAAGCCGGCCGCGATCGTCACGAAGCTCGACGGCGCGGCCGAACTCGCGCCGGGGGTCGAACACTGCATCGAGGTTGGGCAGATGCTCGCGCGCCTGCACCTCGCGGGGCGCGACTATCCGCGCAACCAGCCGAACCTGCGCAGCCTGCCGTGGTGGCAAGAGAACGTACCGGCAATCGTGCCGTTCATCACGGACGCGCAACGCACGCTGCTCGAAGGCGAGCTCGCGCACCAGGCCGCGTTCTTCGCGTCGGACGACTACGCGGCGCTGCCGGCCGGGCCGTGCCATTGCGACCTGTTCCGCGACAACGTGCTGTTCGCGCACGCGGCGCCCGGCACCGGCCACGACGTGCGGCTCGGCGGCTTCTTCGACTTCTATTTCGCCGGCTGCGACAAATGGCTGTTCGACGTCGCGGTGACCGTCAACGACTGGTGCGTCGACCTCGCGACCGGCGTGCTCGACGTCGCGCGCGCCGATGCGCTGCTGCGCGCGTACCAGACCGTGCGGCCGTTCACGGCCGAGGAACGCCGCCACTGGAGCGACATGCTGCGCGCGGGCGCGTACCGCTTCTGGGTGTCGCGCCTGTACGACTTCTACCTGCCGCGCGCGGCCGAGATGCTCAAGCCGCACGACCCCGGTCATTTCGAACGCATCCTGCGTGAGCGTATCGCGCATACGCCCGCGCTTCCCGAGATCCAAACCGCATGCAACTGATCGAAGTGCCCGCGAAAACGGGCTATGTCTGGTTCCGTCAAGGCGTCTGGCTGTTCCGCCGGAACCCGCTCGCGTTCATCACGCTGTTCTTCACGTACCTGCTGGCGATCACGCTGGTGTCGATGGTGCCCGTGATCGGCTCGGCGCTGCCGCTGGTGCTCATTCCCGGCATCGCGGTCGGCTTCATGGCCGCGTGCCGCGACACGGTGGCCGGCAAGCCGGTGATGCCGACGATCCTGATCGACGGCTTCCGCTCGTACGGCACCGTCACGACCCAGCGGCTGCTCGTGCTCGGCGTGATCTACGTCGCGTCGATGGTGCTCGTGTTCGCCGCTTCGTCGTTCGTGGACGGCGGCGCGCTGTTCCACGTGATGATGGGCGCGGCCGACGAAGCGAGCACGACGCCGGAAACGCTCGCCGCGCAAGGCACGTTCGGCGCGCTGATGTTCGCGACACTGCTGTATCTGCCGATCGCGATGCTGTTCTGGTTCGCGCCGGTGCTCGTCGCATGGCATGACGTCCCGCCCGCGAAGGCGCTGTTCTTCAGCATCGTCAGCTGCTGGCGCAATCGCGGCGCGTTCGCCGTGTACGGCGTGCTGTGGTTCGGCGTCGCGCTCGGCACGTCGCTCGCGCTGTCGCTGCTGCTGCAGGCGCTCGGCGCCGGCGCCTATGCGCTGACGATCATGATGCCGGTGACGATCATCATCGTCACGATGCTGTACTGCTCGTTCTACGCGACCTATCGCGGCTGCTTCGGCGTGCAGGAGCCGGGCGCGCCGACGACCACGTCGGGCCGCTGAAGCCCCCCCGGCCGGCGCGCGTCGCCGGCCGTCACGCTATTCTCCGCGCCGGGTTGCGTCCCGGCGCCCCTCCCTGTCTTGCGCCGCTCCGCGCACCCTTCGCCCGCCGCCCCTGGCCGGGCGCCCCTAGCCGGGCGCCCCTGTTCAACCCGATCTTTTGCGCGCAAAATAATTTGCGTACAAATTGTTCGCGCGTCCACCGCGCCTCCCGAATCATGGACCGCCCACCCCCGCTCCCCCAGACGCTCGACGAGCAACTATGCTTCGCGCTCTACTCGACTTCGCACGCGATGACGAAAGCGTACAAGCCGCTGCTCGACAAGCTGTCGCTGACCTATCCCCAATATCTCGCGATGCTCGTGCTGTGGGAGCGCGACGACATCGCGGTAAAGGACATCGCTGCGCGGCTCGACCTCGACCCGGCCACGGTCACGCCGCTGCTCAAGCGGCTGGAAGCGCTCGGCTACGTCGAGCGCGTGCGCAGCGCGGCCGACGAACGCGTCGTGAACGTACGCGTGACGCCGGAAGGCCGGGCGCTGAAGAACCGCGCGCGCTCCGTGCCCGCCGATCTCTTCTGCGCGATGCAGCAAACGCCCGAGTTCCTGATCAGGCTGCGCGCCGATCTCCAGCAGTTGCGCGACGCGCTGTCGGCCGCTAACGAACGCTGACGAACCGAGCATCGGCCGACCGGCCCGGCACCGCCGGGTTTTTTCTTCAAAATTTCATTTGCACACCAATGATTTGTGTTCTATATTTTATTCGTGGCCGGCGACATTCCATTCGACCGGGCCGCCTTTCTCCCCTTTTCCCGACAGGAGCTGCACGATGAACATTCTGTACAAGACGAGCGCCACGAGCACGGGCGGCCGCGACGGCCGCGCGGTATCCGCCGACAACAAGCTGGAAGTGAAGCTGGCCGCGCCGCGCGAACTCGGCGGCACGGGCGCGGAAGGCACGAATCCGGAGCAGCTGTTTGCCGCAGGTTACTCGGCGTGCTTCCTGAGCGCGATGAAATTCGTCGCCGGCCAGAACAAGCAGGCGCTGCCGGCCGATACGCAGGTTACTGCGGAAGTAGGCATCGGCCCGAACGACGCAGGCGGCTTCGGGCTCGACATCGAGCTGCGCGTGTCGCTGCCGGGGCTCGACAAGGCCGACGCGCAGGCGCTGGTCGAAAAGGCGCACCACGTATGCCCGTATTCGAACGCAACGCGCAACAACGTGCCGGTGCGCCTGACGGTCGTCTGACGCGACGCAGGACGACGAATGCAAAAAGGGCGCGTGCGGCATCAAGCCGCACGCGCCCTTTTGCGTGACTCGCCGAAACGGCGGGCCGGCCGGCCCGCCTTGCGCTGCTTAACGCGCGCCGAACGAATACGGGCGGTTCATCGACGCTTCGCGATCGATCTTGCGCATACGGAATTCGAGATCGTAGATGTCGGTCGCTTCGGACAGGTACGCCTCGGCGCGCTCTTTACGGGCCGTTTCAGCGTTCTTGGTCAGCATCAGGAAGAGGTGGCTCAGCAGGTACATGTTCGATCTCGCAATCCAAAGGGTCTTTGACTAGGGTTTTCCCGAATTATAGGGAAAACCCTAGTTTTTGGCCAGCGTCGATCAGACGATGCGTCGTTCGGTCGCCACAGTGCGCCGATATGCTTCGAAAAAGGCCCAGATCATCGCGCTCGCATCGGGGCCGACGGCCGCATGAAACGGCACGGCTTCGTCGCCGCCGGCCCACGCGTGATCGAGCCCTTTCACATGGCAGAGCCGCACGACCGGTTCGCCGTCGCGGCAGACATCGGTGATCTGTGCACCCGCGCCGCGCGTCTCGACACGTTCGCCGCCGCGCAGCGCGCCGCGGCTGTCGGCGAGCCCGTTCAGCCGCATGAACTGCACCGTCAGCTGGTCGGCGTTCTTCGGCGCGACGACGTGGTCGCCGTCGCCCTGGACGATCAGCGCCGGCATGCCTGGATACCCGCTGGCGTCGACCAGCGCATCGACGGCTGCGGCCGGGTTCTGGCGCACGCCGCGCCGCATCACGTCCATCGCGGTGATGCCGGAGTTCGCCTCCCCGAGCGCGGGGCCCGAGTGCAGCGCGACCGCGGCGAAGCGGTCCGGATGGTGCAGTGCAAGAAGCGACGCGAGGCCCGCACCGGCCGACAGCCCCGCGACATAGACGCGCGACGCGTCGAAGCCGCGTTCGTCGACAAGCGCGTCGACCAGCGACGCAACCGCGTTCGCCTCGCCGCGGCCCGCGCGGTCGGTGTCTTCATACCAGTGCCAGCAGCCGTGCGCGTGCGCGCGCAGCGACTGTTCCGGATACAGCACCGCGAAACCGTGCTTGTCGGCCAGCAGGTTCATCCGCGTGCCCTGCACGAATTCGTCGACGGACTGCTGGCAGCCGTGCAGCATCACGACGAGCGGCATCGCGCCGCGCCGGCGGCCGGGCGGCACGTAGAGGCCGTATGCGAGATTCTGGACGAGACGCCCGAGCGCGGGCGCCATCGGATGTTCGCCGCGCGTCCACTCGCCCGCCGCCCACGCGGCCGCGCGCGGCCGCACCCGCGATTCGCGCGGCGGGGACAGATCGGATACGGCGGGAGAGGCGGCGGCCTCGAGTGCGTCGCGTGTGATGCGCTGCGCATCGCGCGCCGCGCGTTTGGCGGCCGGAGACAGCATGCGTTTCATGCCGCCCAGCCACACCTTGGTCAGACTTTTGGTCATCGATCGGGCTCGCAGTCAGGAAAAATAGGGGCGCAACAAGGGCGCCGCAACGGATGCATCGTTCGACTTTGTGCAATGCACCATAACATTGTTTCTGGGATTTTTCCTGCGCGCGGTGAGTTCCCGACGGCGCAAAAAACGGGGCTCGTGCGCACGCGGCGCTATACTGGGGTTTCGCCGCTTGTATCCGTTGTAGTCGTTCTTCCCGGCTCGCGCGTTGATTTAAGCATCCTCCCCGCCTCTGTTCGCCCCTTCCCGATGTTCGACCTGCCGTCTCACCTGTGGATCATGATCACCGCGTTCGGCGGCGCCGGCCTGACCTTGCCGCTCGCGATCACGATCGCCGTCTGGCTCGCGCTCGGCTACTCGTGGCAGCGTGCGGCCGCATGGCTCGGCGTGCTCGCAGCCGCGATCGGCGTGGTCGCGCTCACGAAGATCGCGTTCCTCGGCTGGGGCATCGGCATCCGTGCGTGGGATTTCACGGGCTTCAGCGGCCACGCGATGCTGTCGACGTCGGTCTATCCGGTCGCGATCTTCCTGATGTTGATCCGCATGCGCACGCCGGCGCGGATCGCCGGCATCGCGCTCGGGCTCGCGGCCGGCATCGCGGTCGGCGTGTCGCGCGTCGCGCTCGATGCGCATTCGCCGTCCGAATCGATCACCGGCTGCATCGTCGGCGCGATCGCTGCGCTCGCGTTCATCGCCGGCTCATGGCGCGCGGTGCCGCACCGCTGGTCGGCACCCGCGGTCATCGTGAGCCTCGCACTCGTCACCGTCGCGCTACACGGCATCACGGTGCCGTCGCATCGCTGGGTCACGAAGGTTGCGCTGCAACTGTCGGGCCACGAGCGCCCGTTCGTCCGCGCGCGCTGGAAGGCCAACCCGAACTACCGCCCCGCGTCGCAGCCGTCGTCGCTGCAGCGCACCGAATCGTCGACGCACACGCTGCACGCGTGACGGGGCGTCCTGCCGTCACGCCCGCCGTTCTTCAGGTCTGACCATTTCATGCGCCCCCTCGCATGAGCGGTATGCCAAGCGTTATAACCCGCCCTATATTACGATTACGGTTTCCACCCATTCCAACGAATCCGTCATGCGCTCAATCGTCCGTCCGCTTCGCCGCACCCTGCTCCGCCTGCTGCCGATCGCCGCGCTTGCCGCCGGTGTCGCGTTCAGCGCGCCCGCTTCCGCCGACGAACTGGTCGTGTCGGCGGCCGCCAGCCTGACGAACGCGTTCAAGGCCGTCGGCGACGCGTACCAGAAACAGCATCCCGATACCAAGGTGCTGTTCAACTTCGGCGCGTCGGACGTGCTGATGCAGCAGATCGCCAAGGGCGCGCCGGCCGACGTGTTCGCGTCGGCCGACCAGAAGGCGATGGATCGCGCGGCCGACGAAAAGGTGATCGTGCCCGGCACGCGCCGCGATTTCGCGGCGAACTCGCTCGTGCTGATCGTTCCGGCGGACAGCCACGCGGCCGCGCCGACGTCGCTGAACGACCTGACGGCGCCCGGCGTGAAGCGCATCGCGTACGGCGACCCGGCATCGGTGCCGGTCGGCCGCTACACCGAAGGCGCGCTGCGCGCGGCCGGCGTGTGGGATGCCGTCAGCGCGAAGGGCGTGCTGGCCGCCAACGTGCGCCAGAGCCTCGACTACGTCGCGCGCGGCGAGGTCGACGCGGGCTTCGTGTTCGGCACCGACGCCGCGATCATGCCCGGCCGCGTGAAGGTCGCGCTGACGGTGCCGACGAAGACGGCCATCACCTATCCGATCGCCGTGGTCAAGGACAGCCGCCACACCGCGCAGGCGCAGTCGTTCGTCGACTTCGTCTCGTCGCCGCAGGGCCAGGCCGTGCTGTCGACGTTCGGCTTCAAGCCCGCGGGCAAGTGAGCGTATCGCGATGCAAGATGCCTGGGTACCGCTGCTGCTGTCGCTGAAGGTCGCCGGCTGGGCGACCGCGCTCGACATCGTGCTCGGCGTCGCGGCCGCGTTCGTGCTCGCGCGCTGGCGCTCGCCGCTGCGCGACGTCGTCGATTCGCTGCTGACGCTGCCGCTCGTGCTGCCGCCGACGGTGCTCGGCTATTACCTGCTCGTGCTGCTCGGCCGGCGCGGCGTGTTCGGCGCATGGCTCGACAAGCTCGGCATCGAGCTCGTCTTCACGTGGCAAGGCGCAGTGATCGCATCGATGGTCGTCGCGTTTCCGCTGATCCTGAAGTCGGCGCGTGCCGCGTTCGAGGGCGTCGATCCGCATCTCGAGCGCGCCGCGCGCACGCTCGGGCTCGGCGAAGCCGCGGTGTTCTTCCGCGTGACGCTGCCGCTCGCCACGCGCGGGATCCTCGCGGGTGCGCTGCTCGCGTTCGCGCGTGCGCTCGGCGAGTTCGGCGCAACGCTGATGATCGCGGGCAACCTGCCCGGCCGTACGCAGACGCTGTCGGTTGCGATCTATGCGGCCGTGCAGGCCGGCGACGACAACACGGCCAACTTCCTCGTGCTGGTGACGTCGATCACCTGCGTGCTCGTGCTGCTCGCGACCGGCTGGCTCGTGCCGTCGCGCGCCCGGCGGAGCCAGTTGACATGAAGCGCCTGCCTCGTCCGTATCGCCTGTCTCGTGCGGCGGCCGGCTTGCTTCGGCGGAGGCCCGCATGAGCCTCGTCGTCGATATCCGCAAGACCTACGCGAACGCCGAGCGCCGTTTCACGCTCGACGTGTCGTTCACGGCGGCGACGCAGCGCGTCGTGCTGTTCGGGCCGTCCGGCGCGGGCAAGAGCATGACGCTGCAGGCAATCGCCGGCCTGCTGTCGCCCGACGCAGGCACGATCACGCTGAACGGCAAGCCGCTGTTCGACGCCGCGCGCCGCATCGACGTGCCGACCCGGGAACGGCGCGTCGCGTACCTGTTCCAGGACTACGCGCTGTTTCCGCATCTGAACGTGCGCCAGAACATCGCGTTCGGGCTCACGTCGGGCCTGCGCAACCCGCGCGCGAAGACGGTGCCGCCAGAAGTCGCGTATTGGCTGCACGCGTTCGACCTCGAAGCGCTCGCGGGGCAGTATCCGTCGCAACTGTCGGGCGGGCAGAAGCAGCGCGTCGCGCTTGCGCGCGCACTGGTCGCGCAACCGCGGATCCTGCTGCTCGACGAACCGTTCGCGGCACTGGACGCCGCGATGCGCCAGCGCATGCGCCACGAGCTCGCCGAGTTGCAGGCGCGGCTCGACATCCCGATGGTGCTGATCTCGCACGACCCCGACGACGTCGCCGCGTTCGGCGACCAGGTCGTGCAATTGAGCGAAGGACGCGTGCAGGCGGCACCGCCGCACGCCGAGTGGCCGACGCGCGTCGCGTGAGCGCGCGAGGCCGGGGTCGTGGCGCTGGCAGCCACGCTGGAGCCTGAGAGAAGCCGCACGCTGCGGCATAAGCTGGAAACGGAAACGAAGCCGGCGCCATGCGGACGACGTCCGGCGCCGGCTTCGCCCCCGTCCGTCACACGATCGCCGCAGCACGCACGCGCTGCCGTGCCTGCGCCGTCAGCCCGTCACCGCGAGAATCACGCTCGATGCCTTGAACAGCGCGATCGCCGGCCGGCCGGCGTCGAGCTGCAGCGCATCGACGCTTTCGTTGGTGACGACGGCCGTCAGCGTCCCGCCGCCGTGGAGCGCCAGCGTCACTTCGCTGTTCACCGCGCCCGCCGCGACGGATTCGACGCTGCCGCGCAGCCGGTTCCGCGCGGACACCTTCAGCTCGGGCCCGCCATCGTCGACCGCCAGCACGACCCACGACGCCTTCACCAGCGCGCAGGCGTCCGCACCCTCCCGCAGGCCGAGCGCATCGGCGCTTTCGTGCGTCAGCACGGCGACGATCGGCTGCCCGCCCGGCAGCGTGAGCGTCACTTCGTCGTTGACCGTGCCGCGCACGATCGATGCGACCTTGCCGAACAACTGGTTGCGCGCGCTGGTCTTCATGCCGATCCGGCCGATCAACGCCCAGTCGACGTCGAACCCGGCAACGGCCGCGCTCGCGGCGTCGATGAAACGGCGATGCTCGCGCTCGATCGTGCGGAACGCGGCGATCAGCGACGTCGCGCGCGGCGTCAGCGTCGTGCCGCCGCCGCCCTTGCCGCCCGTCGAACGCGCGACGAGCGGTTCGCCGGCGAGATTATTCATCGTGTCGACCGCATCCCATGCAGCCTTGTAGCTGAGGCCGACGGCCTTCGCCGCGCGCGTGATCGAACCGGTGTCGCCGATCGCCGCGAGCAGCGCGATGCGCGTGGCGCCGCCGAGCGTCTGCTCGCCCGCGCGCAGCCACAGCTCGCCGCCCAGTTCGAGCGGCTCGGAAGACGGGGAAGAATGCGGTACGTCGGTCATCGGCATGGGTGCGGGAAACGGGCGGCCATTATATTCAGCGCGCGCCGCTCAGCCCGGCTTGCCGTCGAGCTTCGGCGGGCGCAGGCTGGCCAGCAGCGTCTCGGCGTCGCGCGCCGCGCGCTGTTCGAGCGCCGCGCCGTAGCCGCGCACGAAACCGAGCTGGTACGGCGGCGCCGTCAGTTGCTCGAGATGTTGCAGCGCGACCATCGTGTCGTTCGATTCGCCGAGCACGGTCTGCACGCGCGCGAGCGTCTTGACCGTCTCGTTGCGCGTGCGGCGCGATGCCAGCGACGCGAAGAATTCGAGCGCATAGCGCAGCCGCTTCGCGTCGATCCGCACCCGATGGCGCGCAGCCGTATCGAGCGACGTGAGCGACGGCGATGCGTAAAGATGGCCGAACAGCCGCCGCACGCGCTTCGTCGCGTGACGCCGCAGCGACGGCGCGTCGCCGCCTTCGGCAGGCGGCAGCGCGAGCGTGCTCAGCCATTCGAGCCAGCCGAGCGTCAGCCGCGCATAGCGGGCCGAATGCAGCGCCTGCCGCAGTTCGACGCGCGCGGCCATGGACTGCGCACGCGCGGCGTCGAGCGTGCCGTCCCAGTCGGCGCCGCCGCCGTCGGCCGCGATCAGCGCGGGCAGGGTTTCGGTCGAGAACACATCCCAGTCGCGTACCGTGCCGAGCAGTGCGGCGAGCCAGTGCAGGTCGGCGCCGAACGCGTCCTTCCATTGGCGGTCGGCAAAGCTCGGAAAGAAGCGCATCAGCGTGCGCAGGCGGCGCAGCGCGACGCGCATCTGATGCACGAATTCGGGATCGTCGCGATCGAGCACGCCGCCCTCGTTGCCGAGCCATTGTGCGGCGATGTCGCCGGACAGAGCGAACAGCGCGGCGCGCTGCGTGCGGATGCCGGTCAGGTCGACGAGCCGCGCCTTGACCGGCCCGGCGGCGGCCGGCTCGCCCGCACAGGCGCGGTCGATCACGCTCGTCAGTTGCACGAATGCGGGCCACGCGCCGCTCAGTTCGCGCGCCGCGGCAAACAGCGCGTGCAGCGCGGCCGCGCGCGCGGCAGAGGTTTCCCAGTCGGGCGCGGCGAGACGCAGTTCGACGTAGCGGCGCGGCTGCTCGCCACCGCCGTGCAGCGTGACGTCGTCGAGCGTCATCTCGACCACGACGCCGCTGTCGTCGGCCCACCGCCCGCGCCGCCGTTCGCTGACGAGGCACATCGCCGTCGATTCCGGCGGCGCGCCGGCGGCGGAGCGCTCGGTGGCGTCCGGCGCGACACCGTCGACTTCGTCGACGTCGCCCGTCGGCGCATCGGCATCAACCGCGGCGCCTGTTGCGGGCACGGGCAGCGGCATCGCGACGACGATGCCCGCATGATCCGCGTCGAACAGTTCGCGCTGCGTGACGCCGGGCGCGAACGCTTTCGTGCGAGACGCGACGACCCGCCTGCCATGCGCGTTCGACTCGACCCAGGTCCACCAGCTCGCGCCGGGGCTCGGCTCGGCCTCCTCGACCTGGCACGGCTCGATCGTCACGCGCTCATGGCCGCGCCGCATCCGGACCTGCGGGCAGATCCGCCATGCGCGCACGAGCTCGGCGCCGAAATCGCGCTGCGTGCCGCGAGCGCGACTCCCAGCCTTGACCGGCCAGCCTTCCAGCGACAACGACAACACGATTTCCAGCACGCGCGACATGGAAGCTCCTGCACATGAAGAATCGCCGGCGCATCGTCCGCGCCGGCGTCGTCCGTGAAGCAACTTCCATAGTACACGCCGTCAAAACGCGCAGGCGACGATCCGGCCCTGTCGCGCTGTCGCACATCAAACGGCGTATTGCGCGATGCCGTTGCCGAACGACCAGTCCTCCTTCAGCACCTCGACAAGACTGATGAATACGTCCTGCTGCCGCACGCCGGGCTGCTGCGCGAGGTTCTCCGCGATCGTCCGGTACAGCGCCCGCTTCTGCTCGAGCGTGCGCGTGTTGTTCGCGGTGATCTGGATCATCACGAGATCGTCGCTGCGTTCGATGTCGAGGTAATGGCGGCCGTACACGAAGTTCTCGGCCGCATGCTCGGTGACGACCATGAAGATGTCGTCCTCGGGCACGTTGAACGTGTGCATCAGCGCGCGATGCACGCCGTCGACGAGCGCCGCACGGTATGCGGCCGGTTTGCCTTCGCGCACTGCGATACGGGTGAATGGCATGGTCCTGCTCCTGTCGGTGACGTTGAAGAACGGAAACACGGCATCAGGTTAGCCCCGCCGAACTATAATGAACAGTCATCAATGAATATTTCATTCATTTTCATTTGAAATGAAAGTACTCGACCTCGATGCCGTGCGCGCGTTCGTGCTGGTCGCCGATCTCGCCAGCTTCACGCGCGCCGCCGACGCGCTCGGCACCACGCAATCGGCCGTCAGCCTGAAACTGAAGCGGCTGGAGGCACACCTCGGCAAGCCGCTGCTCGCGCGCACGCCGCGCGTGGTCAAGCTGGCCGCAGACGGCGAAAACTTCCTGCCGGCCGCCCGTGCGCTGCTCGACGCGCACGACCACGCGCTCGGCGCGATCTCGGCCGGCACGCACCGCCTGTCGCTCGGCGTCAGCGAGCACGTCGCGGTACCCGACCTGCCGGCCGTGCTCACGAGCCTGCATCGGCAGGATCCGGGGCTGTCGCTGGAAATGCATCTCGGGATGTCGGCGGGCCTGCTCGCGCAATACGACGAACGCCGGCTCGACGCGGCGATCGTGCGGCACGAGCCCGGCGAAGACCCGCCGCGCGACGACGGCACGCTGCTGTTTGCCGAACCGCTGGCCTGGCTCGCCGCGCCGGACTGGGCGCCGCGCGCGGGCGAGCCGCTGCCGCTCGCGGTGCTG
Source organism: Burkholderia sp. LFS061 (assembly GCF_047978125.1). NCBI lineage: Bacteria > Pseudomonadati > Pseudomonadota > Betaproteobacteria > Burkholderiales > Burkholderiaceae > Burkholderia > Burkholderia sp. LFS061. Next base: position 27 of record NZ_JBFPFS010000019.1, on the reverse strand, counting down.
GCCGGCCCGTGCCGGTCGCTTATACAC
>NZ_JBFPFS010000018.1:0-127911 GCF_047978125.1 Burkholderia sp. LFS061 | reverse complement strand
GCCCGAGAACTTCAAGAACCACGGCAATTATGTGATTTCGCTGGGCAACGTCACGCGTTGGCTCGGCCAGCAGGCGGAAGCCTTGGGTGTCGAGATCTTCCCGGGCTTCCCCGCAGCCGAGATTCTCTATCACGACGACGGCTCGGCGAAGGGCGTCGCGACCGGCAACATGGGCGTGGGCAAGGACGGCGAGCCGACCGAGAACTTCCAGCTCGGCATGGAGCTGCACGCGAAGTACACGCTGTTCGCCGAAGGCTGCCGCGGCCATCTGGGCCGGCAGCTGATCTCGAAGTTCAAGCTCGACGCGAACGCGGATCCGCAGGCGTACGGGATCGGCATCAAGGAGCTGTGGGAAATCGATCCCGCGAAGCACAAGCCGGGCCTCGTGATCCACACGGCCGGCTGGCCGCTGAAGTCGGATACGTACGGCGGCTCGTTCCTGTATCACATGGACGACAATCAGGTCGTGGTCGGCTTCGTGGTGGGCCTCGGCTACACGAACCCGTACCTGTCGCCGTTCGAGGAATTCCAGCGCTACAAGACGCATCCGTCGATCCGCGCGTTCCTGGAAGGCGGCAAGCGCGTGTCGTACGGCGCGCGCGCGATCACCGCGGGCGGGCTGCTGTCGCTGCCGAAGACGGTGTTCCCGGGCGGCGCGCTGATCGGCGACGACGCGGGCTTCCTGAACGCATCGCGGATCAAGGGCAGCCACGCGGCGATCAAGACCGGCATGCTGGCGGCGGACGCCGCGTTCGACGCGGTGCAGGCCGGCCGCCAGAGCGACGAACTCAACGCGTACCCGGACGCCTTCAAGCAGTCGTGGCTGTACACGGAGCTGTACCGCGCGCGCAACTTCAAGCAGTGGATGGCCAAGGGGCTGTATCTCGGCACGCTGATGGTCGGGCTGGAGCAGAAGGTGATGGGCGGCAACGTGCCGTGGACGCTGCACCACCAGCACGCGGACCACGAGATGCTGAAGCCGGCGTCGCAGTGCGAGCCGATCGAGTATCCGAAGCCGGACGGCAAGCTGACGTTCGACCGGTTGTCGTCGGTGTTCATCTCGAACACGAACCACGACGAGAACCAGCCGGCGCACCTGACGCTGAAAGATGCGAACGTGCCGGTGAACGTGAACCTGCGCAATTACGCGGGGCCGGAGGCGCGCTTCTGCCCGGCGGCGGTGTACGAGTTCGTGAAGAACGACGACGGCAGCGATCGGCTGGTGATCAACGCGCAGAACTGCGTGCACTGCAAGACCTGCGACATCAAGGACCCGACGCAGAACATCGTGTGGGTCACGCCGGAAGGCGGCGGCGGGCCGAATTACCCGAACATGTAACGCATCAGCGCGCATGCTTGCGCGAACGAACCGGAGCAGACGATGAGCAATGCAGCGAAAGAAGTCGTGGTGGTGAGCGGTGTCCGTACCGCGATCGGTGATTTCGGCGGCAGCCTGAAGGATTTTTCGCCGACCGAGCTCGGTGCGAAGGTCGTGCGCGAAGTGCTGTCGCGCGCGAACGTGCCGGGCGATGCGGTCGGGCATGTCGTGTTCGGCCACGTCGTGAACACGGAGCCGAAGGACATGTATCTGTCGCGCGTCGCGGCGATCGACGGCGGTGTCGCACAGCACACGCCCGCGATGAACGTGAACCGCCTGTGCGGCTCGGGCCTGCAGGCGATCGTGTCGGCCGCGCAGACCATCATGCTCGGCGATGCCGACGTCGCGATCGGCGGCGGCTCGGAGAACATGAGCCGCGCGCCGTACACGGTGCCGGCCGCGCGCTTCGGCCAGCGCATGGGCGACGGCAAGCTCGTCGACATGATGCTCGGCGCGCTGCACGACCCGTTCCAGACGATCCACATGGGCGTGACGGCCGAGAACGTCGCACGCAAGTACGACATCTCGCGCGACGCGCAGGATGCGCTCGCGCTCGAATCGCATCGTCGCGCGGCACGCGCGATCGCGGAAGGGCGCTTCAAGGATCAGATCCTGCCGATCTCGATCCGCACGAAGAAGGGCGAGGTCGCGTTCGACACCGACGAGCACGTGCGTCACGACGCGAGCGCGGACGATTTCACGAAGCTGCGCCCGGTGTTCGCGAAGGAGAACGGCACCGTGACGGCCGGCAACGCATCGGGCATCAACGACGCGGCCGCGGCCGTGCTGATGATGAGCGCGGACGCCGCACGCGCGCAGGGCGTGAAGCCGCTCGCACGCCTCGTCGCGTATGCGCACGCGGGCGTCGATCCGGCGTATATGGGCATCGGCCCGGTGCCGGCCACGCAGAAGGCGCTCGAACGCGCGGGCTTGAAGATTACCGATCTCGACGTGATCGAGGCGAACGAGGCGTTCGCCGCGCAGGCCTGCGCGGTCACTCAGGAACTCGGCCTCGATCCCGCGAAGGTCAACCCGAACGGGTCGGGCATCTCGCTCGGTCACCCGATCGGAGCGACCGGTGCGTTGATCACGGTCAAGGCGCTGTACGAGCTGAAGCGCATCGGCGGGCGTTACGCGCTCGTGACGATGTGTATCGGCGGCGGCCAGGGGATTGCTGCGATCTTCGAGAACATCTGATAATCGGACACTCAGCACCCGAACACACAGGAAACTTCATGGCCATCGAAATCGTCGGCGTCGTGGGCGCCGGAACCATGGGCAACGGCATTGCGCAGACCGCCGCCGTTGCGGGATTCAACGTCGTGATGATCGACGTCAGCGACGCTGCGCTCGACAAGGGCATCGCGACGCTGAAGGGCAGCCTCGAGCGGCTCGTGTCGAAGGACAAGCTCGACGCGGCCGCACGCGATGCGGCGCTGGCGCGCATCACGACGTCGACCGACTACGCGAAGCTCGCGTCGGCCGACATCGTGATCGAAGCCGCGACCGAGAATGTCGAGCTGAAGGGCCGCATCCTGAAGCAGATCGAGGCCGTCGCGCGGCCCGACGCGATCGTCGCGACCAACACGTCGTCGATCTCGATCACCGCGCTCGCGGCGCCGCTCGCCGATCCGGCGCGCTTCGTCGGCATGCACTTCTTCAATCCGGTGCCGCTGATGCCGCTCGTCGAGATCATCCGCGGGCTGCAGACGAGCGACGCGACCGCGTCGGCCGTGCGCGAACTGACCGAGCGTTTCGACAAGTCGCCGATCGGCGTGCGCAATTCGCCGGGCTTCGTCGTGAACCGGATCCTCGTGCCGATGATCAACGAGGCGTTCTTCGTGCTGGCCGAAGGCATCGCGTCGGCCGAGGAGATCGACGCGGGGATGAAGCTCGGCGCGAACCACCCGATCGGGCCGCTCGCACTGGCCGACCTCGTCGGCCTCGACGTGTGCCTCGCGGTGATGGACGTGTTCGTGAAGGACTTCGGCGATCCGAAGTATCGTGCGTGCCCGCTGCTGCGCGAGATGGTGTCGGCAGGGCGGTTGGGGCGGAAGACGGGGCGCGGGGTGTACGACTACAGCAAGTAAGCGGCACACCATGCCACTTCGTCGCGCGGCCGCCTCAGGGCGGCCGCGTGCATTAAGCGGTGCGACTACGCGTCCAGCACCCCCAGATCCCGCGGCAACATCCGCTTGAACATCGCGAGGATCTGCCGCGCCGTCTTCGGCGGCAGCGTGATCGCATGGCGCACGGCCGCTGCGATCTGGATCGTCATCAGCTCGGCGAACGCGCGCCGCTGCGCGCGTGTCGTGTCGGGCGCCACGTCTCCCAATGCATCCGCTAACAGCGCGGCCAGAAACTCGCCGTCCGCCCGGTCGAGTTCCTGCAGCGCGCGGTCGGCCTGCGTCGCGCGCCAGATGTCGCGCATCAGCGGCTCGTCGACGAACATCCGGTAGTAGCTGTCCGTGATGCGGGCGAGCGTGCCGTGCAGGTCGTCGAGCGTCTTCATCGCGGCCAGGTCGCGCCGCACGCAGTCGTGCCCGACGGCGTTGTAGCGTTCCGCGAGCGTGCCGATCACGGCCGCCTTGTCCGGAAAGTACTGGTACAGCGAACCGAACGAGATGCCCGTGCGTTCGACGATGTCGCTCATCCGGAACGCGTCGCAGCCTTTCTCGATCATCACGTCCGACGCACACGCGAGGATGCGCTCGAACCGCTCGCGGCTGCGCTGCTGCGTCGGCACGAGCCGCGCGCGCGCCGGCGCGTCCGCTGCCGCCGCTTCGGGCGCGTCGTTCTGCCCCGTTTTTTGTCGGCTCATGCCGCCTCCGGAAAAACTTGACGTTGCAAATGCGAGAGTCTATCGTGTTTTTAAAACGCGAGACATTCTCGCATTTAAGAGGGAAAAGGAGACGCACATGTCGGCACTTCCCATCCTCATCGTCGGCGGCTCGGGCAAGACGGGCGCCCGCGTCGATGCACGGCTGCGCACACGCGGCATCGCTACCCGGTCCGTGTCGCGCACGTCGGCCGTCCGCTTCGACTGGACCGAGCCCGTGACGTGGCCAGCCGCACTCGACGGCATGTCGGCCGCGTACGTGACCTACCAGCCGGACCTGGCCGTCGAAGGCGCGGTGGAAGCGATTGCCGCATTCGCACGGCTCGCGCGTGAAAGCGGCGTCGAGCGCGTGGTGCTGCTGTCCGGGCGCGGCGAGCCCCGCGCGCAGGCCGCCGAGGCCGCGCTGCAGGAGTCGGGGGTGGGCTGGGGCGTGGTGCGCGCGAGCTGGTTCAACCAGAACTTCTCCGAGGGCTACCTGCTCGACGGCGTGCTTGCCGGCGAGGTCGCGCTGCCGGCCGGTGCGGTGCGCGAGCCGTTCGTCGATGCGGACGACATCGCGGACGTGGCCGTGGTCGCGCTTACCGATGCCCGGTTCGCGGATCGCGTGATCGAGGTCACGGGCCCGCGCGCGCTGACGTTCGCCGAAGCCGTCGGCGAAATCGCGCGGGCCGCCGGCCAGCCGATCGCGTATCGCGAGATCCCGCCCGATGCGTTCGTCGCGGGGCTGCGCGAGGTCGGCGTGCCGGAGCCGGTCGTCGAGTTGCTCGACGAATTGTTCGGCACGGTGCTCGACGGGCGCAACAGCGCGGTGGCGCACGGCATCGACGACACGCTCGGGCGGCCGGCGCGCGATTTCGCCGACTATGCGCGTACGACGGCCACAACCGGCGTGTGGAGCGCGTGACCATGATCGCGTTCGTGACTTCCGCATTGCTGTGGGGTTCGGCCATCGGCTGCGGGCTGATGGCCGGCGTGTACTTCGCGTTCTCGACGTTCGTGATGACGTCGCTCGGACGGATCGCGCCGCAGGCCGGCGCGGCCGCGATGAATGCGATCAACGTCGACATCGTGCGTTCGCCGTTCATGCCGCTGTTCCTCGGCACGACGCTGATGGCGCTCGCGCTGGTCGTGCTCGCGCTGTTCGATCGCGATCAACCGGGCGCGATGGCGGCGCTCGCGGGCGGCGTGCTCTACGTGGCCGGCATGTTCGCGGTGACGATGGCCGTCAACGTGCCGCTCAACGATGCGCTCGCCGCGGCCGATCCGGCGACCGCGCAAGGCGCGGCGCTGTGGACGCGCTACGTGCACGACTGGACGATGTGGAATCACGTGCGCACGGTGGCGTCGGCGGCCGCGTGTGTGTTTTTTATCGCGGGGATTGCGGCACGTTAGCGCTGCCGTCGAGCCGAACACGCGCTACGCATGAAACGCCGACGGCGACGTGTCGAAATGCCGCTTGAACATTGCGAAAACGCGCTCTGGCTGCTGTAACCGTGATCCATCGCGACGGTCGGCACCCACTCGCCATGTGCGAGGCGCTTGAGCGCGAGCCGCCGCCGCGCCTGCTCGCGCCAGCGGCGGAAGCCGAGCCTCGTCTCGCGCCGGAACGCGCGATTGCGGTTCGAACGGCCGCTCCCTGATGTCGCGCAAGCCGTGCCGGAAGCGAAAACACCGGCGGCCTGCATGGCCGATGAAGGACGCCGGGAATCGGGGTCCGCGATACAGCGATTTCGTTTTCTTCATCCCGGCGTCCTGGACTCGCCAATGTGACAAGTGCCATGGAAGCTGCATTTATTTCGGGTTTTCCGGAAATTTATTTTAATAAGACCCCGGGTTGCCGGAAGGAATGCAGATCGGTCGATTTTTAGCTGATCGAGCCGATAACGACGAAACTGAAATTCCGGTCGGTATATTTTCCGTTTGCGTCGCCGGTTTGAATCGTGGCTCCGCTGCCGGAAAGTGCCGGAAAGATCACGTTGTCCAGCGTGTTTTGTCCGCCGCCGTATCCCCATTGCGAGCCGACAATCGCGGGCGTTTTGATGAATGCGGTATTGAACGAGAGCTGGTACGTGCCGGTGCTTTCGCGTTTCACGGCGAATCCGCCCGAGCCATCCACGACCGTGCCGTTGCCCTGCACGCTGCCCCACAGTGTAACTTGAGCCATGATCGTTTCTCCTTCGCTATTTTTCTAAAACAATATCGGGAATTGAAACGGAATGTCGATCGTATGCAGTCGGGATTCCCCGGATCGACAGCTGTATTGTATGTGATGGATTTTTAAAGCCGGGATCATCGGTAAATAATTTATTCTGGTTTATATTCCAAATAAATCGAATTTGTAATGACTGGCGCGAATTGTTGCGCAATATCGGCGCGTGGCGTCGGCAACCAATAAAAACCCGCATTTATCGGGAGCGGACCGTGGCATGCCGATCGCGGCGGGCAATCCGCGAGCGGCTGTGAACCCGACGCCGGGCTCAAGGCAAGAGGCACCACATCGCGAGAAACGGCGCGCTGCCCGAGCGCATCGCATGCACGATATTGGGCGTGTTGTGCAGCCCGCCGCCGATGCCCGGATCGAACCACGCGCCGTCCCGCTGGCGAAATTCACCCGCGGACAGCAGCACGTACGCCTCTTCCGGCAGATGCTGGTGATCGGGGTAGCGGGTAAAGGGCGCGATCAACGAAAACCCGAGCTGAACGTCGTAACGGCTCTCCATTCCGCCCGGCCCGCAGATCATCCCGTTTACGTGCTTCTCGACGTAATCTTCGCTCCCGTTCAACCCCGACGTTCGTCGTTGCCAGCCCAGCGAGGGTTCGAGCGTCTTGAGCGCGCGTGCCGCGGCGCGCAGGTCGGACGAATCGTCAAGAAGGGGCGCAAGCGCGGAATCGAGGAGGTCGCAGGCCGGATATCGTTTCGCGGCACGCATGCCATCGTGAGACGGATGCTCGAGGCGAGCGAAAACTTGCGCCGCTGCGTGGCGGGCCGCATCCGGCAACCTGGGCGACTGAAACAGGGCCCGGGCGATGGCGATGAAATGTTCGAGGTCTTCGTTGCGCGTGTACATGGTCCTCCATGAATGCGGTGACGGCCGTGTCGCATGCGTTGCGACGCGTTGAGTGCGTGGCGATTTCCCGTGAATGCCATTGCACGCTCTCGGGCGTTGCCCTCGGCCCGAATCATAGGCCAAGCGCGTCATGTCCGGCACGGCTGCCGTATCGCGTTCGGAAAGTCGATGCGGAAAACGGGCGGCTGCTCAGGATTTTCCCTTGATAGGACTTTCCCTTGATCCTGCGCGTGCCGCTCTGTGTCTCGCTCGAGCGGAAAGCGCTCGCGCAGCGATACCTCTCTCGTCGCGAAGGCCCGCCGGTATTGGCATTGTGCGCCGGCCGGCGCACCGTCCGAAGCACTATCTCAATCAGTGATCAGCAGCGGTGCCGAATGCGGGCGGTCGGCCATGCGTCGATCGTCGAGCGTCGCACGCCGCGCCAAGAAGCTCTAACAAAATGAATTTTGAAGCCGTCGCCGGCAAATGATGCAGGCGGCGATTCTCACGAATGCTTCATGGATCGCCGCGACGCGTTCAAACCGGATGCGCGGGCGTCTGAAGTTGTGAAGCCATGCGAAGGTACGCTCGACCACCGCATCTGCTACCGTCGAGCCATTGGTTTCTTCTCTTGTCGGCATGCATGATCACGCTCGCCGGCCTGAATACCCACAGATAGTGGCGCATAATGTTTTGATATCGACCCTTGGCAGAAAGAGGGTTTTATGCGCTGCACAATATGCGGATCCGAGAATCCTCCCGGTGCGAGGGTCTGCCAGGAGTGTCAGGCCGTGCTGTCCCACACTTGTCCGCAATGCGGGCATGAGGCCGAGCCAGCAGCCCGCTTCTGCAGCAATTGCGGGGCGTCGCTGGCTACACCCGCCGCTGCGCCGTCATTTTCTCGACCATCGGTTCGGGAGCCGCCGCCAACCCCCATTCATTACACGCCCGATCATCTCGCCGAGCGGATCCGTGCCGAACACGCGGCCATGGAAGCGCGCGGCGAGCCCGCCGGCGAGCGCAAGACCGTTACCGCGCTGTTTGCCGACATGGCCGGGTCGACCGCGTTGATCCACGATCTCGATCCCGAAGTGGCGCATCGCTTGATCGTGCCCGTGGTCGAGCTGATGATGGAAGCCGTCCACTACTACGAAGGGTACGTAGCGAAATCGCTCGGCGATGGCATCCTCGCGCTGTTCGGCGCACCGATCGCCCACGAAGACCATGCGCAGCGAGCGCTTTTCGCCGCATTGCGCATGCAGCAGGCGATGCGGCAGCATGGCGACCGCATTCGTCTGCGGGAAGGCATTCCTCTGCAAATTCGCGTCGGCGTTCATACGGGCGAGGTCGTCGTCCGTTCCATCCGCACCGACGACTTGCACACCGAATACGATCCGCTCGGGCATACGATCCACATCGCGTCGCGGATCGAGGGAATCGCCACGCCCACGTCGATTCTCGTCAGCGAGTCCACCCATAAGCTGGCCGAAGGCTATTTCGAGTTCAAGGCGCTCGGGGCGACGCAACTCAAGGGAATTCCGGCGCCGCTGTGCGTATACGAGGTGCTTGGCCTGGGGGCGTTGCGCACGCGCCTGCAGCTGGCGGCGCATCGCGGTCTCGCGCGGTTCGTCGGCCGTGAAACGGAAATGGACCATCTGAACCGGGCACTGGAGGCAATGAGGGGCGGGCATGGGCGCGTGGTCGGCGTGGTGGGGGAAGCGGGCGTCGGAAAGTCGCGCCTTTTTCACGAGTTCAAGGAGCGTTCACGGCGTGGCGCGCTGGTGCTGGAAACGTTTTCGGTCTCGCACGGCAAGGCGTTTCCCAATTTGCCGCTCATCGAACTCCTGAAGAACTATTTCCAGATCACGACGCAGGACGACGAGCGGCGCTGCCGGGAAAAGGTCATCGGCAAGGCGCTCACGCTCGAGCGCAGTTTCGAGGACCTCGTGCCATACGTCCTCTATCTGCTTGGAATAGGTGAGGGCGGGGCGATACTGGTCGAGATGGATCCGCAGATCCGGCGCGACCGCACCTTCGACGCGATCAGGCAGCTTCTTGCGCGAGAGAGCCGGAATCAGCCGGTCCATTTGCTGTTCGAGGATCTGCAATGGCTGGACCGTGAGACGGAAGCCTTCCTCACATACCTGGTCGACCACGTGCCGGACGAGCGAATACTCCTTCTGGTGAACTACAGGCCCGAGTATCGGCCCGCGTGGGACCGCGCGGTTCATTGCAGCAAAATCCGTCTCGAACCGCTGGGTTCGTCCGATGCTCAAGGACTGCTTACCGCGCTGCTCGGCGAAGATCGCACACTCGTGCCTCTAAAGCAGCTCATTCTGGAGAAGACGGAGGGCAACCCGTTTTTCATGGAGGAAGTGGTTCAGACGCTTGTCGAAGAGAGGTCGCTGCTCGGCGATGCCGGGCATTACCGCATCGTGGAGACCCCGGCGACGCTGCACATTCCCACCACCGTGCAGGGCGTGCTGGCTGCCCGGATCGATCGGCTTCCCATCGAGGAAAAGGAACTGCTACAGGCGCTCGCAGTGATAGGCCACGAGTTTCCGTTCAGCCTGATCCGGCGAATTTGCAGTGAAGCGCCGGCGCGGGACGATGAACTGCGTCGTCTGCTCGCCCATCTGGAAGCCGCGGAGTTCATCTACGAGCGACCCGCCTTTCCCGAGGTCAATTATTCATTCAAACACGCGCTGACTCAGGAAGTGGCCGGGCGCTCGTTGCTCACGGAACGGCGTACCACATTGCACGAGCGCACTGCACAGGCGATCGAGGTGCTGTTCCCGACGCGTATCGCCGATTACTGCAGCGAACTTGCGCACCACTACAGTCAGAGCGGAAACATTCCCAAGGCTGTCGAATATCTGCATCGTGCGGCGCAGCAGGCGCTACGTCATGCCGCCCACCCCGATGCAATGAGTCACCTCGGAGCGGCGCTTGCGCTGCTCGAGCGTTTGCCGGATACACCGATGCATGCGCATTGGGAACTGACGCTGCTGCTTTCCCTTGGGCCGGTCTTGATGGATGTCCGTGGGTATGGCGCGCCAGAGGTGGGCGTGACATACAGGCGCGCGCTCGAGTTATGCGAGCGGACCGGTGAGGCATCGCAACGCTTTGCGACGCAGTTGGGCTTGCGGATACACCATGTGGTGCGCGGCGAGTATGCAATCGCGACCGATCTGAGCAACCAGATGCTCGGTATTGCCAGGGATGCGAATGATCCAGGCATGCTCGTGGAGGCATATGGTGCGCTGGGCGTGTGTTTTTTTCTGCAGGGCGATTTCGGCGCTGCTCGCGCAAACCTGGAACAGGCCTGTGCGATCTACGATCCGAAGCAGCATCAGGCACACGTGTTCGCACACGGGGTGGATCCTGGTATTCGGGCGCTCAATTACCTCGTATTGACTTTGTGGTTTCAGGGCTATCCGGAACAGGCGCTCAAACGCAGCGCTGAAGCACTCACGCTCGCGCAGGGCCTTGCTTATGGGCCATCTCTGGCGTTCAGTCTTACCTACGCAGCCCACTTGCATCAACTGCGGAGGGAGCCGGCGCTTGCCGGTGAGCGTGCAGATGCGGTCATTGCCGTATCGACCGAGCACGGATTGCCTTACTGGCTCGCGTGGGGGACGCTTCTGCGAGGCTGGGCGACGAGCGAGCAAGGAAACATCCAGGACGGAATCGCGCAGATGCGGCTGGGCCTCGACGCGCAGCGGGCAGCCGGCGGCGAAGACCTGCGGCCATATTCTCTCGCGTTGCTCGCCGACAGTTACTGGCGTGCGGGCGACAAGAGGGCAGCACGAGACACGCTGGAAGAGGCGATGGCGATCGTCGAGAAATCCGGTGAGCATTGCTACGAAGCCGAGCTCTGCCGGCTCACGGGGATCTATTTGGCCGGAGAGGCGATCAAGGACGGCACGGCACCCGCACGCGATAACGAAGCCGTAGGCTGTTTTCACAGAGCGATCGCGCGAGCGCGCCGGCAGGGTGCCAGGGCGCTGGAATTGCGAGCAGCGTCGGACCTTGCGAGGCTATTGCAACGGCAGGGGAAGACCGTGGAGGCAAGGCGGGCGCTGTCCGAGGTGTACAGCTGCTTCACGGAAGGATTCGGCACGAGCGACCTGCGAGAGGCGAAAGCGCTGCTGGATGCTTTGGACGCGCGCGCCGGATGAATGGACCTGCGGCGCACGACGACGTATCGCGCGACGCCGTACCGTCCATTACCTGCCGCTGCTCCGCATAACGGAGAGCTGGGGAGACGGGCATGACGATCACGCACGCAAGACGCCGCAATGATGGACCGCGCAAACAGATCGCGCTGGCTTTGCAGGGTGGAGGGATGCATGGCGCATTCACCTGGGGTGTGCTCGACAGTCTGCTCGAAGACAGCAGGCTCGAAATAGAGGGTGTCAGTGCAACCAGCGCCGGCGCGATGAACGCCGCTGTACTCGCGTACGGGCTGCAAAAAGGCGGCGAAGACGGGGCGCGTCAGGCACTGCACGACTTCTGGCGGGCAGTCGCGCAATCGGCCGAGCGCTACAACCCGCTGCGTTGGGTGCCCTGGCTGAAGGGCTCGCACAGCTTCGGGCTCGATCATTCGCCGCTGTATGCATTCGCCGACATGATGCTGCGCGTTTTTTCGCCCTATCAGTTCAATCCGAACAACCTGAACCCGCTGCGCGAAGTGCTCGAAAGCCAGGTCGATTTCGACGCGCTGCGCAAGCACTGTCCGATCCGGTTGTACCTGTGCGCAACCAATGTCGAGACGGGGAAAATACGCATCTTCACGGGAGAGGATGTCAGTGCAGACGCGGTACTTGCGTCGGCATGCGTGCCGACACTGTTCCAGGCGGTCACGATCGATGGCGAGTACTACTGGGATGGCGGTTACATGGGTAATCCGGCCATCTATCCTCTCATCTACAATTGCGCGACGCGCGACGTCGTGATCGTACACATCAATCCGCTCGTGCGCCGCGGTGTGCCGATCACGGCTGCGGAAATTCTCAACCGTATCAGCGAGATCAGTTTCAATTCGTCGCTGATGCGCGAGATGCGGGCAATCTCGTTTGTCACCGACCTGATCCGGCAAGGCACGATAAAACGTGGCGAGATGAAGGAAATGCTGATCCATTCCATTCGTGCCGACGACGCTCTGTGCGCGTTGAGCGTATCGAGCAAGTACAACGCGGATTGGGGATTCCTCAGCGAACTGCATGACTACGGGCGACGCGAAGCGGATACGTGGCTCGCGCATCACTACGGAAACATCGGACAGCGGTCGAGTATCGACATCCGCAGTGAATTTCTCTGAGCGCATCGCGGTAATGTCGGCACCGGGCGATCATGCGCAGCCGTCCCGGGCCAAGGAGCGAACGTGAACCGGACGCGGGCGCGGTTCGTCGCGTTGTGGTCGTGCAGCGGCGGGACACATGCCGAGGATGTCTATCGCATGCTGGCGCGATGCTATATGGAGCCGGCGCGCCATTACCATACGCTCACGCATGTACGGCGATGTTTGCGTCATCTCGACCTGGCGCGCGACTCGATTCCCGAACCGGACGCCGTCGAGCTCGCGCTCTGGTTCCATGACGTGATTTTCGTTCCGGGCGCGCAAGATAACGAGCAGCGTAGCGCGGACTGGTTCAGACGCCAGGCAGGGGAGCGAATCCGCGCGTGCGACCGTATCTGCGCGATGATTCTCGCGACGACCCACTCGGGCATTGCCGCGGAACTGGATACCCGTTTCGTGTGCGACATCGACCTGGCAGTGCTTGGCGCTTCTCGCAGCCGATTTCGCGAAGACGGTCGGCGCCTCCGGGCAGAGCGCCCCGATCTTGACGACCGGGCTTACGACCTTCATGAACGGACGATTCTTCGTGGGTTACTCGCACGCCCGCGCATCTATCTCACGGATTTCTTCTACACGCGCTGCGAGACGCGAGCGCGCAGAAACTTGAGCTGGCGGCTGGGCTTGCCGAGTCCGGAATAGCCTCGACAAGCTGCTGTCGGCGTTCGCAATTGGCACTGGCGGTGCGATCGTCGATTTACCGGTGCCTGATTCGCTGACGATGCCGAGCGTCGGCGCGATGCACCGGCGGCCGAGCGGCGGCATGTTCGATGGAGAGTCCTGCGATCGCGATCTGCCGGCGCGCAAGTTCGCCGGGTTGTACTGATCCGCGCATCGCGCGGCTGTTCTCGCCCCCCGATTCACATATCGCCCGATCAGATATCGATCTCAAAAATAACCATTTGGTACACGCGTCGGCACGCATTACAGTCTCGCCTCCTGCTGCCGGCTGCGACGCCGGTTATTCCGACGTTATTTCAGAAATCTGCCAAATGAATCGTTTGATGCGTTCCAGGGTCCGCGGCGCCGCCGCCACACTGTTCGTGCTCGGCGCGGCGTGCACTGCTCACGCGGCTCAACCGACGCTGCGCGTCGGTATCGATGCCGAGTCGTATCCGCCGTTCTTCTCGAAGGACGCGACCGGCAAATGGAAAGGGTGGGAAATCGATCTGCTCGAGGCCGCGTGCGGCAAGCTGAACGTGCGCTGCGAACTCGCCGACATCGCGTGGGACGGCCTGATTCCGGCGCTGCAGAACCGCAAGATCGACGTGATCTGGTCGTCGATGACGATTACCGGCGAGCGGCAGAAAGCCATCGACTTCAGTCGTGCCTACTACGAATCGCCGACGGTATTCGTCGGCGCAAAAAGCGACCGGCGCCGCGTCGATTGCGCGGTGCCCGCGAGCTTCAAGGGCCGCGTGATCGGCGTTGAGGCCGGCACCAATTTCTCGGCCTTCCTCGATGCGCGATTCAAGCAGGACGTGCAGATCAAGGCCTTCGACAAGTTCGACAATGCGCTCGCCGATCTGGTCTCCGGCCGGGTCGATTACGTGCAGGAAGCGAAGGGCCTGTTCACGGCGTTCCTGTCGTCTCGCGACGGCAAGGATTTCGAGGTCAAGGCCACCTGCGCGGACAACCCGGTGCTGGGTCTCGGCGTCGGCGCGGGCGTGCGGCGCGGCGATGCGCTGCGCGACCGGCTGTCGGGCGCGATCGCGCAATTGCAGCAGGACGGCACGTGGGATGCGATCACCGCGCGCTATCCGAACCTGAAAGGCACGATCGAGAAGGGCCGTTGAACCGATGGCCGCAGACGATTCGTTGCTGGCGCTGCTCGCATTCGGCGACGGCGGTTACGGCCGCATCTTCGCGAGCGCGTTCGCGCTGACGCTCGGCGTCGCGGCCGCGTCGTTCGGTGCAGGCACGCTGTTCGGCATCGCCGGCGCGCTCGGCAAGCTGTCGCGGCACGCGGCGCTCGCATGGCTCATCCGGCTCTACACGACGCTGGTGCGCGCGCTGCCCGAGCTGTTGTGCCTGCTGCTCGCGTTCTATGCGCTCGCGCCCGCCGTCGAGGCCGCGCTGCGCCACGGCGGCCTGGTGCCCGACGGCTTCGCGTTTCCGTCGTTCCTCGTCGCCGCAATGTCGCTCGGTTTCATCCAGGGCGCCTATCTCACCGACATCTTCCGCGCGGCGCTCGTCAACGTGCCGATCGGCCAGATCGAAGCCGCGCATGCATACGGAATGACGCCGTGGCAGACGTTGCGACGCATCCGGCTGCCGGCCGCGGCGCGGCTTGCGCTGCCCGGTGTCGGCAACGTGTGGCTGAACGCGACCAAGGATGCGTCGTTCATCAGCGTGCTCGGATCGTTTACGGATCTGCTGAAGGCGAGCCAGCTCGCCGCCGGCGCGACCCGGCACTACGTGTTCTTCTATCTGGTCACGGCGGCGCTGTTCCTGCTGCTGAGCGTCACGTCGACGGGGCTGTTCGCCGCGCTCGAACGGTACGCGAACCGTGGCGCAACGAGCGCAACCGCATGAGCTTCTCGCTGCCGTTCCTGCTCGATACGGTGATGCCGAAGCTGCTCGCCGCGGTGCCTACGACGCTCGCGCTGATGCTGTTGTCCGGCGTGGCCAGCGTGCTGCTCGGCATGCCGCTCGCGCTGGCCGCCGGCGCACGCCGGGCGCCGCTTCGCTGGTCCGCACGCGGCTGGATCATGCTGATTCGCGGCACACCGATGCTGGTGCAGCTTTATCTGCTGTACTACGGATTCGGCCAGATCGTGCCGCGCGAATGGATGCGCGACAGCTGGGCGTCGCCTCTGTTGCGCGACGCGTTCTGGTATGCCGTCGTTGCCTTGAGCGTGAACGAGAGCGCGTATGTCGCGACGATCCTGCGCGGCGCGATCGCCGGCGTGCCGGCCGGCGAGATCGAGGCCGGCTATGCGTACGGAATGACGCGCGCGGGTGTGCTGCGCCGCATCGTCGGCCCGCGCGCGTGGCGGCTCGCGCTGCCCGCGCTCACTGGCGAAGCGATCCTGCTGCTGAAATCGACCGTCCTCGCGTCGACCGTCACGGTGTTCGACGTGATGGGCACGGCCAATACGCTGCGGTTCGAGACGTTGCGCGTATACGAACCGCTGGCCGGCGCGGCGATAGTCTATGTCGTGCTGGTCGCGCTGCTGACGATTCCTGCCGCCCGTCTCGAGAGACGCCTCAACCGCTACCTGACGCGCGAGTCGGACGACCGCGCACCCGCGCGCGCACGTAACGCGTCGTCGGGCGTGTGGGCGGCACCCAACTGATTCCCCTGTTCCGCATTGAGCATGACGATGTCCGATCCTCGACCCCTGCTGTTTTCCCTCTATGAACAAGCCAGCGTCGGCTGCGGCGGCGCGCCGAGCCTCTGGACCCATCCCGCCGACGAACGGCTGCGCGCCAATACGCTCGCGTACTGGTCGGACCTGGCGCGCAAGGCCGAGCAGGCCGATCTCGACATGCTGTTCTTCGCGGACGTGCTCGGCCTGTACGACGTGTACGGCGGGTCGGCCGACGCCGCACTGCAGTGGGCGGTCGAAGCGCCCGCGAACGATCCGATGATGCTGATCCCGGCGCTCGTCGCGCAAACCGAGCGACTGGCGTTCGGCGTGACCGCGAGCACGACCTACGAACATCCGTTCGCGCTCGCGCGCCGCTTCAGCACGCTCGATCACCTGAGCAACGGCCGGATCGGCTGGAACATCGTGACGTCCTACCTGACGAGCGCGGCGCGCAATTTCGGGCTAGACCGGATGATCGGCCACGACGAACGCTACGCACGCGCGGAGGAGTTTCTCGACGTCGTGTACAAGCTGTGGGAAGGCAGCTGGGCGGACGACGCGGTCGTCGCGGACAAGCAGGCGCCGCGCTATGCGCGCGGCGATCGTGTGCGGCCGATCGCACACGAAGGCGCGTACTATCGGGTGCATGGTCCGCACGTGTGCGCGCCGTCGCCACAGCGCTCGCCGGTGCTGATTCAGGCGGGCTGGTCCGGGCGCGGACGGCAATTCGCGGCGAAGCACGCCGAAGTGGTATTCGTCGCGAAGTCGAATCCGCACGAGATCCGCGCAGGCCTCGACGAGATCCGCCGGCTTGCAGTCGAAAACGGCCGCGCGGCGGACGACGTGAAGGCGCTGACGGTGCTGCGGATCGTGACGGCGCGCTCGTCGAGCGACGCGAAGGAGAAATACCATGCGCTGCAGCAGCACTATCACCTGCAGGCGCAGCTCGTCAGTTACGCGGGCGACACCGGCATCGACATCGATCGTTATGCGGACGACGAGCCGCTGACGACGCAGACCGAAGGGCTGACGTCCTACGTGCTGCGACCGGACGGCAGCGGCAAGCCGCTGACGGCCGGCGACGTGCGGCGCAAGTTCGCGAACGTCACGCGCGGCACCGACCTGATCCTCGTCGGTTCGCCGGACGAAGTCGCGGACCAGCTTGCCGAGCACGCGCAGCAGTCGACGACGAGCGGCTACATGCTCAATCCGTTGATCAGCCCCGGCACGCTCGACGATTTCGCCGAACTGATCGTGCCGGAGTTGAGGAAGCGCGGCCTGTACCGGACGACGTCGCCGGGCGGGACGTTCCGCTCGCGCCTGGGCGGCGGCGATCGCCTGCCGGATCGTGCGTATGGCGCGTCGTTCCGGCAGCCCGCGGCGGCCGGGCGCTGACGATGCCGGCCGCCCCTCGTGCCGGATCGAGATGGGGGACAGGCTGGTCGTGATTCAGTCGGCGCAGGTTCCGAATACGGATGTTTGACGGGTATGAGGGGCGTGCGGCTGGTGCTCCGCGCCGTCCGTACGATCGTGAAAACGCTGGAACGCGTCCATTAGCCGCGCGCGTTGCGCGGCCAGCGACGGGTCGCGCCGATCGCGCGGCTGCGCGACCGCGACGTGGATCTCGTCGTGGACGCGGCCCGGGTTCGGCGCGAGCATCAGCACGCGATCGCCGAGATACAGTGCCTCGTCGAGATCATGCGTGACGACGATCGCGGACATCCGGTGACGGTGAACCACATCGAGCAGCAGCGTCTGCAACCGCATGCGGGTGATCGCGTCGACCGCGCTGAACGGTTCGTCGAGCAGCAGCAGGTCAGGCTCGCCGAACAGCCCGCGCGCGATCGCGGCGCGCTGGGCCATCCCGCCCGATAACGTGACCGGCAACTGCCGCGCGGCGCCGGCGAGGCCGACTTCGTCGAGCAGCCGTGCGACAGTCGGCTCGCGGCCGCCTCGCGGGCCGGACGCGAAGCCGACGTTGTCCGCGATCGATAGCCACGGCAGCAGCCGCGGTTCCTGAAAAATGACGCCGACGCGCGGGGATGGCCCGTCGAGCGCCATTCCGTCGAGCTTCACGCTGCCGCGGAAGTCCGTGTCGAGACCGGCGACGATTCGCAGCAGCGTGCTTTTTCCGCAACCGCTTGGGCCAACGATGCAGACGATCTCGCCGCGGGCGACCTGCAGCGGGATGCCGGCGAGGATCGTGCGATCTCCGTAAAGCTTGCTGGCGATCCGCAGGTCGAGCAGCGGCGCATCGGTGCCCGCCGTCGTGTGCGCAGAAGGAAGCGTGCTCATTTCGACGCCTCGCGCGGCGTGTTGTCGAACGCGTCGCGCCAGCAGAGCCAGTGCGACTCGATGCGCCGCATCGCGCCGTCGGTCAGCTTGCCGAGCAACGCGAGCAGCAGGATCGCGCCGAACACGAGATCGGGGCGCCCGGTTTCCCGGCCGTCGCTCAACAGGAAGCCAAGGCCGCGCGTTGCCGCGATCAGCTCCGCGGCGACCATGAACATCCACGCAAGGCTGAGGCCGGTACGCAGGCCGGTAACGATTTGCGGCAGCGCGGCCGGCAGCAGGATTCGACGGAATAGCGCGATCGGGCCAAGCCGGTATACCGCGCCGAGCTCGACGAGCTTGCGGTCGACGTCGCGAATCCCGGCGACCACCGCCAGATGAACCGGAAAGAACGCGCCGATCGCGATCAGCGTGATTTTCGGCGCTTCATCGATGCCGAGCCACAGCAGCAGCACCGGCACCCACGCGAGCGACGGGATCGCGCGCAGCGCCTGGAACGTCGGCTCCAGCAGCGCGTCGATCCGTCGGCTCAGGCCCATCGCCGCGCCGACGACGAGCGCGAGCCCGGCACCGGCCGCGAAACCCGACGCAACCCGAAGCGTGCTCGCGCCGATATGGCGCGCGACGCGCGTGATGCCCATCCGGGCGAGCGTATCGAGAATCTCGCTCGGGGCCGGGACGAGATGGTCCGGCAGCCAGCCGTGCCGCACGCCATATTCCAGCAGCGCGAGCGCGGCGAACGGCAGCGCGAGGCCCGCGACGCGCCACGCGCGAAGCGGGTCGCGCCGGCTCGCGCGGGGCGATTCGGCGTGGCGGGGCGCGAGTGCGTCGTCGCGGGCAGCGGTGTCCGTCAT
This sequence comes from Burkholderia sp. LFS061, assembly GCF_047978125.1. Classification (NCBI taxonomy): domain Bacteria; kingdom Pseudomonadati; phylum Pseudomonadota; class Betaproteobacteria; order Burkholderiales; family Burkholderiaceae; genus Burkholderia; species Burkholderia sp. LFS061. The sequence continues at coordinate 108,828 of NZ_JBFPFS010000018.1, read as the reverse complement.
CGGGGGCACCTCAGTGCGACGCGGCGACGAGCGGGCGCGCAAATGCCGGATCGATCAGCGTATCGACAACCTTCGCGGGATCGACGCCTGGCTTGGTTAGCTGTTCGGCCGTCAGCACCGGTGCCGCTGCCTTCAGCGCCGCGCGCTGGGTATCGCCCGGCACCGGGTCGCCAAAGTCGTTGCGCTGAAGCTGCAGTTTCGCGACCGGCAGCGATACCTTCGATTCGTCGGCGACGATCTGTGCGGTGTCGGCCGGATGCGCGATGATCCATTGGCGTGCGCGATCGTATACCTTCAGCACGCGCGTGACCGCCTGCGGGTACTGGCTGGCGAATGCGTCGCGGACGTTCAGGAACCCATACGTATTGAATGCGACGTTGCGGTACAGCAGGCGTGCGTTGTCGTCGAGCTGGGCGGCGGCCATGTGCGGATCGAGACCGGCCCATGCGTCGACCTGACCGTTCGCGAGTGCGGTGCGCCCGTCCGGATGCTGCAGGTTCACGATCTCCACATCGTCGCGCGTCAGGCCGGCCGTGTGCAACGCGCGCAGCGTGAACAGGAACGGATCGGTGCCGCGCGTCGCCGCGATTTTCTTGCCCTTCAGGTCCGCGAGCGAGCGGATCGGCGAATCCTTGCGGACCACGAGCGCAGTCCACTCGGGGCGCGAGAACACGTATACGGCGCGGATCGGGTTGCCGTTTGCCCGGGCGAGCACCGACGCGAGCCCCGCGGCCGATCCGAAATCGACCGCGCCGCTGTTCAGGTATTCCAGCGCGCGATTGCTGCCGAGACTCAGCACCCAGCGAATCGACGTGCGGTCGGCCTTGAACTCGTCGTCGAGCCAGCCGAAGTGGCGAATCACCAGGCTCTCAGGCGAGTAGTACGCATAGTCGACGCGGATTTCCGCGGGGGTTGCCGCACGTGCGTGCATCGATACGAGACCGGCGAATGCGGTAACGACGACGGCCGCGGATTGCCATGCGCGGGACCAGGACAGCTTCATCGGGGAATCTCCGGAAGAGCGGCAACGCGCCGCGAACAGGCAGGATGACCGTCCAATGTACCGAAGCGCCGGCGAATCGATAACGAAGAAATCCACGATTGCACATGCACGCTGCTGCTAAGCGCACGCGACGAGCAACTTTATGACGCACACCGAATAATTTATCGCTTTATATCGCTTGGGATAACCGGATCGCGAGAACAGAATCTCCGCTGCCGGAACTCGACGACAGTACGTGCCGACGGTTGGGCATTCGCTCCATGCGCTGTCGACAGCGAATGCGCGTGCTGGGTTCCTGGCTCCCGTGGATATCGCCGAGCATTCGGCGCAACAAAGGAAAGCGATGAGTTCGATCGATCTGAACGCGGTCACGCCGGTTTCCGCGCCTATCCGCTCCGCGAGCGACGTGGCGCGCCTGATCAATACGACGGACAGCTCCGTCAGCCATGCGCGGATGATCGTGCTGCTCGCTCTCGGCGGCGTGTTTCTCGATGCGTACGACCTGACGACGTTGTCCTACGGCATCGACGACGTCGCGCGCGAGTTCGGTCTGACGCCCGCGCTGATCGGGCTGGTCGGTTCGGCGATCATGATCGGCACGATCTTCGGCAGCCTGATCGGCGGATGGTTGACCGACAGGATCGGTCGTTATCAGGTGTTCATGGCCGACATGCTGTTTTTCGTGATCGCCGCGATCGCGGCCGGGCTGGCGCCGAACGTCTGGGTGCTGATCGGCGCACGCTTCGTGATGGGGCTCGGTGTCGGCATCGACCTGCCTGTCGCGATGGCGTTTCTCGCGGAATTCTCGAAGTTCAGCGGCCGCGGCAACAAGGCGTCGCGGCTCGCCGCGTGGTGCCCGATGTGGTACGTGGCGTCGTCGGTCTGTTTCCTGCTGATCTTCGGCCTGTATTTCCTGTTGCCGGCCGAGCACGCGGGTTGGCTTTGGCGCGCGTCGCTGATCTTCGGCGCGGTGCCCGCGCTCGTCATCATTCTGGTCAGGAATCGTTTCATGAACGAGTCGCCGCTATGGGCCGCGAACCAGGGCGACCTGGCCAATGCCGCGCGAATCCTTCGCGAGTCGTACGGCATACACGCACACGAAGCGGAGGATGCGCGACGCGAGCCGAGCCAGCCGCCCGTGCGGATTCGCGTGCTGTTCCAGCGCCCGTATCTCGGGCGCACGATCGTCGCCAGCGTGATGAACCTGTGCATCCCGTTCGAGTACACGGCGATTGCGTTCTTCCTGCCGTCGATCCTGTCGCAGTTTCTCGGTGCGGGCGTGTTCGAGACGATCGCGGCGTCGCTCGCGTTGAACGTTCTGTTCGCGTTTACCGGCGGCTTGCTGGGCATGCGCCTCGCGTATCGATATCCGTCGCGTCATGTCGCGATCACGGGCTTCGCGCTGCAGTTCGTCGCGCTTGTCGCGCTTGCGCTGGCCGGGCATCCGCACGGCGCGCTCGCGGTCGGCATCGTGCTGCTGATGCTCGGCACCTGGCTGTTCGCCGAAGGTTTCGGGCCGGGTGCGCAGATGATGATCTATCCCACCTTGTCTTACCCGGCGGCGATCCGCGGCACCGGTGTCGGCTTCGGGCGTTCGCTGTGCGGCATCGGCCAGGCGCTTGCGCTGTTCGTGCTGCCGATCCTGCAGGCCCGTCTCGGTACGGATATGTTCTGGGTCGTCGCGATCAGTGCGGTCACGCCGATCGTGTTTCTGTTGATCGTGCGTTACGAGCCGACGGCGCGCGACATCGACGACGAAAGCGCCGCGTAAACGCTGGCGGAGGAGCGTTCACCGCCCCGGAAAATACCAACGGCTTCGTCGGACCGCACGAAGCCGTTTGCGCTGAAGCCGGTCGCCGCAGAATGCGGGCAAGCCGGCTTCGACCTTGCCGTCACGCGCTGACGGTCTCCCGCCCGGCATCGCGCTTGACCTGCTCGATATCGCGAAACTGCGCGGCCGGATGCTCGTCCGGCAGCCGCGCCGTGCCGCCGAACAGTTTCTCGCGCAGCGTGCCCGGCGCATACTGCGTCGGATAGACGCCGCGCCGTTGCAGCTCCGGAACGAGAAAGCGCACGATGTCTTCGAAGGTTTCATGCGCGACCGCATACGCGAGATTGAAGCCATCCACGTCGGTTGCGGCAACCCATTCCTGCAGGATGTCCGCCACGGTCGCTGCCGACCCGACGAACACCGGGCCGAGTCCGCCGATGCCGCCCCATGCCGCCAGCGCCTCGATCGTCCACGCGGTGTCGCCGCCGGCGAGGTGCTCGACCGCCGACACGATCGCATTGGTTTCGACGCGCCTGACCGGATCGGCCGGCGCATACTGGCCGAAGTCGATGCCGGTCCAGCCGGACATGAACACCAGCGAGCCGTCGTACGACACGTAGCGGCGGTACTCGTCGAACTTGGCCTGTGCTTTTGCGTCGGTTTCGTCGACGATCACCGTGACGAGGTTGTAGATCAGCACCTTGCGCGGATCGCGGCCCGCGGCGGCGGCCTGCGCGCGCACATCGGCCACGTAGCGCGCGAGCTGCTCGCGGGTCGGCGCGGCGACGAACACGCATTCGGCGTGTTGCGCGGCGAACGCCTTGCCGGGGCCGGACGCGCCGGCCTGGAACAGCACCGGCGTGCGCTGCGGCGATGGTTCGCACAGATGATAGCCGGGCACGTCGAAGAAGCGGCCCTTGTGGCCGATCTCGTGCACCTTCTCGGGATGCGTGAACACGCGGCCGTCGCGATCGCGCACCACCGCGCCGTCTTCCCAGCTGCCCTCGAACAGCTTGTACAGCACCTCGACGTATTCGGCTGCGACCGCATAACGGTCGTCGTGCGTGCGCAAGCCGTGATCGCCGACGTTCTTCGCGCCACTTTCCAGATAGGACGTGACGATGTTCCACGCGAGCCGGCCCTTGGTGTGATGGTCGGCGGTCGACAGCCGGCGCGCGAACGTGTACGGGTGCTCGAACGTGGTCGACGCGGTGATGCCGATGCCGAGATGTTCGGTCGCCATCGCGATCGGCGCCGCGAGCTGCAGCGGGTCGTTGACCGGAATCTGCGCGGCCTGGTGCAGTGCGTGGTAGTTGCTGCCCTTGTAGACGTCGTAATAGCCGATCACGTCCGCGATGAAGATCGCGTCGAAGATCCCGCGTTCGAGGATGCGGGCGAGGTCGGTCCAGTAATCGAGGTCCTTGTACTGCCACGAACGGTCACGCGGATGCGCCCACAGCCCCGGCGACTGATGGCCGACACAGTTCATCTCGAACGCGTTGAAGCGAATGGTCTTGCTCATCGCGCGACTCCCGGTTCCGCGCCGGCGCTCGTGCCGTTGCCGACGCGCCAGACGAACGGCGGCGTGCGGCCGTTGATGACCCAGTCGCCGACGATCCTGGCCTTGTAGACGAGCGGATTGTGCGACGACACCGTGCGCGCGTTGCGCCAGTGTCGGTCGAGCGCGGTCGTGCTGCGCGTGGCGGACGCACCGAGCGCGTCGAACAGGCGTGTCGCGGCGCGCAGTACGAGTTCGGACACGACGAGCTGGCTCTGCGCGGATTCGATTTCGGCCGCGACGTTCGCGTCGTGCTCGGCCTGTTCGTCGCCGCCGAAGCGGGCTTCGTAGGCGAGCTGAAGCGGCTGCGCGGCGCGCAGCGCGAGCGCGTCGGCCGCATACGCCCACGATGCGATCTCGCCGATCACCTGCTGCAGCTGTGCGTCGTCGCCCGCGCGCGGCGCGTTGCCGTGGCTGTACACGCGGGTGCGAGTGCGCACGAGCGCGCCCGCATCGCGCACGATCGCGTGGCCGATGCCGGCCAGCGTCGCAACGTGGAAGAGCTGGTAGAACGCGGTCTGGTACTTGAAGCGGCGTGCGAAGTCGATCACGTTGTCGGCGTCGACCGTCGCATTCTCGAAGTGCGTCGTGCCGCTGCCGGTGGTCGTCTGGCCGAAGCCGTCCCAGTCGTCTTCTCTGATCACGCCGGGCTGCGCGGTCGCGACGGCGACGATCACGTCGCTGCCGTCGTGCGCGCGCTGCGCGAACACGTCGATCCAGTCGGCGAACAGGCTGCCCGTGCTGTAGAACTTTCGCCCGTTCAGCACGAGCCGGCCGTTCTGCTCCGACACCTTCGTGATGGTCTGGCCGAGCGGCACGTCGCCGGCCTCCGACCACGCGTTGCCGACGAGCTGGCCGCTCGCGAACCGGTCGAACCATGCCGTGCGTTGCGGTCCGGGCGGCGCATTCAGCCAGTCCTCGACGAACGCGAAGTGTCCACGCAACGCCTGCGGCAGATTGGAATCGGCGGCGGCGAGCTCGATCAAGAGCCGGAACAACTGCGGCAGCGATGCGCCGGCACCGCCGTCTCGTACCGGCAGCCGCACCGCGCCGAAGCCGGCCGCCTTCAGCCAGCCGATCGCTTCGTGCGGCAGTTCGCGGCGGCGTTCGCGTTCGGCGGTGCCAGCAGCGATGCGGTCGAATATCGGCCGGAACCGGCTCGCGAGTGCGTCGTAGTCGGTGCCGGTGGAAAGGTCGGTGTCTGCGTGCGACGAAGTCATGCGGATTTCCTCGAAGGGCGGGGCCGTTTGCGCCGGGAGGCCAGTATAGGAAGCGCGGGGCGTGCGTTCCAATAACGGATTCGCAGATCGTTATCGTCGATGAGCATTACGCGGACCGGCTGGGGACGCTCCGCCGTTCGGGCATCGATTGCGAAGCTGAAGCATGATGCCGCGTACGTGATTCTCGATATCGTTTGTGATCCGAAGGAATATCGTTACGAGAATCGCTCGGTTTGCCGACCTGCAGCGCACTGCTAGATTGAATGCTTTCGCCATTCGACAGGAGAGCCCGATGTCAGATACGAGCGCCACGATTCAGGAGCGGCCGGCCGAAGCGAAACCGCAAGCGGCCCGAGTGATCGCCGACGATGCGCAGGCGATCGCGGCCGCGCATGTGCTGGCGCAGCGGCTTGCGGAAGGCGCCGCCGAACGCGATCGGGAGCGCCGGTTGCCGCGCGACGAGATCGAATGGTTCTCGCAGTCGGGGCTATGGGCGATCACGGTGCCGAAGGCATACGGTGGCGCGGGCGTATCGCATGTGACGCTCACCGAGGTAATCAAGATCGTCGCGGCGGCCGATGCGTCGCTCGGACAGTTGCCGCAGAACCATTTCGGGCTGGTCGACGTGATCGCACTGGTTGGCACCGATACGCAAAAGCGCTATTTCTTCGCGGAAGTGCTGAGCGGCAAGCGGTTCGGCAACGGCTTCTCGGAGAAGGGCACGAAGCACGTGCTCGATCTGAAGACGCGCGTGCGCCGCGACGGCGACGACTATGTCGTCGACGGCACGAAGTTCTACTCGACGGGCGCGCTGTTCGCGCATTACGTGCCGGTGCTCGGCCTCGACGATGCGCAGCACGCGTGGCTTGCATACGTGCCGCAGCCGACGCCTGGGCTGACCGTGATCGACGACTGGTCGGGGTTCGGGCAGCGCACGACCGCGAGCGGCACGGTGGTGCTCGACGGCGTGCGCGTGCCCGCGTCGCATGTACTGCCCGCGCAGCGCGTATCGGACGAGCCGACGCTCAACGGCCCGCTGTCGCAGATCATCCAGGCGGCGATCGATGCCGGCATCGCGAAAGCGGCCATCGACGATACGCTGGTGTTCGTGCGCACCCGTACGCGGCCATGGGTCGACAGCGGCGTCGAACGGGCGGCAGACGATCCGCTGATCCTCCGCGAGATCGGCCGTCTGCATATTCAGCTTCATGCGGCGGAAGCGCTGCTCGAACGCGCGGCGCGCACGCTCGACGAGATCGGCGCGCGCGGCACGGTGACCGATGACGATGTCGCGCGCGCGTCGGTCGCGGTCGGCGAAGCGAAGGTGTTGACGACCGAGATCGCGCTGCTCGCGGGCGAGAAGCTGTTCGAGCTGGCCGGCACGCAGTCGACGCTCGCCGAGCACAATCTCGACCGGCATTGGCGCAACGCGCGCACGCATACATTGCACGATCCGGTGCGGTGGAAGTATCACCTCGTCGGCAACTACTACCTGAACGGCGTGCGTCCGGCGCGCCATGCGTGGAATTGAGCCGCTCGCGATCCGGCCGATAGCGGATACGCACGTTTCGCAAGTCGCCGACGGTGGCCGTGATTTGCGGATGATCGGTTGATTTTTTGGACCGGAGCTGCGCTCTGGCTCGCCTCCCGAGGCAGGCAAGCCGAATGCGGATCCACGCTTCGTGGCTTGCCGCGGTGACGGACGAACGGCTCGTGGCGGTGAATGGAGTTCGACACCGCCGCTGACAGTCCGGTTCGGGCACTCGCCCTTCGCGCGTCAGTACGCCGAATCGCTGCCGCTCCGATCGGTGACGATCGCCACCCCCGAGCTCGTGCCGAGCCGCGTCGCGCCGGCCTCGAGCATCGCGAGCGCGGCCGCGCGGTCGCGCACGCCGCCCGATGCCTTCACGCCGAGGTCCGGCCCGACCGTGCGGCGCATCAGCGCGACATCCGCGAGCGTCGCGCCGCCGTGGCCGAACCCGGTCGACGTCTTCACGAACGCGACGCCGAGATCGCGGCACATCTCGCACACGCGCACCTTCTCGTCGTCGCTCAGCAGCCCCGTCTCGAGGATCACCTTCAGCGGCACCGCGCCGCATGCGTGCTGCACGGCCGCGATGTCGGCCTTCACGTCGTCGGCGCGGCCGCTCTTCAGCGCGCCGAGGTTGATCACCATGTCGATCTCGCCGGCGCCCGCCGCGATCGCAGCCGACGCCTCGAATGCCTTCGCGGCCGACAGCGCCGCACCGAGCGGAAAGCCGACCACCGCGCAGACGAGCACGCCGGTATCGGCCAGCTCGCGTGCGGCGAGCGGCACGTTCGCCGAATTCACGCAGACCGAGTAAAAGCGATGCGCGGCCGCCTGGCGGCAGAGTTCGCGGATCTGCGCGTCGCTCGCGTCGGGCGCGAGCAGCGTGTGATCGATGGTTTGGGCGAGTTGGGCGTTGGAAAGCGGCATGTTTCAGGACTCCACGGATCGTGTGCCGGAAAGGCACACGGAAAGTTGATGTTTTCACATCGGTTTGTTACAAATACGACATTCCGGCCGGGCTCGCGCGCTCGGCACGACGAGCGACGAGTGCGACAGGCACGCAGGATACAGGCATGGAAACGAAGAAGGGCGAACGGATCAAGACGCTGATGAACGTGCTGCAAGGGCAGAACGCGATTCATCTGAGGGAAGTCGCCGAGCTGTTCGGCGTGTCCGAGATGACGATCCGCCGCGATCTCGCGGACAACCCGCACGGCCTGAGCCTGATCGGCGGCTACGTGACGCGCCATTTCGCCGCGCAGCGCAGCGACATCGGCGAGTACCTGATCAGCGCCGAGAACAACCGTCAGACCGAGGAAAAGCGTCGCATCGGCAAGCTGGCCGCGCAGTTCGTGACGACCGGCGACACGATCTTCGTCGACTGCGGCTCGACCACGCCGTTCATCGTCGACTTCATTCCGGACGACCTCGAATTCACGGCCGTCTGCAATTCGCTGAACGTGTTCGCGAAGCTGCAGCAAAAGCCGCATTGCAGCGTGATCCTGTGCGGCGGCGCGTATCACCGCAAGAACATGGTGTTCGAGTCGGTCGCCGAAACCGGCATCCTCGACACGGTGCGCGTGTCGAAGGCGTTCATCTCCGCGGCCGGCGTGAGCGACCGCTGCGGCGTCACGTGCTTCAACTTCCACGAAGTCGACGCGAAGAAGAAGGTGATGGCGCGCGCGCAGAACCGCTTCCTGCTCGTCGACCACACGAAGTTCGACGAAGTGCGCGCGGCCTATTTCGCCGAACTGACCGACTTCAACTATGTGATCTCCGACGGGCAACTGGCCAGCCGCTACGAAACGGCGATCCGCGAACACGGGATTGCGCTCGTGACCTGACGCAACGCGGCCGCGCATCGCTTCACGCATCGCGTGCTTCCGCCGCGCTCAGGTAGCCGGTCACCACGTCGAAGCGGCGCGTCGCGCCCGGCGCGAGTGTCGCGACATGGCCCTTGCGGCGTTCGGCTTCATACCCCTCCGGCTCGCAGGTCGACGGCAGCGCGAACGCGGCGACCTGCTGGTCCGCGTTGTGCAGGATCCAGCGCGTCGCATGCGGGAACTGTTCGGGGCGGTACGAGGTATGGAATGCGCCGCCGTCCGGATGCGCGAGCAGGAAATGCGCGACGCCGTCTGCATCCGTTTCCGCACCGTTCATGAAAAACACGATCTCGGGGTCGTACAGCGCGGGCGCATCGAGCGTCGCGAGCCGTTCAGGTTCGCGTGCGAGCGTGGCCGTGTAGTCGCGCCACGCGGCGGTAGGCTTCACGTGCGCGGGCACGCTTTCACGCAATCGCAACCCGCCGCGCGGCAACCACTGCACGAAACGGCCGCCCGGCACGTATGCATAGTTCAGGTGTGCCATGTACATCAGGTCCATCGGTGCGCCGCCGAGATTCGTCACGTCCATCGCGATCGTCATCTGCGCGTCGTGTTCCGCGAGCCGTACCGACGGACGCGCGACGTAGTGGCTGCCGAAGCCCTGCACGTATTCGTATTCACCGGTCATTTCGACCGTTGCGCCGTGCGCATCCGTGCCGACGATCAGGCTCGCGCGATCCATCGGCGCGCACGGCATCTCGCCGTGCAGCGCGTGCGTGTCGTCCGGGCCCGGGCAGCCGTTGCGCAGCAGCCCGCTGTGGAACATGAAGCAGCCGTAGGTATCGATGATCGACGCCGCGCGCTTCGGCTGCCGGAACATGTGCTTCATCGTCAGGTCGCGGCCGTCGAACGCGGCGGCCCAGATCATCTGGCCGAGATACGGCAGCACGACGACGTGGCCGCGGCGGTTCTCGAGCTTCAGCGCCTCGACGCCGGACGGATACGCGAACGCGGTGACGGTGATGCCGTCGGTGCGGTACAGCGTGCGCGGCATGTCGCGGAAGTCGTCGCGCCGCAGTTCGATCTCGCCTCGCATGGTTACGCTCCCGACGTGGTGCGCGTCGCGGCGTAGCGCGCGGGCGCGTTGCCGTCGGCTGCCGCGTCGGGCGTCGCGACCGGCAGGTGGCGCAGGCAGTAGAAGCCGTAGTAGACGATCACGACGAAGCACGCGAGCGGCACGGCGAACGCGAGCTGCATGTTGCCGCCGGTACGGTCGGAGATCAGCCCCTGGATCAGCGGCACGACCGCGCCGCCGACGATGCTCATCACGAGGATCGAGCCGCCGTATTCGGTGTCCTTGCCGAGGCCGTCGATCGTGAGGCCGTAGATCGTCGGCCAGCACGGGCCGAGGAACACGCTCACGCACACTGCTGCGTAGACGGCCGTGATGTTATGCACGCTGATCGTGTACGCGAGCAGCGCGATGCACAGGATGCCGTAGACGATCAGCACCTTGGCCGGCCCGACGCGCTTCATCACGAGCGTCGCGACCAGCTTGCCGACGAAGAACGCGAAGAACGTCGCGAGCAGGTAGCGCGATGCGCCGCGCTCGGTCAGGCCGCCGATCTGCATCGCGAGCCGGATCGTGAAGCTCCACACGCCGACCTGTGCGCCGACGTACAGGAACTGTGCGACGATGCCCGCGACGAAGCGTCGGTTGCCGAACAGGCGCGCGAGCGTGCCGCGCGCGTCGATCCTGTGCGTGGCCGCGCTCGGCCCGTTGCCCTTGCAGGCCGGGTAGGGCGTGAGTGCAAACACGATGAACACCGCGACGAGCACGACGATCAGCCATTTATACGGCTCGAGCGTGGCCTGGATCATCGCGAGCTGGTGCACGTGCGCGTCGGCCGCCGACATTGCCGCGAGCTGCGCATGCGACGCATCGCCTTCCTTGAAGATCAGGAAGCTGCCCATGTACACGCCGGCCATCGCGCCGAACGGGTAGAACGTCTGCGAGATGTTCAGCCGCCGCGTGCTGGTGTCGCGTGGGCCCATCAGTGTCGAATACGAGTTCGACGCCGTCTCGAGGAACGACAGGCCCGCGGCGATCACGAACAGCGCGACGAGGAACATCCCGTACTTCGCCATCGACGCAGCCGGGAAGAACAGCAGGCAGCCGGTCGTGTAGAGCAGCAGGCCGACGAGGATCGTCGTCTTGTAGCTGAACTTCTTCACGATGGTCGCGGCGGGGATCGCGAGGAAGAAGTAGCCGAGATAGAACGCGGACTGCACGAACGCCGATTCGAAGTCGGACAGGAAGAACGATTTCTTGAACTGCGCGATCAGCACGTCGTTCAGGTTCGCGGCGGTGCCCCACAGCGCGAACAGGCAGCACAGCAACGTGAATGCGAACAGCGGTGTGCGGGTCAGGTAATAGCCGTCGGGTGTGTGTTCGATTCTGGCTCGGCTCATGGGTGTCTCCTTCCCAATTGTCTCGTCGATGAAGGCGCCGTTCAGAGGCCGGCGTCGCGGAGGAAGCGTTCGAACGTCGCGGCGTCGGCGTACGACTTCTGCGTGCCGAGGCCCGTGACCGAATGCGCGGCGTACGCGGATGCGTGGCGCATCGCGTCGATCGCATCGCGCGACGCGGCGTAGCAGCGCGCGAAGCAGCCGATATACGCGTCGCCGGCGCCCGTCGTATCGCGCGCGTCGACCGGCACGCCCGGCACGTGCCGCACGCCGTCGCGCGACACGAGCAGCGAACCCTTGTCGCCGAGCGTGACAAGCACGTGCTTCAGGCCTCGCGCGACCAACGCTTCGGCGGCGCGCGCCGCGGTGTCGCGCGAATCGACCGGCATGCCCGACACGATCGCGAGCTCGGTTTCGTTCGGCACGAAGAATTCAACGGAGCGGATCCGCTCGAAATCGAGGTCGGCTACCGCCGGCGCGGGGTTCAGCAGCACGGGGATGCCGTGCCGCGCGCCGAACGCGATCGCGTGATAGACGGTGTCGAGTTCGATCTCGAGCTGCAGCACGATCAGCGCGCATTCGGCGAGTGCCGGCGCGGCCGCGTCGATGTCGGCCGGCTTCAGGTGGCGGTTCGCGCCCTTGACGATCAGGATGCTGTTGCTCGAATCGGGTTCGACGAAGATCGGCGCGACGCCGCTCGGCACGCCGGCGACCTTGCGCACATGCGTGGTGTCGATCCCCTCGCGCTCGAAGTTGCGGATCGTGTTGTCGGCGAACACGTCGTCGCCGATCTTCGTCACCATCACGACGCGCGCGCCGAGGCGTGCGGCCGCGACCGCCTGGTTCGCGCCCTTGCCGCCGCAGCCGAGCTCGAAGTTCGGTGCTTCGAGCGTTTCGCCCCGGGCGGGCATGCGCGCGACATAGGTCACGAGGTCGACCATGTTGCTGCCGATGACGGCGATTGTCTCCATCTGCGTCTCTTCCTTGGTATGGGGCGCGCCGCATGCGCGGTCGCGGCGGCCTGCAACGAGTGATAATAAAATCACATTGGATGTGAAAATGCAATCTCGTGATGTTAGGAGGATCACTATTTGGGATGGAGGCGTGCGTTGCTGGGGCGGAACTCGACTCAATGCGAGCAGGTGGAATAACTGGCGTCGGCGCTCTCTTCGCGGGTGACAGAAGGCGAAGGGCGTGGCACGGATGCACGGGACGCCGACCGCACGTGAAGTACGGGCACGTCGCGACGAGCGTCAAACGGGCGGTGATGTTTGTGGGGTCGAATGAGATCAAATCGGAGATCGCAAATGCGGTGCGCCGCGAGGTCGGTCGCCAATTGCGGGTGATGGGTGCCGCATCACCCGCAGCTCGGCACGATGATGAAACTCTGCGCGCTGTGCGAGCCTATGCTCGCGAAGTCTTCGGTAGCGCGGAAAAAGCGAATCGTTGGCTCGAAAGGCCGTCGGTCCGCCTGGGCGGCGAAAGTCCGGTTTCTTGGCTCCAAACTCACGACGATCCAGCCGACGTATACAGCGCGTTGGACGCGATTGCTTACGGCGCCCTGGTTTGACCGATGGTGGTATCCGACTATGCGCCGCAGCTTGGGCGGGCCGTCGCCTTGCACTAAATGGCGAAGGTGCCGCCCGCTTTGGGCAACGGTGGAATCCGGCTGGTCAACGCGCGGCTTACTTCGGGTCGTCGCGGGCGTTGTGCGCCCTTGAGTATCTCGTGCATGTGGCGACGTTGAAGACGTTCCAGAGCTGCGTATGGTTCGACTTGAACTGCGCGATGAGCCAGAGCACTACGACGACTTTAGCGATGAAGATCGCCGACGGTTGCCACGTAACTGGCGTGAACGGGATGCGCTTGCGCGCTGCCAGCAATTCGGGAGTGAACTGCTCGGTCCTACCGGCAAGCTCGGTTTCAAGGTTCCTTCTGCGTTAATTCCTGCGGAGTGGAACATCGTCCTGAATCCCGACCACCCTAAATTTCGCGACTCAATAGTATCGTTTCGCAGCGAGGGTCCGTTTGTCTATGACCCACGCCTGCTGACGATCGGCCAGTCCAGGTAGGTTCGGCGGAACGCTCGCGAGAAGAGAAAACTACAATGATCAATACTTCTCAATGCGACCCCGACGACGTGCCGATTTGCGTCAACTGCATCGGCGACGACTTTCTGCGCGACGAGATTCGGACAAGCGGCTGCACCGCTTCGTGTTCCGTGTGCGGCGCCGAGGCGATCAGTTGGGGTAGCCGGCAGTATGCCCAGCGAATTTTTCAATTTTCGAATCTCGCTTTGCACCTGCAAGCATCAGATTTTTTTTGGCAATTTCTGAAGATTTAGATTATATTGCAGGCTCGCCTTGCTACCTAATGGAGTGAGATAATGATTAAGATATCTTTTGCAGGTTATGGCGTAAATACTGACACATACGACGTGACAAGCCAGGTAACGAAAATGTATGCGGACGGCATAAGGCAGTTTCCTGCAGACAACAAAAAATGGGGGGACCCATCTCCCGGTCACGACAAGTGCCTTTTTATTGTTTGGCAGAATGGTTCAGGAGCATCTGGTTCTGCAGTTGTCACGGAAGGGAGAACCATAACGCTTCCGTGAAGTGTTTTTTTTGAGACTGAATGCGGCGTCCAAGGATTTGGCCACAACGAAATCGTGCCCATTCGCGAAACGACGCCGCATTCCGTTGCGTGACCGCCCCGCCAGCGATGAGGGGGGATTCTATGGCTATGAACGCATCGAGCAAGTTGCGCCCGAAGATGGTCGAGCTGCAGAAGTTCGGCCTCGCGGTGGTACTTGAACACACGGAAGTCTCCGTGGAGAAAGGATCGCGGCCGGCGCGCCCACTTCGACCGCGGTACCGGGCGAAGCTGCGCGTTCGGCGTCCGGTCGAAGCCGGAAAAGACTAAGAATTTCGGAAAGCGACAAGCGCCACCTTCGGGTGGCGTTTTCGTTTGGATGAGCGGGAAGATATCCTGGGTCGTTGAACCGTTACACGGTGCCCGATATCAAAGTCGAGGTCCAATTCGGATAGAAGAAAAGCAAACGATGGGACAGCTTGTCGAATTGGCGATTGCGGCGAGTTCGGACGACGAGTTCGATAAATTATGTGATCGCGCAGAAGCCTTGGCAGGGGTCATTGCCATGAAAGTAAGCAATAAGTCAAATAAAATCAAAACGTTGCAAGCCCGGCTCGTTACGCCGTATCGACGCGACTTGGCGACCTTAACCGTGACCCTTGAACTGGACGCCGACGCGATCCAATCTTTCGAGCTTTCGCTGGATGGCCGGACGACCTTGGATGCTATCGAGAGGTTGACGCTGCATTAATTTGAGAAGGGGTTGACCTGAGCCGTTTCTTGTGGCCATTTGGCAAGTGAGTTCTCTTTTATCTGAGCGGTACCTGCTTTCAGTGATCCGCTTTAGGAATCCTGGACCGATCAGAGAGTGAGTTTTGCGGCAAACTTCACCCTGAACCAGGAGGTGGTTTGTCATGAAACGGAAACGCCGAGCTGGGCATGCCGGTGGCCGATGTGATCCGGCAGGTCGGTATTTCGGAACAGACGTTCGACCGGTTGAATGCGCCCCTGGAATCGGCCGCTTATCCCATGATACGGCGGACGCTTCATGCCGCGCCGCGCTGCTGCCGGCGAAAAAAATCCCACAGCATCGCCGTCGCGTCAGGGCCCTTGTCGGAATGAAACGCTTCGCGAGGGTCGCCACCGCTCCATGCGTGACCGAGGCCTCGAACGATGCAGATCCTCACGACGAGCCGGCCGGTCTTCAGAAAGTCCACGTAGTCGACCGCATCGCGAGTGTATGTTCGCTGTTCGCCGACGCGTAACTCGCCTTGCGCATCGACCAGCCGGTTGAGCCGTGCAAATTCGATGCCGAGCTGTGCGGCGTTGCGCTTCGCGACAACGACATCGAGCTCACCGTGGACGATGATGGCAGGCATGCCCGGATAGCTGGATACGTCGACTGACGCCTCGATCAGGCGCAGCGGATCTTCACGACTGCCGTTGCGCATGACGCGCATGGCGGTCATGGCGGAACTGGTGACACCGAACACCGGGCCCGAGTGTAGACCGACGGCGGCAAAGAGCGCGGGGTAGTGAATCCCTAGAACCGCAGCGAGGCCGGCTCCCGCCGAGATGCCCGCGAGATAGACGCGCTGATGGTTGAAGCCGTATTCCCGGACGATCGCCGCGACGAGCGATGCGACGGCAGGCGCCTCGGAGTGCGTCAGGTTCTCGTGCCAATGCCAGCATCGGTGAGGGTGCGTGGTCTTCGCCTGCTCGGGAAGCAGCACCGCAAAACCGGCCCGATCGGCGAGCCTGCAAATGCGCGTACCGGCGGCGAACGACTCCACGGTCTGCCGGCAACCATGCAGCATGACGACGAGGGGCAGCCCCGTCGGCGACGCCGCGGTAGCCGGCAGATACAACGCGTACGTGAGATGGTTGACGAGCCGACCGGCCAATGGCGGCGCGGAGTGAAACGAGCGTATCCACCGACCGGCCGTCCGCATCGATGGAGGGCGACTCGTGCGCGGTTTGCCGACGCGCTTCGCGGCGACCGGGCGAGCGGTCTTGACCGTCGACGGCTTGCGCGCGACGGTTTTCCTCTTCTTCGGCCGCGAGACCGTCAGGCTGGAGAGCAGACGGAGACCGCTGAGCCAGACGCTGGTCTTTTTCCTGGGCATGGAGGCTTGCAGCAAGGCTTCGCTGTCGATGTCACGCGTCGATGGCGGGTTTGCGTTCGACCCCGAACGACACTCCGCATACTAACGCAGAGCCGCGCGCGGCGGGCAGGCGAAGCCGCGACCCATCCAGGTGAGTGTTGAATCGGCGGCGGCATTGGCGCGCGTGTCGGGCAGGGCCGGGCACGCATTCCCGCCCGAACTCGTCGCGAGTCGGTTCGCCGCGCTCGAGTCGCCGATCGGCGAAAACGATGTGTTGCCCCTGCATGCTTGCGCTGAGCAAAGGCGGAATGTGTCTCGGATCGCTCGGTGGTTGGCAGGACTATCGAAAGGCGGCGATTCGAAACGGGACCTGCCTGAAGCGTAATCGGACCGACGGTCTGCCGCGATTCCGCCGTGCGTTACCGGACAACGAAGGTGACTGGCGAGCCGGGGCCGCCGAAGCCCGCGGATGCCGAGCGCGCTGGACTTTCGTCTGATTCTCCGATTTCGATGTTTCGCGCATTCCGGATCGACCGATGGGCGCCGACGTGTCCTTCCGCGACTGCCGGCCGATTCGTCTGGTCAGACTGGTCGGATGGTTTGGTGCATGGGCGCGCGCCGCGAACGGGCAACCGCGGCGTTCGGCATCGAATCATGCACCGAAATGAGGAATGTGTTTCGGCATATGTGGAGGCAATTGCCGGCAATTGAAGCGTTAAGCGGGGGTGGCCCGGTTTTTGCTGAAGTGGGCATGGCCGCGCAACGGTTGCGCGCTGCCCGACGACAGACGAGACAAGGAAGACTCACCGTGAATTCGATCACCCGACCGTTCCCCCGACGCGCATGGCTGGCTGCGCTGATCGCCGTGCCCGTAATGGCGCTGTTTGCCGCCGCGCCCGCGCGCGCCGATGCGCTCGACTCCATTGCGAAAAGCGGCGCGCTACGCGTCGCGGTGCCGGAGGACTATCCGCCGTTCGGCTCGGTTGGTACGGACATGCAGCCGCAGGGCTACGACATCGACATGGCCGAACTGCTTGCGAAATCGCTCGGCGTGAAGCTGAAGCTGGTACCCGTGAACAGCGCGAACCGGATTCCGTATCTGACGACCAACAAGGTCGACATGGTGATCTCGTCGCTCGGCAAAACGCCGGAGCGCGAGAAGGTCGTCGACTTCTCGACCGCCTACGCACCGTATTTCCAGGGCGTGTTCGGGCCGGCCGACGTGAAAGTGAGCACGCCCGCCGACTTGAATGGCAAGACGGTCGGCGCTACGCGCGGCGCACTCGAGGAGATCGCGCTGTCGCAGCTCGCACCGAACGCGACGATCAAGCGCTTCGAGGACAACAACGCGACGATCCAGGCGTTCCTGTCCGGGCAGGTGCAGCTGATCGCGGCCGGCAACATCGTCGCAGCAGCGATTCTTGCGAAGAATCCGCCGCGCCGGCCCGAGGTCAAGTTCGTGATCAAGAATTCGCCGTGCTTCGTCGGCGTGAACAAGAACGAAGCACGCCTGCTCGCGAAGATCGACGACGCGATCGCACATGCGAAACAGGACGGCACGCTGAGCGCGATGTCGAAGAAGTGGCTCGGCCAGCCGTTGCCTGCCGGCCTGTGAGCGATCGCCGCCGTGCCTGCAACGGCGCGGCGATCGTCGTCTGAACCCGATCCTTCCCATCTGTCATGAGCTATCAGCTTCGATTCGGCGAGCTTGCCGAATACGCCGGCATGTTCGCGAGCGGCGCGGCGACTACGTTCGCGCTGACCGCCGTCGCGACCGTGCTCGGCGTTTCGATCGGCGTGCTCGGCGCGGCCGCGTACAGCGCCGATGCGCGCGCGGCCGTGCGGCTGCGCCCGTTGGTCGGCGCGTACGTCGAGGCGATTCGCAATACGCCGTTCGTCGTCCAGCTATTCTTTATCTTCTTCGGATTGCCCGCGCTCGGCGTGCATATCGACGAATACACGGCCGCGATTCTCGCGATGACGCTGAATCTCGGCGCGTACTCGGTCGAGATCGTGCGTGCGGGCGTCGCCGCCGTGCCGAAGGGGCATCTCGAGGCGGCCGCCGCGCTTGCGATGTCGCGCGCGCAGATGCTGCGCCACGTCGTGTTGCCGCAGGCGCTCGCGAAGGTGTTTCCGGCGCTCGCGAGCCAGATCGTCATCACGATGCTCGGCTCGGCCGTCGTGTCGCAGATTTCGGTGGCCGATCTCACCTATGCGGCGAGCTACATCCAGTCGCGCAATTTCCGCTCGTTCGAAACGTATTTCGTGATCGCGCTCGCGTATCTGGCGATGGCGCTGCTGCTGCGCGCCGCGCTTGGCTCGATGGGGCGCCGCCTGTTCTCCCGCCGTGTGCGAGGTGCGCGATGATCGATTTCACGTTCGGGCAGATTCTGGCAAACCTGCTGCTCGCCGCACGCTGGACGGTCGTGCTGTCGACCGTGTCGTTTCTGTCCGGTGGTCTCGTCGGCCTCGGGTTGCTCGTGATGCGCGTATCGAACTCGCGTGTGCTGCGCAGTTGCGCGAAGCTGTATATCGAGGTGTTCCAGGGAACCCCGTTGCTGATGCAGCTGTTTGTCGTGTTCTTCGGCCTGCCGCTCATCGGTCTCGATGTGTCGCCGTGGGTTGCGGCCACGGCCGGCCTCACGTTCTTCACGAGCGCGTATCTCGCGGAAATCTGGCGCGGCTGCGTCGAGGCGGTGCCGAAAGGGCAGTGGGAGGCATCGGCAAGCCTCGCGATGAGCTACGTCGAGCAGTTGCGTCATGTGATCCTGCCGCAGGCCGCGCGCATCGCGATCGCGCCGACCGTCGGTTTCGGCGTGCAGGCCGTGAAGGACACGGCACTGGTGTCGATCATCGGCTTCACCGAGCTGACCAAGGTCGGCGTCGCGATCTCGAACGCGACGTTCCGTCCGTTCGTCGTGTACGGGCTCGTCGCGCTCATCTATTTCGCACTCTGTTATCCGCTTACCCGTTACGCGCGCACGTTGCAAAGGAGATGGAATGCCGCTCGTTGAAACCCGTGGTCTCGAAAAGAATTTCGGTACCCATCATGTGCTCAAAGGCATCGATTTCTCCGTCGAACGCGGGCAAGTCGTGTCGATCATCGGCCGCAGCGGCTCGGGCAAGAGCACGCTGCTGCGCACGCTCAACGGGCTCGAAAGCATCGACGCGGGCACGATCGCGATCGACGGCGAACGCGTCGACGCGCGACATGCGGACTTGCGTGCACTGCGGCTCAAGGTCGGAATGGTGTTCCAGCAATACAACCTGTTTCCGCATCTGAGCGCCGGGCAAAACGTGATGCTCGCGCAGTCGGTCGTGAAGAAGTCGCATCGCCAGCAGGCGCGCGCGATCGCGGAGCTGATGCTCGAGCGTGTCGGCCTCGGCGACAAATTCGACGCGTTTCCGGAACAGCTGTCGGGCGGTCAGCAGCAGCGCGTCGCGATTGCGCGCGCGCTCGCGATGAAGCCGAGCGTGCTGCTGTGCGACGAAATCACGTCGGCGCTCGATCCGGAACTTGTCGGCGAGGTGCTGGGTGTCGTCGAGCAACTCGCGCGCGACGACATGACGTTGATCATGGTCACGCACGAGATGAACTTCGCGCGCGCGGTGAGCGACAAGGTGGTGTTCATGCATCAGGGCAGGGTCTGGGAGAGCGGAACGCCGGAGGAGATCTTCGCGCGACCGGGGACGGTGGAGTTGAAGCGGTTTCTTGGGGGGCTCCAGAAGACGGAAGCGTTCGTGAACTGACGCCGGTCCGATCCGCGGAGTTCGTGATGGCGCTTGATCTGCTCCGGGCCGCCATCCGGCCACGCGCCTCTCAATGCGACGACACGAACACCGCATCCTCGAACGCCTCCGGAATCGCGAAGCTCTCGCGCATGCGCTGCGTTTCCTTGGCCGGTGTCAGGCCGAACAGACGCTTGAATTCCCGGCTGAACTGCGACGGGCTCGTATAACCGACCGCGTAGCCGGCCGCCTCGGCCGTCAGGTCCTGTCGCACCATCAGCAGCCGCGCCTGATGCAGGCGTGTCGACTTCAGGTACTGCATCGGCGACACCTGCGTGATCGCCTTGAAGTGGCTGTGAAAGCTCGGCACGCTCATGCCGGCCTCGTCGGCCAGTTGCGATACGTCGAGCGGTTGCGCGTAATCGGCATGGATCACGCGCAGCGATCGGCCGATCCGGCCGAACTGCCCGCGCATCGCGAGTGCGCTGCGCATCGCGCTTCCCTGCGCGCCGGTCAGCACACGGAAATACAGCTCGCGAAGCAGCGCCGGGCCGAGCACCGCGGCTTCGAGCGGCTGCTGCATCGCCTCGACGAAGCGCAGCACCGACGCGTGCATCGCTGCATCCATCGGCGTAGACATCATGCTTCTGGGCGCCTGCACGTGTTCCGCCACGCCTTCGCGGTCGATCTGCGCCGCGAGTTCGGCGGCCATCGTGAAATCGAGGTGCAGATACAGCGCGAGAAGCGGGCGTTCGGGCGTCGCGTCGGTTTCCATGCTGAACGGGACGGGTACGGACACGGCGAGGTAGTGATGTTCGTCGTACAGATAGCGTTCGCCGCCGAAGTAGCCGCGCTTGCAGCCCTGGCAGACGATCACGATTCCCGGGTCGTACAGCACCGGCGTGCGCGACAGCGCGCGGTTCGAGCGCAGGATGCGCACGCTCGGCAGCGCCGTCAGGTTGTAGCCTTCGTCGGGCGCCAGCGCGCGCAGCAGCGCGACCAGGCGTTTGCGGTTTCGCGGTGATGACGACAGTGACGAATCTCGGGCGGAGGAGGGCTCGGCGCTCATAGTTTTGTGCAAGAAAATCAGCGGAATCTGGCTTATTCGGCGTTGATCGTCAGACTAGTATGCATGCTTCTATCGACATTCGGGAGAAGCGAACATGGCATCCGGCAACATCATGCTCATCACCGGCGTCAGCAGCGGCTTCGGCCGCGCGCTCGCACAGGAGGCGCTCGCGGCCGGCTACACGGTGGTCGGTACCGTGAGAAGCGCGCCGGCGGCGCGGGAATTCGAGGCGCTGTCCGCGCACGCGGCTTTCGCGCGCATGCTCGACGTGACCGATTTCGACCGCATCGACGGCATCGTCGCGGAAATCGAAGCGAACGTCGGGCCCGTCGACGTGCTGGTGAACAACGCCGGCTACGGGCACGAAGGCGTCATGGAAGAGGCGCCGCTCGCCGAGATGCGCCGGCAGTTCGACGTGAACGTATTCGGCGCGGTCGCGATGATGAAGGCCGTCGTGCCGTTCATGCGCGCGCGCCGGCGCGGCCGCATCCTGAACATCACGTCGATGGGCGGCCACATCACGATGCCGGGAATCGCTTATTACTGCGGCAGCAAATTCGCGCTGGAAGGCATTTCCGAAACCGTCGGCAAGGAGCTCGAGCCTTTCGGCATTGCGGTGACGGCCGTGGCGCCCGGTTCGTTCCGCACCGACTGGGCCGGCCGCTCGATGGTGCGCACGCCGCGCTCGATCGCCGACTACGACGCGCTCTTCGATCCGATCCGCGAGGCGCGCGAGGAGAAGAGCGGCAAGCAGCTGGGCGATCCCGCGAAGGCCGCGCGGGCGATGCTCGCGATCATCGCGGCGGAACATCCGCCCGCGCACCTGTTGCTCGGCAGCGATGCGCTGCGGCTGGTGCGAACCAAATTGTCGGCGCTGGAAGCGGAAATCCGTGCGTGGGAGGCCGTGACGGTGTCGACGGACGGTTGACGATCGGCGCACCGGCATCGCTCGCATCCCAGGCGTTTATTTCCCGTCGGTAGATGATCGGCAGTCGCGGCGCACCGTGGCATCACGGTTTCACAATAAAGGCAGATAATGGCTGCCGGCCGGTACGCCGAGTTCATCCACCTCACAGGAGTCAATCGCGATGCCATACGTCACTACGAAGGATAACGTCGAGATCTTCTACAAGGACTGGGGCCCGAAGGATGCACAGCCCATCGTCTTCCATCATGGCTGGCCGCTGTCTTCCGACGACTGGGATGCGCAGATGCTCTTCTTCGTTCAGAAGGGCTATCGCGTGGTTGCGCACGACCGGCGCGGCCACGGCCGGTCGGCGCAAGTGTCGGACGGCCATGACATGGATCACTACGCAGCGGACGCGTTCGCGGTCGTCGAAGCGCTCGACCTGCGCAATGCAGTGCATATCGGTCATTCGACCGGCGGCGGCGAAGTGGCGCGCTACGTTGCGAAGCACGGCCAGCCGGCCGGTCGCGTCGCGAAGGCGGTGCTGGTCAGCGCGGTGCCGCCGCTGATGCTGAAAACAGAATCGAACCCCGAAGGCTTGCCGATCGACGTGTTCGACGGCTTCCGGAAAGCGCTCGCCGACAATCGCGCGCAGTTCTTCCTCGACGTGCCGAGCGGCCCGTTCTACGGTTTCAACCGGGCCGGCGCGACGGTGCATCAGGGCGTGATCCGGAACTGGTGGCGGCAGGGGATGGAAGGCAGCGCGAAGGCGCACTACGAAGGCATCAAGGCGTTTTCGGAAACGGATCAGACCGAGGACCTGAAGTCGATCACCGTCCCGACGCTCGTGCTGCATGGCGAAGACGACCAGATCGTGCCGATCGCCGATGCCGCGCTGAAGTCGATCAAGCTGCTGCAGAACGGCACGCTCAAAACGTATCCGGGTTATTCGCACGGCATGCTGACGGTCAATGCGGACGTGCTCAACGCCGACCTGCTGGCGTTCGTGCAGGCGTAACGGTGTCGGCAGGCGTCCGGCAGCGCCGTTGGAAACGGCTGCCGGATCGCCTGCCGCATCCAACATGCGTTGCATTGCAATAGTCCCCGCCGAGTCCGTTCTCCGATTCCAGGTCCTTGAGCCGACGGGCGTCGGCCACATCCTGCCGCCGAACTTATCAATCGAAAGAAGCGCCGCGTTGCGGGCGTGAGTGTGTCATGCCTCATCATTTTTGGAACTGCAATAAACAATGGGGCTGGATTGAAAAATGGAATCCAGCCCCTGACGCCGAATATCGGTAATTTCCGGATTATTTAAAGTTTATCGAATGGCAAAGCGGGTGGCCGGTGAGCCATTCGCGCAATTGTTGCCGTAGATAAACAGATTTCTGTTTTCGGAATATGCGGAGTAAATAAGAGGGTAAACTTCCTTGGCGCTGAAAGAATAGGCGCCATCGCCAATGGTCACCAGCAGGTTGCCGGTCGTGTCGGTTTCGATCTTGTCGATCTTGCCGGCCTTGCAAAGTGCCTGTGCGGAAGCGTACGAGGAGGCGAACATCAGGGCTGAGAAAAGTACGGTCGCAATCTTGTTCATGTTTTTTCCTAGGATAGTAATGAGTGGAGTAACGCGGTTTGGTGCCGCATGGCCATGCCCGGAACTAAATGCCTGTTTTTCCGGATCGCTGATTCTCGAATGTCGAGAAGTCCGCGATGGCCTGGTCAAGAAAAAACTCGTGAGAATTAGTTTTAAAAATAATATTTCGCACCTCCTTTATCTCGTCGATTTGGAATCAAAATGTTGCGGCGCGGAACACAGGCTATTGATTGGATTCGATGGATTCCAATCGAATTAATTTATCGGCTTCTTGATTCGATAATTTTTAGAATTAACTCTGTTTTCGTAAATTTTCGGCGAGGCTGTTTTTATTTATTGATTGGTGTTGGAATTTGAATAATCGGCGATGAATATTGATTCGATGGTTGATGGTGTCGTGAGCGGGCAGGCGAGGCGCACGGGATCGACGCCGGAAATGTCGACGGTCAAGTGGAGCGGTGCGGGCCGGACTTCATGTCTTGCCGTGCACCGGAGACTTGCGTTCGATATGTTCAACGGCTGTCCCGTGCTTCCGTCGGCATGAGGCTGCCAATACCGGCTGGACGAGATGTGCCGGTATGTCGACCGGGCACTCAGGGCGCGGTACCGGTATAGCGGCCCGGGCGATGCCATGCGACGACCATCGCGCTCATGGCGACGGCGCTGATCGCCGACCAGCCGACGCGATCGGCCTGAATGACCAGCGTGGACGTCAGCAGGATCATCGCGTCGATACACACTTGCGTAATGCCGGCGTTGATGCCTCGCACGCGCTGCAGCCACAACGTGACGACACCGGTGCCGCCGACGCCTGCGCCGTGCCGCGCGAGCGCAAGAATGCCCATGCCGCACAGCGTGCCGCCCACCAATGCCGCGAACAGCGGGTTCACGAAGGCAATTTTCAGGGTCCGGGGCATCGCCGCGAGGGCGAACGTGATGCCGCAGCTCGCGATCGTCGATTTGATTGCGAAACGTGGCCCCATCACGAAGTGCGCGAAGATGAAGAATGGCAGGTTGACCAGCGTGAAGATCGTCCCCACCGATAATGGACAGAGGTACGAGACGAGCAGCGCAATGCCGGCGATCCCGCCGGTGACAAGTCCGGCCGCCTTGAGCAGGACGAGCCCGATAACCACAAAGGCCATGCCGACCATCATCCCGTAGATGTCTTCGAGCACGGAGTGCGGCGTTGCGCTTGTGTTGCGTGTCGGGATGGCGCCGGATACGGCGCCTGATTCGTGCTTCATGATGTCTGCAGCCACATCGGGACGGCGGATCGAATCCTCCCAGGTCGATCGCGCCGCGGGTTCCTGGTACGTGCCGATGTCTCCTGGCGGCGCGCGTCAGGCAGCTTACCCACGCAAAATTATTTGGGCAAATAGCTCGAATGCGTACGGCAACTCGTCGACGGCGATACCTTCACGCGTCGCCAGTTCGATAATCGACGCGCGCGTGATGCCCGGCAGGATCGTGCCCGACAGCGGCGGCGTGCGCAGCGAGCCGTCGTCCGGAACGAAGAACACGTTCATGCCACCTGGTTCCTCGATCCACTTGTGTCGCGCGGCGTCGGGAAACTGCTATCCGTTTTCCGTACCTCCAAACAGCCCCCGTTCCGAAGAGCACCTTTCCACGGCAGGGGACTAACAGCAGAAAAACGGCTCATTACACTGCGCCCGTCGCATCGCCGAGAGATCTCGACGCGGCACGCATACGCAGCGCACAAGCGTTGCGACCGGCAAACGAAAGACTTTGGGGGTAAATCGTCATGAACAAGCGTTGGGGGATCATCGCGCCCGCCGCCATGCTTGCTGCCGCCGCGCATGCACAAAGCAGCGTGACACTGTATGGCAAGATCGAGGACGGCATCAACTACACGAGCAATGCACGCGGCCACGGAACCGTGCAACTGCAGAGCGGCTACGATTACGGTAGTCGCTGGGGTATCAAGGGCACCGAAGACCTCGGCGGAGGCTACCAGGCGATTTTCACCCTCGAGAGCGGCTTCGACGTCAACAACGGAAAAATGAGCCAGGGTGGCCGGGAGTTCGGCCGCCAGGCCTTCGTCGGCATCGCGTCGGATCGTTACGGCACCGTGACGTTCGGCCGTCAGTACGATCCGAGCGTCGACGTTTTCTCGCCGCTCACCGCAAACGGCAACTGGACCGGCTATCTGTTCTCGCATCCGTACGACAACGACAACACGGACTACTCGTTCCGCGTGAACAACTCGGTCAAGTACGTGTCGCCCGTGTGGCACGGGATTACCGCGGAGGCAATGTATGGACTCAGCAACCAGGCGGGCGGCTTCGCGAACAACCGTCTGTATGGCGCCGCGCTGCAATATCAGCAGGGCGGGCTAACGGTCGGCGCGTCATATTTGAAGATCAACAACGCCCGCAATGCCGATTCGACCGGCGCGATTACCGGCGACAACACGTTCGACGCGTCGTCACAGCAGAACATCGGTATCGGCGTGAATTACGCGTTCTCGAATGCCCTCGTCGGGTTCACGTATTCGCACGTCGACGTCTACGATCCGACGTCGAACGCGTATTTCACCGGTACGACGCAGCCGGCGGGCGGTGCGTGGAAATCGTGGAAATTCGACAATTTCGAGGTGAACGGGCTATATCACTTCACGCCCGCGTTCTACATCGGTGCGGCATACACGTACACGCAGGCTCGTGTCGCTTCGACGGTCGGCGCGTTCAATCCGAAGTGGCATCAACTGAGCACGAAGTTCAATTACGACATGTCGAAGCGGACGTCGGTGTTCGTGGAAGGCGTCTACCAGCACGCGATGAACGCGCACACCGGAACCGACTTCGACTACGCATACGTTCCGGGCGCCGCCGATATCTCGTCGGGCCCGAACCAGTATGTCGTGCGGGTCGCGCTGCTGCATCACTTCTGAGACCGGCGCCGTTCGCGGATGCCGCACACCGTGCGACGGCCCCGATCCGCATGACGGACGCGATGGGCAATGTCGAGTGACGTCAGGATGCCTACAGATACCAGTCGAGCGTCTTCAGGATGCCCGTCTCGAAGGTTTCCGCCGGCTTCCATCGAAGTTCGCGCCCGAGCTTGCCTGCATCGATCGCATAGCGGCGATCGTGACCGGGGCGATCGGCGACGAAGTGCTTGAGGCGCGCGTGCGGCGCGCCCTGCGGCCGGCGCACGTCCAGCAGCAAGCAGATCAGGTCGACGATGTCGGCGTTGCGCCACTCGTTGCATCCTCCGACGTTGTACGTCTCGCCGACCGTGCCGTGCCGGATCACGGCATCGATCGCCCGGCAGTGATCGTCGACGTATAACCAGTCGCGGACGTTTGCGCCGTCGCCGTAGAGCGGAATGGGTACGTCGTTGACGCAACTGCGGATCACCGTCGGGATGAACTTCTCGGCGTGCTGGCGCGGGCCGTAGTTGTTCGAGCAGTTGGTCGTCGTGACCGGCAGCCCGTACGTGTGGAAGTACGCGCGCACGAGATGGTCGGAGCTGGCTTTGCTGGCGGAATACGGCGAATTCGGCGCGTACGGCGTGGTTTCGGAGAACGGTGGATCGTCCGGCGCGAGCGATCCGTACACCTCGTCGGTGCCGATGTGATGGAAGCGGCGCTGCGCGTGCGCGTCGGCGTCCCGCCCCGTCATCCAGACCGTGCGCGCCGCGTCGAGGAGGGTCCAGGTGCCGACGACGTTCGCGCGGACGAATTCGCCCGGGCCGGTGATCGAGCGGTCGACGTGGCTCTCGGCGGCAAAGTGGATGATCGTGTCGATCGCATGGTCGCGCAGCAGGCTCTCGACGAGCGGCCGGTCGCAGATGTCGCCGAGCACGAACCGGTGGCGGCCGCTGTCTTCCGAGCCCGCGAGATGGTCGAGGCTGCCGGCGTAGGTGAGCAGGTCGAGATTGATGATCCGGACCTGCGGATCCGTCGCGAGCAGGTAGTGGACAAAGTTGGCGCCGATAAACCCGGCGCCGCCCGTGACGAGGACATGTTTCGGTCGATGGCTCATGAGGTTCGTTTCCAGGTATCGAGCACGTCGGCGAGCGCCGGGATCCAGCAGGGCGCCTCGATGCCGAAATGCTCGCGAATGCGGGTGCAGTCGAGTGCGGAGTTCGCCGGCCGCGGCGCCGGCAGCGGATAGGCGGCCGTGCGGATCGGGCGCACGAGCGGGATGCGATCGATGAGGCCGGCGCGCCGTGCCTGCCCGAAGATCGTCTCGGCGAAGCCGTGCCAGGTCGTGACGGGCGTGCCGCACAAGTGGTAGGTGCCCCAGCGCGTCGTGGCACCCGCGCGGTGGCGATCCGCGATCGCAAGCAGCGCGTCGGCGACCGCGCCCGCGTGCGTCGGGCCGCCGTACTGGTCGGCGACGACCGCGAGTTCGTCGCGCTCGCGGCCGACCCGCAGCATCGTGCGCACGAAATTGCCGCCGTGCGCGCCGAACACCCACGCGATCCGGAGGATCAGGTGCGCATCCGGCAGCCGCTGGCGGACCGCTTCCTCGCCTGCCCATTTGGTGTGCCCGTAGACACCGAGCGGCGCGACGCCCGCCGCTTCGTCGTACGCGCCTTGCGCGCGGCCGTCGAACACGTAGTCGGTCGACAGGTGCAGCAACGGGATGCCGGCCGCGGCGCACGCATCGGCGAGCGTCGCGGGGCCCGCGCAATTGGCGTGCCATGCGGCGTCGGGTTCGGTTTCCGCGCGATCGACGGCCGTCCACGCGGCCGCATTGATCACGAGCGTCGCGCGGTGCGTGGCGAGCGCATCGCGGACCGCTCGCGGATCGGCGATGTCGAGCTGCGCGCGGGATAGCCCGATCGCCGCTCGCGCACCCGCGCGCAGCAGGAGTTCACGACCGACCTGGCCGAGCGCGCCGGTCACGACGATCGTCATCGCAGGGCTCCGTGAAGGTCGGGCGACGCCTGCGCACGGTCGCGCAGGCGCGGCTGTCGGCGATCCTTGTCGGACAGCTCGAACGGCACGTCGAGCGCGGGCCATTCGATGCCGATGTCGGGGTCGTCCCACAGCACGCCCGCGTCCGACGATGGGTCGTAGTACGCGGTGCACTTGTACGCGAAGTCGGCCTCGTCGGACAGCACGCAGAAGCCGTGCGCGAAGCCCGGCGGAATCCACAGCTGGCGATGCGACACGTCGTCGAGCACGGTGCCGAACCAGTGCCCGAGATGCGGCGAACCGGGCCGGATGTCGACCGCGACGTCGTACACGGCGCCGCGCGACACACGCACGAGCTTGCCCTGCGGATGCCGGAACTGGTAGTGCAGGCCGCGCAGCACGCCGCGCCGGGAGCGCGAGTGGTTGTCCTGCACGAAGCCCGCGTCGACGCCCGCGTCGCGCAGCCAGGACTCGCGATAGCTTTCGACGAAGAAGCCGCGCGCGTCGCCGAAGCTCGCCGGTTCGATCAGCAGCACACCCGGCAGCGTCGTCTCGATGACGGACGTCATGCGGCGACCTCCTTGTTCAGTACGTCGAGCAGGTAGCGGCCATACCCGCTTTTCGACAGCGCATGCGCGAGCGCTTCGAGCCGTTGCGAGTCGATCCAGCCGAGCCGGTACGCGATCTCCTCGGGGCACGCGATCTGCAGCCCCTGGCGTGCCTGCATCACCTGGATGAAATTCGCCGCATCGAGCAGCGACTCGTGCGTGCCGGTGTCGAGCCACGCGTAGCCGCGGCCGAGGATCTCGACGTTCAGCTTGCCGTTCTCCAGATAGGCGCGGTTCAGGTCCGTGATCTCCAGCTCGCCGCGCGCGGACGGGCGCACCTCCTTCGCGAGCGAGACGACGTCGTTGTCGTAGAAGTAGAGACCCGTCACCGCGTAGTGCGATTTCGGTTCGCGAGGCTTCTCTTCGAGATCGATCGCCCGCCCGTGCTCGTCGAACGATACGACGCCGTAGCGCTCCGGGTCGCGCACGTAATAGCCGAACACCGTTGCGCCCGTCGTGCGCGCGGCGACGCGCTGCAGCAGCGACGACAGCGCCGGACCGTGATAGATGTTGTCGCCGAGCACGAGCGTCGCCGCGTCGTGCCCGATGAACGACGCGCCGATCACGAACGCCTGCGCGAGCCCGTCCGGGCTCGGCTGCACCGCGTACGAGAAATTCATGCCCCACTGTTCGCCGTCGCCGAGCAGTTGCCGGAACGCATCGAGATCGCGCGGCGTCGAGATGATCAGGACGTCGCGGATGCCGGCCAGCATGATCGTGCTGAGCGGGTAGTAGATCATCGGCTTGTCGTACACCGGCATCAGCTGCTTCGATACCGAATGCGTGAGCGGATGGAGCCGGGTGCCGGATCCGCCCGCCAGAATCAGTCCCTTACGGCCAGTCGCTGTGTGCATGATGTCCTCGCTGTGATGAAGAAGGGCGGCCCGCGTGCGCGTCAGCCCGGGTCGATGCGCCGGAACACGATCGCGAAGCCGGCCAGGTAGACGGCCGCGATCACCGCGAAACCGGCGGCGGTCGCGCGGTCCGGGTCGGCGATCGCGTGCAGCACGACCGACGCGATCGCGACGCCGACCAGCGAGCCGATCTGCCGGCTCGCGTTCAGCGATGCGGCGGCGAGATTCGCGTCCGCGGGGCCGGCCGACTGCATGACGACGAGATTCATCGCGGGGATCGCCTGGCCCGCGCCGAAGTTCGCGATGCCGACCGCGATCGCGAGCGCCGTGTAGGGCATCGCCTCGATGCCGATCAGCGCGGCGCTGCCGAGCGTGGCGAGCGCGAGGCCCGCGAGCAGCGTGCCGCGCGGGCCGAGCCGCGCGCTCACGCGGGCGGACGCGAGATTGCCGATGCCGAACATCGCCATCAGCGGAAACAGCTCGAAGCCGGCGCGCAGCGCGCTCGCGCCGCGCGTCTGCTGCAGGTAAAGGCTCAGCAGGAAGATTTCCGCGAGGATGCCGAAATTGATCGCGAGCCCGAGCAGGCCGCCCGCGACGAAGCGCGGGTTGCGCAGCAGCGCGGGCGACAGGATCCGGTGGCGGGCGCGACGTTCGCGCCACACGAATGCGGTGCCGGCAGCGAGCGTCGCGGCCGCGCCGGCGACGATGGCGGGCGAGCGCCAGCCGGCGCCCGGCCCCTCGATCAGCGTATAGCTGAGCGCCGCGAGCGCGAGCACGCCGAGCAGATGGCCGAACGTGTTCAGCGGGCCGGGATGGCGCGGCGAATGCCCGACGTGACGGCGCGTGAGCCACAGTCCGGCCAGGCCGACGGGCAGGTTGACCCAGAAGATCCCGCGCCAGCCGATCGCGTCGACGAGCACGCCGCCGACGCACGGCCCGATCGCCATCGCCGCCGATACCAGTGCGCCCCAGATGCCGATCATCCGCGTGCGCAACGGCCCGGCCGGAAACGCCAGCGTGAGCAGGCTGAGCGAGCTCGGCATGAAGAGCGCGGCACCGACGCCCTGCAGCAGCCGCGCGGCGACCAGCATGCCGCTCGTCTGCGCGGCCGCGCACAGCACCGACGCGGCGACGAACAGCGCGAGCCCGGCGACATAGATCGTACGCGGCCCGTAACGGTTCGCGAGCGCGCCGCCGAACAGCAGCAGCGCGGCGAAGCTGAGCGTATAGGCATCGACCACCCAGACGAGTGCCGTCAGCGACATGTCGAGACTCGCCTGCATCGCCTTCAGCGCGACGTTCACGATGGTCACGTCGAGCATCGCCATCACGA
Source organism: Burkholderia sp. LFS061 (assembly GCF_047978125.1). Classification (NCBI taxonomy): domain Bacteria; kingdom Pseudomonadati; phylum Pseudomonadota; class Betaproteobacteria; order Burkholderiales; family Burkholderiaceae; genus Burkholderia; species Burkholderia sp. LFS061. The sequence continues at coordinate 77,771 of NZ_JBFPFS010000018.1, read as the reverse complement.
AGCCGCAGGCGAGCGCGATCATCACGCGCGCGGGCTGGGTGGCGGTCGCGCCGCTCGCGCCGGCAGCGGGGGCGGCGTTCGTGCTCATGCCGCGCGCCCGCCGAGATAGAGACGCCGCATCTCGTCGCTGTCGAGCAGTTCGGCCGACGTGCCCGTCAGCGCAACGCGGCCCATCGTCAGCACCACGCCGCGATCGGCGATGCGCAGCGCCTCGAGCGCGTTCTGTTCGACCATCAGCACTGCGATGTGCTCGGTGTCGCGCATCCTGACGATCGCGTCGAACACCTCGTCGACCATCTTCGGCGACAGGCCGGCCGACGGCTCGTCGAGCAGCAGCAGCACCGGGCGCGGCATCAGCGCGCGTGCGAGCGACACGATCTGCCGCTCGCCGCCCGACAGTGCGCCCGCGGGCGACCGGTAGCGGCGCCGCAGCACCGGGTATTGCTCGCACAGCTCCTCGATCCGCGCTTCGCGCGGGAACGCGGACATCGCGTGGCCGCCGAGCATCAGGTTCTCGCGAACCGTCAGCGCGCCGAACACGTTGTCGGTCTGCGGAACGAAGCCGATGTCGTACTCGCGGATCTTGCGGTATACCGGCACGCGTGCGATGTCGCGGCCGTGCATCGTGACCGCGCCGGCGCGCGGCAGCACGAAGCCGGCGATGGCCTTGAGGAGCGTCGACTTGCCGCAGCCGTTCGGGCCGAGGATCGTGACGATGTCGACCGGCCCGACGGATAGCGATACCCCGTGCAGGATGTCGATGTCGGGTGTGTAGCCGGCGATCAGATCGCGGACGTCGATCATGACACCCCCAGCGGACGGCGCGCATGCGCGCGGCCCAGGTAGGCATCGAGCACGCGCCGGTTGCTCTCGAGTTCGGCGGGACGGCAGTCGGCGATCGCGGCGCCGCGATCGAGCACGATGCAGCGGTCGCACAGCTCGCGGATGAAGTGCATGTCGTGCTCGATCACGACGAGCGTGACGCCCTGTCCGCAGATGCGGCGCAGTTCGGCGACCAGCTCGCCGCGCAGGTTGGGGTGGACGCCCGCGGTCGGTTCGTCGAGCAGCAGCAGCTTCGGCTCGGTCATCATCGCGCACGCGATGCCGAGCAGTTTCTTCTGGCCGCCCGAAATTGCCGCGGCGCCGAGCTGCGCGACGTGCGCGAGCTTCAGCTCTTCGAGCAGCGCGGTAGCGCGTGCGCGGGTTTCGGCTTCCAGCGCGCGCGTCGCACGACTGCGCAGCAACGCGGCGACAGGCCCGTGACGGGCCGACGACGCGGCCATCGCCAGCTCCAGCACCGACATGCGCGCGGGCATCGACGGCAACTGGAACGTCCGGCGGATGCCGAGCCGCGCGATCCGGTGCGGCGCAAGCGTGTCGATGCGGCGCCCGGCGAAGCGGATCGCGCCGGCCGCGACGGGAGCGAAGCCCGTGATCGCGTTGAGCGCCGTGCTCTTGCCCGAGCCGTTCGGACCGAGCAGCCCGACGATCTCGCCGTCGCCGACGGACAGCGTGAGGCCGGACAGCACGGTGTTGTCGCCGTAGCGTATCGTGACGCCTTCAAGGTCGAGCAGGGCGCTCATGGGTGAACCTCCAGTCGTTCCGGCACAAGGCCGCGCGGGCGCCACAGCACGCATGCGAGCAGCATCAGGCCGACGAGGCCGAGGCGCACCGCGCCCGCGAGATCGCTGCCGACGCCGAGCCAGTCCTTCAGAAACGGCGCGACCGCGTAGACCGCCTGCACGATGAGTGCGCCGGCCAGCACGCCCGCGTGGCTGCCGAGCCCGCCGACCATGACGATGGTCCACAGCGCGAAGGTTTCGGATGCCACCATCGAGTCCGGGCCGACGTAGCTGATGTACCAGGTGAGGAGCGCGCCCGCGAACGCCGCGGGCAGCGCCCCCGCGACGCTCGCCCGGGTCTTCAGCGCGACCGGGTCGTAGCCGAAGCAGACGGCGAGCGCGGGCTCTTCGCGCATCACCTTCAGCGCGCGGCCGAAGCGGCCGGTGGTCAGCAGCCGGCATGCGGCGTATGCGACGGCGAGGCCGCCGGCCGCGACGGCGAGGAACGCCAGGTCGGCCCACGGCGCGCGTAGCCCGGGAAAGAGCGGCGCGATGCCGCCGATGCCTTGCGCGCCACCCGTCAGCCAGCCTTCGTTCAACGCAAACGTGCGCAGGATCTCGGCGATCGCGAGCGTCGCGATGCCCCAGTAGTCGGCCGACAGATGGCGGCCGAGCCGCGCGATCGCGACGGCCAGCACGCTCGCCGCGCCGGCCGCGAGCGCGAGCGCGGCCGGCAGCGGCCAGCCGAGCTGCGACGCGATGCCGGCAGCGTAGGCGCCGAGCCCGGCGAACGCGACGAAGCCGAAATTGACGAGCCCCGCGTAACCGGCCTGCAGGTTCAGGCCGAGCGCCATCGTCGCGTACAGGCACGCGACGGTCAGCAGATGGACGATGAAACTAGACACGACGCACCTCCCTGTCGAAGATCCCGTATGGCCGGAACACGAGTACGACGAGCAGGATCGCGAACGACACGGCGCCGACGTATTCGACCGGAAAGAACGCGAGCGGCCGGCCGACCAGCCCGCCGAAGTCGACGTCGAGCGCGGTCGTTTCGGCGAACGCGATCAGGAGCGCGCCGGCCGCCGCGCCGAGCGGATTGCCGAGGCCGCCGAGGATGGCGGCGGAAAACACCGGGATCAGCAGCCCGTAGCCGAGGTTGACGTGCACGCTTTCGGTCGCGCCGAGCATCGTGCCGCCAAGCGCCGCGAGCACGCCGCTTGCGAACGTGATCACGTTGGTCACGCGCTGCGCGTCGATGCCCGTTGCGAGCGCGAGCGCGCGATTCGACGCGAGCGCGCGCATCGCTCGGCCGAGGCGGGTGCGGTACAGCAGCAGCGCGAACACGGCGAGCGCGACGGCGCCGCACGCGATCGAACCCGCCTGTGCTGACGACATCGCGACGCCGCCGACCATCAGCGGCGGACGCACCGCCTGCGCATACTGCAGCGGCCGCGAGCCGGCGGCGCCGAGCATCAGCGCGACGGCGAGCAGCGACACGGCGAGCGAACCGATCATCGCGACCGCGCTGCCCGAGCGCAGCAGCCGCGTGAACACGAACAGGTTCAGCAGCGTCGCGGCAAGGCCGACCAGCACGCACGACACGGCGGTCGCGAGCGCGAACGGCAGGCCCGCGCGCTCGAACCCGAGGGTCGCGAACGCACCGATCATCGCGTACTGGACGTGCGCGATGTTCGGGAAGCGAATCAGCGAATACAGCGTCGACAGGCCGACCGACACGAGCAGCAGGTCGGACGTGCGCATCAGGACATCGATCAGGAATTGCAGCATCGCGTTGCTCCCGGCGGCTAGCGCGCGACGACGGATTGCCGGTACACGACCTTCTCGTACGGCTGCACCGTGCGCTGGCCGTCGGCGTCGAAGGCGATCGTGCCGGTCACGCCCGTATACGGCCGGCTGGCCGCGAGCGCCGCGCGCACCTTCGCCGGATCGGCCGATTGGGCGCGATTGATCGCGGCGGCGGACAGCATCGTCGCGTCGTACGCGTAGCTGCCGAACGCCGAGCGCGGCGCCTCGTGGTAGGCGGCTCGATAGTCGGCCGCGTACGCGTCGGCACTTGTGCCGAGCGCCGCGACCTCCAGGCCGATTTGCCCCTGCGCGATCTGGGCGGGCGTGTCGCTCGTGCACATCGTCAGGTAGATCCCGTACCACGGCCGCTGGTTGAGGCGCATCTCGAACGCCTGCCGGTTCAGCGTCGCGGCTTCCTGTCCATACGCGCTGTACACGTAGCCGTCGGGCTGCGCGCGCGATGCCTGCTCCAGCTCGCGCCGGTAGGTCGACTGGCCCTCGGTGTAGAGCACCGTCGAGACGATCGTGCCGCCGAGCGCCTCGAAGCGCTTCCTGAACTCGGCCGCGATGCCCTGGCCGTAGCCGTTGTTCGGCGCGATCAGCGCGACGCGCCGCAGTTTGCGGTCGTACACATCCTGCGCGGCGAAGCGCGCGGACAGGTCGTCGAGCCCGATTGCGCTGAACGAGCCCGCGCCGATCTTGCGGACCTGCTGGCTCGACGAACCGATGTTGATGTGCACGTCGCCCTGACGCACGAGGAACTGCCCGACCGGAATCGTCACCGACGAAGAGAATTCGCCGAGCACGAGCGGCACGCGCTCGACCGTCGCCAGCTTGCGCGCGGCGTCGAGCGCCGTGTTCGCCGTGCCGCCCGAATCCTCGATCTGCACCTGCAGCTTCTGCCCGAGCACGCCGCCTTGCGCGTTGATCTTCGCGACCGCGAGCTCGATCCCGCGCCGCTGGTCCTCGCCGATCGACGCGCTTGCGCCAGTCAGCGGCAACACGGCGCCGACGCTGACGTCGGCGCGCGCAGGAAATGTCGCCCACGCGCCGAGCGCGACGCAGATCCCGAGACTCCAGCAACCCAGCTTCATTTTTGTTCTCCTGAATGCGTGTTGAATTGCGTTTGAAATACAGAAGTGTCGACAGAATCACAGAACAAAAATCGTTGGCAAACACTTTTTGAACGGATGTGGCGAAGTCCGTCAAATGCACCGATGTGCGTAAGAAAATGCCTTGTTTTAAAGCGTTAAATGCACAAAATAAGCGACGGTAAACACCAGCGTCGGGCATATGCGCCAGACTGGCGCGGCGTCGAATATTTTTGAAAAAAGTGTATACAGTTGTGAATATGGATGCTTAGAATTCAACCCACTCGACACGGAAACGGAGGCGGTGCGATGGAGATCAAGCGATATGGCGCAGGCGAACGGATGAGCCAGCTCGTGGTTGCGGGCGGCTTCGCGTTCATTGCCGGACAGGTTGCCGACGACACCGCACTCGACGTCGCCGGCCAGACCCGCCAGATCCTCGACAAGATCGACCGGCTGCTCGACGGCGCGGGGCTCGACAAGCGCCGGATCGTGTCCGCGAACATCTGGCTTGCCGATCACCGGAGTTTTGCCGACATGAACCGGATCTGGGACGCATGGGTGCCGCAGGGCGACGCGCCGGCGCGCGCATGCGTCGAGTCGGCGCTCGCGTTTCCCGAGTACACGGTTGAAATCGCGGCGATCGCCGCGTTCTAGCGGAGGCGAGCGATGAGGACGGTCGTGCTCGGAGGCGGCATCGTCGGCGTGACGACCGCATACTTTCTCGCGAAGGCAGGCGACGAGGTGGTGGTGATCGACCGGCGCGACGGCGTCGCGCTCGAGACGAGCTTCGCGAACGCGGGGCTGATCGCGCCCGGGCATTCCTATACGTGGGCGTCGCCGCGTGCGCCGAAGATCCTGCTCAAGTCGCTGTTCTCGGACGGGCAGGCGCTGCGCCTCAAGTGGTCGCCGGACTGGCGGATGTGGGCGTGGTGCCGCCAGTTCCTGCAGAACTGCACGGCGGAGCGGTCGCGCCGGAACACGTCGATCAAGGTGCGGCTGTGCCGCTACGCGCAGCAGCAGCTCCAGTCCGCGACCCGCGACGAGGGGCTCGCGTACGACCGGATCAGCGGCGGGCTGCTGTACCTGTACCGGGATCCCGCGTCGTTCGAGCGCGGCATCGCGAACATGCGGATCCTGTCCGACAACGGCCTGCCGCTCGAGACGCTCGACCCGCGCGCGGTGATCGAGCGCGAGCCCGCGCTCGCCGGCGCGGCGGGCGAGATCGCGGGCGCGATCTACTGCCCGTCCGACGAGAGCGGCGACGCGCATCTGTTTACCCGCGCGCTCGCCGAGCGCTGCCGCGCGCTCGGTGTCGAGTTCCGCTTCGGCGCGACGATCGACGGCATGCGCGCGAACGCGGACGCGGTGGACTACGTGCAGACGTCGCAGGGCCGCGTGAGCGGCGACCGCTACGTGCTCGCGCTCGGCGCATACTCGCCGTTCATCGCGCGCCGGCTCGGCTACCGGTTGCCGATCTATCCGGTGAAAGGCTATTCGGTCACGCTGCCGATCGACGCGCGCCACGAGCCGCCGACGCTCGGCGGCGTCGAGGAAAACCAGCTCGTCGCGTGGGCGAGGTTCGGCGAGCGGCTGCGCCTGACCGCGACGGCCGAATTCGGCGGTTACGACACGACCCACACGCCGGCTGACTTCGCGCACATGCTGGCGACCGCGAAGGCGCTGTTTCCGAACGGCGCCGACTATACGAAACCGTCGTACTGGGCCGGATTGCGGCCGATGACGCCGGAAGGCACACCGATCATCGGCGCGACCCGGCATCGCAACCTGTTTCTCAACACCGGGCACGGCCACATGGGCTGGACGATGTCGTGCGGTACCGCGAAGATCGTTGCCGACCTGATCCATGGCCGGCAGCCCGACATCGACATTACCGGGATGACACTCCAGTGAGCGAACTTCTTTCGACCCCTGTGCAGCACGGCGCCGGTTCGTACGCGCGCTTCGGCTTCTCGCTCGATGCGGGCATCGCGCGCCGCGCGGCGATCGGGCTCGTCGTGCTCGCGACCGACCATACGATCGAATACGAATGGCGGCGCGTGCTCGCGCTCGACGGCGTCGCATTCTACGAGAGCCGGATCGCGAACTCCGCCGACATCACCGCGGAGACGCTCGCGCGGATGGACGGCGGGATCGCGGCGGCCGTCGAGCTGATTCGCCCCGGCGAGCGGCTCGACGTGGTTGCGTTCGGCTGCACGTCCGCGTCGATGGTGCTCGGCGAGGAGCGCGTGTTCGAGCGGATCCGCGAGGCGCGGCCGGGCGTCGCGTGCACGACGCCGATCACCGCGGCGCGGGTCGCGCTCGGCGCGCTGGGTGCGCGCGGCGTCGCGCTCCTCACGCCGTACGAGCGTTCGATCAACGAAGCGATGGCGGCCTACCTGCGCGCGCGCGGCGTCGACGTCGTGCGTGCGGGCTCGTTCGAGCACCGCGACGACAACGAGGTGGCGCGAATCGACCGCGCATCCATCGAGCGCGCGGTGCTCGCGCTGGCCGCCGACCCGGCGGTGGACGCAGTTTTCGTGTCGTGCACGAGCCTTCGGCTCGTCGACGCGCTCGCGGAGATCGAGGCGCGCGCCGGCAAGCCGGTGTTGTCGAGCAATCACGCGCTCGCGTGGCATGCGCTGCGGCTCGCCGGCGTCGACGATCCGGTGCCGGGCTTCGGACGCCTGCTGATGCAATGACGGTAGCAGCACGAGAGGCGTCCGCAGGCCGGTCCATGGCCGATAATGACGGTCGCCGACAGACGAAGGAGGAGGCGAGATGGTAGCGAATTCCGTGCTTGGCGGCCGCGAGGCGCTGGCGCCCAGGCGCGCGGGCCTCACGGTCAACGAGATTTACGAGCAGCTGAAGCAGATGGCCGTGGTGTATACGATCCGGCCGGGCGAGCGGGTCAACGAGCTCGAACTGGCGGAACGGTTCGACGTCAGCCGCACGCCGATCCGGGAGGCGCTGAATCGGCTCGTCGCAGAGAACCTGCTGGTCTTCGTGCCGAATCGCGGATTCTTCATCCGCCAACTGGAAGGGAAAGACGTGTTCGATCTCTTTGAGCTGAGGCGTTCGATCGAGTCGACCGCGGTGATGCTCGCGTGCGAGCGGGCGTCCGACAACGACATCAAGACACTGCGCCGCTTCTGGCGGCAGGTGATGAAGAGCGCGCCGCGGATGCCGTCGTCGGAGCTCGTCCTGAAGGACGAACTGTTTCACCTGGAGCTTGCCGCGCTGTCGGGCAATGCGGAGATCGGGCGCGTACTGCAGGGAATCAACGCGCGGATTCACTACGTGCGATGGGTCGACGTCGACCAGCGGCGCGACGCGGCCTTCACCGAGCATCTGGAGATCCTCGACGCGCTCGCCGCGCGGGACACCGAACGATGCGTCGCGTTGACCGACACGCACATCCGCTGGCGGATGGAGGAAATCACGCGCGTCGTGGCGGCGAGCGTCGTCAAGCTGTACGCAAAATAACGGGCGGTCCGCGGCGCACGCGCGCCCGGCGAGACCGCGCCGACGAGACGCAAGGCAAAGGAGGACGGGCCGCCCGCCTGCCGGTGCGGCGCATCGCCACGCTTTCGTTACGAGGTGCCGTCATGAAACATGGCACGCTGGTCACGCTGTACAAGCCGTCCGCGGCGCAGATCGACCATCTGCTGGGCCTGCCCGCGCACTGTCCGGCCGTCGTCGCGGTCGACAACTCGCCCGTCGTCGATCGCGAACTGCACGCGCGGCTCGCCGCGCACGGCGTCGATGTGGTCGCGAACCACAATCGCGGCGGGATCGCCGGCGCGTTCAACGCCGGTGTGGAGTTTCTCATTCGCCGCGGCTGCGACGTGTTTTTCATCTTCGATCAGGATTCGACCGTGCCCGCCGATTACTTCGAGCGGATGCTCACGGGGTGCGCGACGGTCGGCGATACGCGCTTCCTGGTCGGGCCGCGCATCTTCAACCGGAACTTCCGGCGCAACCTGCCGCTCTTCACCGTGCGCCGCTGGTCTGCGCGGATCACGCCGATCGGCGACGGCGCGCGCGGCTTGCTGCCGTGCTCGGTGATCATCTCGTCCGGCACCGCGATCTCGCTCGACGCGTATCGCGCGCTCGGCCGGTTTCGCGAGGATTTCTTCATCGATCATGTCGACGCCGAGTACTGCATGCGCGCGCAGGCGAACGGCGTGCCGGTGTGCGTGAATGCGGACGTGTCGCTGCCGCACGAGCTCGGCAGTCCGTCGGCCCGGCAGCACTGGCCGCGCGTCGAGATCTTCGATCAGAGCGCGCTGCGTCATTACTACGCCGCCCGCAACTGCATCCTGGTCGCACGCGACTACTGGCGCCGCTATCCGGCCATGCTGCTGATCAACCTGATCACGCTGAAGCACGTCGCGTTCATCCTGCTGCATGCGCGCGACAAGCGAACCAAGCTGCACGCGATTCTGTGCGGCGTGACGGACGGGCTGCGCGGCCGGTACGGCCGGGTCTGACCGACTCGCGACGACGTGCGGAAGCTCGTTTCATCATTTTTGCAATCCTAAATGAAGTGAGGCCGACAAGATGATTCATGACACGCAGGCAGCTCGCCGCTATACGGGCGCGTTTTCCGTCGCGCCGACCATTTTCACCGAATCGGGCGAACTGGATCTGGAAGGGCAGATGCGTTGCGTCGACTTCATCATCGACGCGGGCGCGGACGGGCTGTGCATCCTCGCGAACTACTCGGAGCAGTTCTCGCTGTCCGACGACGAGCGCGAACGGCTCACCGGGATGATTCTCGAGCACGTCGCGGGCCGGGTGCCCGTGATCGTGACGACGACCCATTTCAATCCGGTGATCTGCGCGGCACGCAGCCGGGCCGCACAGGCGGCAGGCGCGGCGATGGTGATGATCATGCCGCCGTATCACGGCGCGACGATTCGCTGCGGCGAGGCGGCGATCGGCGCGTTCTTCTCGGAGGTCTCCGATGCGATCGACATCCCGATCATGTATCAGGACGCGCCGATGAGCGGCACGCAGGTATCGGCGGCGTTCCTCGCGCGGCTCGCGCGCACGATTCCGAACCTGCGCTATTTCAAGATCGAGGTGCCGCAGTCGGCGGCGAAGCTGCGCGAGCTGATCGCGCTCGGCGGCGACGCGATCGAGGGGCCGTGGGACGGCGAGGAGGCGATCACGCTGCTCGCCGATCTCGACGCGGGCGCAACGGGCAGCATCCTCGGCGGCGGCTACCCGGACGGGCTGCAGCCGATTCTGGCCGCTTATCGCGCGGGCCGGCGCGACGAGGCGGTGGCCGGCTACGAGAAGTGGCTGCCGCTGATCAACTATGAAAACCGGCAGGCCGGGCTGCTCGCCTGCAAGGCGCTGATGAAGGAGGGCGGCGTGATCGCGTCGGACGCGCCACGGCGCCCGCTGATGCCGCTGCACCCGGAGACGCGCGCGGGCCTCGTCGAGATCGCGCGGCGGCTCGACGCGCTCGTGCTGCGCTGGGCGCGCTGACACGCGCGCATTCTTCTTCTTTCCGATCGAGGAACGTCCCGATGAGCATGCCCACGATACGACACATCCGCGCGCTGACGGTACGCGGCGGCGGCGCCGACTACCACGACCAGGGCGCTGACCACTGGATCGACGACCACATCGCGACGCCGATGGCGCGTTATCCCGAATACCGGCAGAGCCGGCAGTCGTTCGGCATCAACGTGCTCGGCACACTCGTGATCGAGATCGAGGCGAGCGACGGCACGGTCGGTTTCGCGGTGACGACGGGCGGCGAGATCGGCGCGTTCGTCGTCGAGCGCCATCTGGCGCGCTTCATCGAAGGGCAGCGCGTGACCGACATCGAGAAGATGTGGGATCAGATGTTCTACGCGACGCTCTATTACGGGCGCAAGGGCGTGGTGCTGAACGCGATCTCCGGCGTCGATCTCGCGTTGTGGGACCTGCTCGGCAAGGTGCGCGGCGAGCCGGTGCACCAGTTGCTCGGCGGCAAGGTGCGCGACGAACTGCAGTTCTATGCGACGGGGGCGCGGCCGGATCTCGCGAAGGAGATGGGGTTCATCGGCGGCAAGCTGCCGCTGCATCATGGCCCGGCGGAGGGCGACGAGGGCCTGCGCCGCAACCTCGACGCGCTGGCGACGATGCGCGATCGCGTCGGCGCGGATTTCTGGCTGATGCTCGACTGCTGGATGAGCCTCGACGTGCGCTACGCCACCCGGCTCGCGCACGAGGCGCGCGCTTACGGGCTCAAGTGGATCGAGGAGTGCCTGCCGCCCGACGACTACTGGGGCTACGCGCAGTTGCGCCGCGCGGCGCCGCCCGATCTGCTCGTGACGACGGGCGAGCACGAGGCGACCCGCTGGGGCTTCCGGATGCTGCTCGAGATGGGCTGCTGCGACATCATCCAGCCTGATGTCGGCTGGTGCGGCGGCCTGACCGAACTCGTCCGCATTTCGGCGCTCGCCGACGCGCACGGCGTGCTGGTGGTGCCGCACGGCTCGTCGGTCTACAGCTATCACTTCGTGACGACGCGGCACAACAGCCCGTTCGCGGAATTCCTGATGATGGCGCCGCAGGCGGATCGCGTCGTGCCGATGTTCGATCCGCTGCTGCTCGACGAACCGGTGCCGACGGGCGGGCGGATGAAGGTGCCGGATACGCCCGGCTTCGGCGTGCGGCTCAATCCGGCCGTGCGCACCGAACGGCCCTACACGCACTGAGCCGCCGCGATGAAACTGCTCGAGAACAAGGTCGTGATCGTCACCGGCGGCTCGCGCGGCATCGGCCGGGCGATCGCGCTCGCGTGCGCGCGGCATGGCGCCGACGTCGTCGTCAATTATTGGGCCAACCCGTTGCTGCCGGCGCAGTCGGATCACGCGCTCGACGCGCTGGTCGACGAGATCGGCGCGACCGGCCGGCGCGCGCTCGCCGTGCCGGGCGACATCGCGCGGCCGGACACCGCGGACGAACTGGTCGAGCGGGCCGTCGACGCGTTCGGCCGGATCGACGTGCTGGCGAGCAATGCGGGGATCTGTCCGTTCCACGCGTTCCTCGATCTGCCCGCCGACCTGCTGCGACGCACGATGGAGGTCAACCTGCACGGCGCGTTCCACGTGACCCAGGCGGTCGCGCGCCGAATGGCCGCGCAGGGCGACGGCGGCGCGATCGTCGCGACGAGTTCGATCAGCGCGCTCGTCGGCGGCGGCATGCAGACGCACTACACGCCGACGAAGGCCGGCGTGCACGCGCTGATGCAGTCGTGCGCGGTCGCACTCGGCCCGCACCGGATCCGCTGCAATTCCGTGCTGCCGGGCACGATCCGCACCGAGATCAACGAAGCGGATCTCGCGGCGCCCGGCAAGGCCGAGTACTTCGAGCAGCGCATTCCGCTCGGCCGCCTCGGCGAACCCGACGACGTCGCGGACTGCGTGGTGTTCCTTGCGTCGGACCTGGCGCGCTACGTCAACGGCGCGGCACTTCTCGTCGACGGCGGCCTCTACGTGAACCTGCAATGACGGGGGCGGACATGGAAACGATCGCTTTCCGGATGCGGCTGCATCCCGGGCAGAAGGACGAGTACCGGCGGCGCCACGATGCGATCTGGCCGGAGCTGGCCGACGCGCTGCGCGTGGCCGGCATGGCCGATTACTGGATCTTTCTCGACGACGAGACGGATTGCCTGTTCGCCGTCTTGAAACGCCCGGCCGGGCACCGGATGGCCGAACTCGCGCAGGCCGACGTGATGCGTCGGTGGTGGGCGTACATGGCCGACCTGATGGCGACGGACGGGGACGGACGGCCGCTCGAAAAACATCTGGAACCGATGTTCCATCTGGCGTGATCGCGGGGAGGCGCAATGCAGGTCGTCGATCCACATGTACATTTCTGGGATGCCGATGCGTTGAGCTACGGCTGGCTCGACCGCGCGCAACCGGCGTTTTCCGGGCCGGTGGCGGCGCTGCCGCGCGCATACGGTCCGGCCGACCTGCGCGCGGACGCGGGCGGGATCGAGATCCTGAAAGTCGTGCACGTCGAAGCGATCCATGACGCGTGGACCACGCCGAGCGAGGTCGAATGGCTGCAGGCGCTGGCCGACACGCCGGCGAGCGGCGGCATGCCCGAGGGCATTGTCGCGGGCGTCGACCTGTCGCGTGCCGACGCGCCTGCGAGGCTCGAGGCGGCCGCCGCCTGCGCGAACGTGCGCGGCATCCGCCAGGTACTGAACCGCCACGCGAACCCCTGGTACAACTACGTCGATCGCGACTATCTCGACGATCCGGGCTGGCGCGATCATTTCGGGTGGCTCGCACGGCTCGGGCTGTCGTTCGACCTGCAGCTCTATCCGTCCCAGGTCGGGGCCGCGCTGACGCTGGTCGACGCGCATCCGGACACGATCTTCATCGTCAATCACGCGGGCATGTTCGTCGACCGCGACAGCGTGCATGGCTACCGCGCGTGGCGCACCGGGCTGCACGGGCTCGCCCGGCGCGAGAACGTCATGCTCAAGCTGAGCGGGCTTGCGATGTTCGATCACCGGTGGACGACCGAGAGCTTCCGGCCATATGTGCTCGAGGGGATCGACGCATTCGGTGCCGCGCGATGCATGTTCGCGTCGAATTTTCCGATCGACCGGCTGCACGCCGGGTATCCGGCACTCTGGCGAGCGTATTCGGAAATCATCGCGGGAGCGAGCGATGCGGAGAGGCACGCGTTGTTTGTCGGCAATGCAGAGCGGATTTATCGCATCTGATACTCCGGCCCGCGGGCGGGACCAACGTCGCCGTGTTTCCGCCGCTAGCTGTTGCGCAGGAACACGACGTAGCCGCGGAACCAAGGATTCGCCGCGAGGTACGGCGGCGCGTCCCACTCGCCGCCCTGGATCACGCCGATCCGGAACGGTAGTTGCAGCCGCGCGACGCGCGGCAGGTAGGCCGCATAGTCGGGGATCGTGCTGCGCCCCTGGTAGGTCTGCACGACCACCTCGTCGACGATGCCCCTGAGCTGGTTGACCTGGTCGGCATCGATGTGGCTGCTCCAGTCGAGCAGCCCCGTGATGCTCAACCGGCAATCGGCGGGCAAGGTCTCGCGCAGCGTGCGCAGGAATTCCAGGTAGTCCTGCAGATGGCGCGTACGCGCATCGAAGTCGATCTGGATGCCCGCGATCGTGCGGCCCGATGCGCGCCAGCGCGTGAGCTGCGCCAGCATGATCTGCGTGACGCGCGGCGTCCAGCGCAGCGTATGCGCACGGTAGACGAGCCAGACGCGCGCGTTCGGCGCGGGCGGCAGTGCGACGCCCTGCGCGATGACGCGTACCTGCGACTCGTCGCGCGGCGACGCTTCGATCTGCCCTTGCAGCACGTAGACGGCGCGCGCGCCGCTTACGACCGCCTGCGGTTTCACGCTGGCCCACAGCCAGAACGCGTCGTACTGTGGGGGATCGACGGTGCCGGCCAGCACGATGCGTCCGGCCAGCAGCAGCGCGACGCACGCAATGCGCTTCACGCCGCGCTCACCAGTAGTAGCGGAGCTTCTGCGCCCACGGACTGCCCGGATAGGTCGCCTTCAGCGTATCGAACCAGCGCTTGCGCGTGTTCTTCGGCACGTCCTTGCCGCCGCAGTCGTTGCTGCCCGACGGCGCATAGCACTTGATCGCGCGGTAGAACGCGTAAGCGCGGTCGTTCGCGTTCGCCTGAGCATCGGCCATCACCGTCACGTAGCTCGACATCCGCTCGTACGGCTTGCCCGCGAACTGCGACGGCGATGCGCCGAGCGTCGGCGGTACGCGCGTGGAGGGCGTCGACGATGCGTTGCGCATCCACAGCGGCACCGGATCGCTTTCGAGGCCGGCCGCGGGCGGATGAAGGCGCACGAAATCGGCGAGGCAGTTCAGCCCTTTCGAATCGCCGGGGTTTTGCTGAAGCGTCGCGGCGATGTCGCGTGCGGACGGGCACGTGTAGCCGTCTTCGTTCCTGGCGCCGGGCGCGATGAACGGCTTCAACGGATCGGCAGGCGTGCCGGACACCAGTGCGGCGTCGGCGATGAAGTCGGCATAGTGCGAGCGCGTGAGCTCCTTGTACAGCAGCGTGTACAGCGCGGTGTCGCGCAGCGCGCCGCCGGTCGCCTGGTTCTGCGCCTGCGCGCGCAGCAGGTCGGCACCGGCCGTGCTTTGCAGCAGGATCGCCCGGAGCGCGGCGTTCTGCACGGGCGAATCGTCGGCGAACACGTCGTTGACGAGCCCGGCCTGCTCCAGGTTGATCGCGAGCGCGAGTTCCAGCGCGTCGCGCTGGAAGCGGAATTTGGCGAGCGGGATCAGGTCGCGCCACAGCTGGCGGGCCTTGTCGGTCCGGCCGCTGTCCTCCAGCGCGAACGCGCGCAGCGCCTGCTGGCTCAGACCGAAGTAGTCGAGCGGCACGGCGGGCGTCTGCGGCAGCAATTCGAGGGCGGCATCCGGCTTGTGCCCGATCTGGACATACCAGGTCGCGAGCAGGTAGTCGTAGAGCGCGGGCGCGTTCGCGAAGCGCGGCTTCTGCGCCTGCAAATCGTCCAGCGTCAGCGGCTTGCCGCGGCTCGAATAGCTGCTGTCCGACGTACGCATGCGCAGCAGGTCGACGGTCGCGAGCACGGTCGGCGACTGGATCTGGGCCGCGTCGAGGTCCGACCCGAACAGCAGCTTGCTGTCGAGTTCGTTCGCCAGTTGCATCAGCGGCACGTTCGACGTCGCGGGCGACCAGCGCGCGAGCGCATGGCCGTAGAGGTCGGCCTGCTGCGTGACGTTTCCGCCGAGCCACGCGACACGCCGCAACAGCCCCGTCGCGGACACCGCATAGCGCCCCTGCGGATACACCTTCAGGTAGGTGCGAAACACCGTATTCGCGGCGTCGAGCGACACCTTCGTCACGCGAGCGCGCGACGGCGTGGGGCTGTCGTTGTCGAATACATTGGCCTGCGCGGCGTTCAACTGCGCGCGCCCGGCCATATAGAGGCCGGTTTCCTTCAGCCACGGGTTGGCGCTGTGCGATGCGTTCGCGAAGGCCTTGGTCGCGGCGAGGAAGTCGGTGCGATAGAACGCGTTCGTGCCGTCGAGGTACGCGGCGAACTGCTGGCCAAGCGGCGATTTGACCGGCGGCTTCGTCCATGCGGCGCTCGCGCCGCCCGCGGCACAGGTTTTCTGCGCGATGTCGGCGCGCGCTGCGCGCAGGCGCGCGGCTTCGTCGGCGGGGACGCCGGCGGCACCGCTCAGTGCGTCGTTGAACGCGTCCGCGCCGGCGTTCATGCTGCGGCAGATGCTGCCTTCGCCGTCGGCGTACCGGTTCGACGGCGCATCCGCATCCGACTCGCTGCCGGTCTTGTCGGGCTCCTTCTGGCCGATATAGATCCATCCGGAAAAGTCCATCGGGAACGGCACGATGATCTGGTTGATCCGGTCTTTCGCCGGGATCGTCTTCGGGTCCGGGAACACCTGCGCGACCTTGGCGCTGTCGACCATCATCAGCATCGCGTTGATGCGCGTGTCGTTGGCGGGGCTCAGCATCGGCACGTTGCCGCACGAGTAGCCGTTCTGCCGGAGCGTGGCCGGCACGTTGCAACTGTCGTCCGAACTGGCATGAGCGCCGGGGATCCAAAGCAGGCCGGCCGCCAGCGCGGCGAGCAGGTTTCGGTGCAGCGTCGGGTTTCTTCGCATTTTTCTTGTGCTGGGTGGGGCCGCGATGGCCGGGTCTCTCAGGGGGCGTCGTGCCCCGGCGCGTATCGTACCTCACGGGCGGGACGGATAGCGCCGGCGGGTAGTGCGGTCGCGGTGATCAGGCGACGGGCGCGAGTCTGTCGGCCGGACGCGGCGATTGCCGGCCCGGCGAAATGGAAGTCCACTCGGTGTAGACATAACGCCACCTTGAATCCGGATCGCCTGAATCAAGATTCAGCCGGCAGTTGCGGCCGACGATCGATGGGCCGACGGCGGCCGGCTGGCGGGGTGGACGCTGCCGTTCGGTATACTTACCAACTGAGCGGGCGGCGCGTTGTCGTTGCGCGACGGCCCGGCTCGCGCATCACGCGTACACGCTGCTCGCGACGCCGTCGTCGGCGACATCGTCGATCGCGGCCCGCAAGTCGTCGATCGCCACCATCAGTTCGCGGACCTGCCGCAGCGATGGGTATTGATGCAACACGGCATGCCATTGCGGCAGCGTCAGCAGCGCGTGCCAGATGACGCCGAGGCCGCGCGGATCGGCGTCCGGCTGCCGTGCGAGCGCGCTCGCGTATTCGAGGCTCGCCTGCGCCGACAGCAACTGCATCCGGCTCGCGGCGCCCAGCAAGCGCGGCGTCGCGTCGGCGGATGCGTCGCAGCAATAGAGCACTTCCCGTTGCAGCGCCGGCTCGTCGGTCGTCAACGCGCGCAGCGACGCGCCGTGCACGCGCACCGTGCCCTGGTGCGTCTCGAACGAATAGATCGTGTCGGGGTCGGCCTGCGCGAGCAGGTTCAGGCCGCGCAGCAGCCGCGGCAAATCGGTCGTCGCCGCATCCGCGGACGCCTTCGCTTCGACGAGGAAGCGGACGTTCCACACGGGCGCCGCTTCATCGCCGCGCGGGCGTTCGAGCAGGATCGCATCCCATTCGGTTTTGGCGCGGTCGTGCCGGCCCGGTATCGACGACGGCACGCGCATCGATGTGACCACACGGTAGGTGCGCCGTTCGTCCACCGCTTCGAGCCTGCCGGCCAACGCGTCGAGCGCCCGTGCGGCCAGCGCTTCGACGGCCGCGCCGCGCCGCTGCGACGCGGCGCCCTGCGCGACCGCGATCGTGCTGCCTTCGAGCGGACCCTGGCGTACCCACAGTGCGCGGTATCGGCGGACGTGCTCGTCCGACGCCAGCGCATCGAGACGCAGCAGGCGTTCGAGTGGCGCACCATCCTTCAGCTTGACGATGTCCTGCTCGAACGCGGCGTCGGTCGCCATGTCGGGTAGCGCGAGCAGTTGCTGCAGCGTCGCATGGAGATCGGCCCACGACGCGGACGTTGCGGCCGCATGCAGCCGCGCGAGCCCGTCGCGTTGCCACGCCTGGGCGCTGCGCTCGAGTTTGGCCGGGTGCGCGATCGCGTTGACGGCCGAGTGCAGCGCGCGCCGATCCTGCTCGGCGTGCGCGTGCAACGACGCGTATTCGCGCACGCTCGGCGCGTCGTGCCGCAGCACCGCGGCCTGGAAGGCGGGATCGCCGGATTGCCTGTCCATCGCGTCGCGGATCATCCGTGCGAGCGCATCGATGAAGCGCTGCTGCAGTTCCGCGCCGGGAGCGTGTCCGTCGCTCCGCAGCCGGCGCGCTTCCTCGATCGCGATCGCAAGGGTGGCGGCCGGGTTCGCGGCGTCGGCCGGCAACGACGCGCTGTCGAGCGGCGGCAGCCGGTAACGGCGAGCGACGGTGCGCAGGACTTCGTCGAGCAGGGCGGGAAGCGGCGTCAGCGACATGTCAGGTATCGGGGTGGAAGCGGTTCGCGTGATCGGTGTTGAGGCCAGGCGCGATGAGGCTGCCGTCACGCAAGGTCGGGCGGCAGCGCACGTGACACATTACGCCGTCAACGTCACCGACAAACTGCCGAGCTCGCCGAAGCGGACCGTCAGCGCGTCGCCGAGCGGCACATCGATCGCGCCCGCGTACGAACCGGTCGTCACGATCTGGCCGGCGCGCACCGCATCGCCGCGCGACGCGAGGAAATTGACGAGCCACACGAGCGGCTTCAGCGGATCGCCGTCCGGATGGCGGCCGTCGATCGTGCGGTTCAGCGCACCGTCGAACGACAGCGCCAGCGTCGCGAGCGGCACGTTCAGCCCGTCGCGCACGACCGGGCCGACGCACAGGCCCTGGTTGAACTGCCCGTCGGCGAGCAGCTCGAACTTCGACGCGCGCGCCGGCTCCGCGTAGCGGCAGCCGAGCACTTCGAGCACGATGCGCACCTCGCGGATCGCACCGCGCACGTCGTTCTCGTCGTACGGCTCGCCGCGCGCGGGCAGGTCGCGATCGAGCACGAACGCGATTTCCGGTTCGATCCGCACGATCGGGCCGCCGACGACGCGGTACGGCGCATCGGCTTCGCGGATCGTCGACGCGAAGATCGGCGCGAGGATCACGCGGTCGGGCGGCGGCAGCGCGCATTTCCATCCGGCGACGGGTTCGCCGAGCAGGTCGGCGACGCGCTGCTGGATCGCCAGCGCGGTGTCGACGTCCTCGGGGCGCAGCGCATCGGGCAGCAGCGGGCCGGGCGAGCCGGCATGGCGGGCGGCGACGAGATGCTGGGCGGCGCCGTCCACGCGTTCGGTAGTCGTTGTCATGTCGGTTGAGCGAGTTGAAAGTGAGCCGGCAAAAAAGGGCCGGACGAAAGTCGTACATTCGATGATAGCTCTTTCGGCGCGATGGTCGCTCGATCCGGTCGCGCATTGGCGGCTCGCGGCGGCCGCACGCCACCCTCGGGATCTCCGCTAGACGATCGGTTCGCCCCGGCGCCAGCAAGCCCGGCACGTTGTGCGACGTAACAGGGAAAGCGGCTTCCCGAGTGAATTTAACGACGCGAAACGCGGGTTTTCCGTCCTGCGCGGCGGCCGAACGCCGCGCGCGTGGCGGGCGCCTGCGTCGCCGGTTCGCGGATCGAATACCGGCCTGGCTTGATCGTCATCAACAACACAACCCGCCAGCCGCCGATGATGGCGACATGGCCGCGCGCGATACGGTGCGCGGCAGTTCACCCCAGCGAGGTTTGCATGTACGAGAAGATCATGGTGGCCGTCGACGGCAGCGCTACGTCGAAACAGGCGCTTGCCGAGGCAGTGAGGATGGCACTGGCGGGCGACGCGCACGTCAGCGTCGTGTATGTGGTCGACAAGTCGGTGCTGTTCACTTACGCGGGCCGTTTCGACCCGCATGCGCTCATCGAGGAAATCCGCGCCGACGGGTTCAAGGTGCTGCGCGAAGCCGAACAGATCGTCGCGGCCGCCGGCGCGAAGGGCGAGGCCGAACTCGTCGAGACCGAGAGCATCGGCGAGGACGTTGCGGAACGCCTGCAGCGCTACGTGAAGGAACGCGGGATCGATCTCGCGGTGGTCGGCACGCACGGGCGGCGCGGCATCCGGCGCGTGCTGCTCGGCAGCGTCGCCGAGCGCTTCGTGCGCGGCTCGAAATGCCCGGTGCTGCTGATTCGCGGCGACGACGCCGACGTATCGGCCGCCGCCGCGGCCTAATGAGGCGGGTGCGAGATGATACGCCGCCAGTACCGGATCGTCGTCGCGGCGATCGCCGTGTTCGTGTCGCTCGCGGGGATGATGGCCGTCGTGACGGGGCTGCTGTTCGATGAAGCGATGGCGCTGCGCGGCGGCGCGATCGCGTTGATCGTCGGCGTGGCCGGCTTCGTCGTGATGCTCAATCCGGGCGTGAAAGGCGAGGAGTGACGCGGGGCATGCTCTGCCCGCGTCTCCCGGTCGACCGGGCCCGACAGGTCCGGCGGCCGTCTTTCGAAAAGCCGGCGGTAGCCGCGGCCGCACCAGCCCCGTCGCTTCGCGCCGCTGCCCGGCGCCGTTACTCCGCGTGCGCGCCTGCCGTTCCCGGCGCCTTCGCGCCGTCCTGCCCGATCTGTATCTCCAGCCGCTTCGCCGTTTCCTCCAGCTCCGCGTTCTTCGGCTGAATCTTCCGCGCCTGCGCGAACGCAGCGCGCGCCTCATCCTGGCGTCCCAGCTTCCACAGCACTTCGCCCCTGTGCGTCAGGCCGGTCGCATAGGCTTCGCGCGTGTCGCTGTCGTCGTTGCCGCTCTTCGCGAAGATCGCGATCGACCGGTCGAACCACGCGAGCGCTTCGTCGTTGCGGCCGAGGCGATACAGCGCCCAGCCCTTGCTGTCGAGCGCATACGCATCGTCCGGTGACTTCGCGAGATGCGCGTCGATCATCGCGAGCCCGCGATCGACTTCCACACCCGCGTCGACGAGCCGATAGCCGATGTCGTTCAGGCGGTCGTCGGGGATCTCGCCGAGATCGAGCACGGCGGCGACGCGGCCCGCGTCGTGCCCGGCGATCGCGAGCGACAGCAGCTTGGTGACGATCTGTTGCCGCAATTCGGTGCTGATCCGGCTGCCGTTGGCTACCAGGCTGCCGAGGTATTGCGTGTACAGGTCCGGCGCGCCGGGATCGCTCGCGCCGTTCGCGATGGCCGCGCCCGGGCCCGCGCACCAGTCGGCGTCGGCGGACCCGGCCAGCGTCCCGGCGTACAGACTGACGTTCCGCGGCGTGCGCGATTGCGCGTAGTAGGTGTAGCCGTTCGCATCCGAGTAGCCGCACGCCAGATATTCGTTTTCCACGTCCAGTACATACGGGAATTTGCCGAGCGGCTCATTGCCGAATGGCTCGACCAGCCGGAACGATTCGCCCATGTCGCCTTCGCCGACGATCGCGTTGAACACCCACTGCTTCTGCGGATGAACCTTCGGCAGCCGGATTCTGACGGTGCGCCCGGCAGCGTCGGTCGTGCCGAAGATCACGCTGTCGTGCTGGTCCGGCTTGACGGGCAGGCCCGCGATGACCTGGCCGGGCAGGAACAGCCGGTAGCGCGCATTCGGCAGCGGCTGGTGCGTGACGGGGTCGCGCAGCACGAACCGGTGAACATGAGCGCCTTTTCCGAACGACGCCGTCGGCGCGATGTAGGTGCGCGCGTGGGCGGCGGGCAGCGCGGTGCAGTTCAAGGCCGCGGCAACGAGCGCGGCAAGAAGGCGTGATGTCATGAAATTGTGGTTCTTATATGTAGCGGTTTTATTGACCGACGGCCGGAAATGCATTGAACGTCCGGCGCAACCTTCGATAAACAACGGGCTGTGGCCCGCGAATTCCGATGCGGATTGCCGGATCGTCCAGCGCAATTCAATACGGATCCCGACCGCAGCAACGTGATGCGCGGAAGATGCGGACGGGTGACGCGCGAATGCAGTGCGCAGCATAACAGGCGCGCGCCGCGCAGTTGCTCGCACCTATTTTTGTTGTTGCGGCCGGATGAACGACATCGTGATCTGTATCGAATCATGATCGTGCCTGGAACGCCGCGCACGACGTTTCCGGCCGCGCGCGCTTCTGTCAAACTGGCGCCCATGAAACCGCGCCTCACCTCACCGCTTTCCTCCGATTCCGCGTCTGCGCCCGCAGGTTTTCCCGATGCCGACGAACTGGCCGCGCTGCGCGCGTGGTACGCGGGCATGACCGTGCGCCAGGCCGTCGAACGCTACCTGCCCGATCGTCTCGGCGCAGGGCGCTCGGCGCGCGGCGTGATCGGCGGCATTCGCCGCCGCCTCGTGCGCGTCGCACGGCTGGCCGGTCGGCCCGATCTCGCGGAACGGCTCGGTCATCCCGACGGTGAGCGTTTGCGGGAGGCGAAGGCCGCGACCGAAGCGATCGGCCTGCTGCGTCATGCGCGCGCGCCGGTCCCGCGGATCAGCGACGACGTCGGCCTGTGGCTGCCCGCGCGCGCGGTCGCCGCGCTGCGTGCGCACGGGATCGCGACGCTCGCGGATCTGACCGTGCGGATTCCGCGCCGGCGCCAGTGGTGGAGCGCGATTCCTGGCCTCGGCATGGCCAGTGCGCGACGTATCGAGGCGTTTTTCGCCGCGCATCCGGACCTGACCGAACGGGCGCGCGCGCTGATCGCCGCGACACCGCGCAGCAGTATCGTGCCGTGGGAGCAGTTGAAGCTGCCGCACGAGGTCGACGGTTCGGCCGGCACGTTCCGCGCGCCGCGCGCGACCAGCACGCTCGACGCGGACAACGATTACGCGGCCGTGCACGCATGGCTGTCTCTGCACGAATCGGCTGCGACGCGGCGCGCATACCGGAAGGAGGCCGAGCGGCTGATCCTGTGGGCGATCGTCGAGCGCGGCCGCGCGCTGTCGTCGCTGACGACCGAGGATGCGGTCGCGTATCGCGCATTCGTGCGGCGCCCGACGCCGCACGAGCGCTGGGTCGGGCCCGTGCGGCCGCGCGGCGCGCCCGACTGGCGGCCGTTCTCGGGTGGGCTCTCTGCGCGTTCGGCGGCGTACACGCTGTCGGTGCTCGGCGCACTGTTCCGCTGGCTGATCGAGCAGCGCTACCTGCTCGCCAATCCGTTCGCGGGCGTCAAGGTGCGCGACACGCGCGGCCCGAACGCACTCGACACGTCGCATGCGTTCACCGAAGGCGAGTGGCTGCTGGTCCGCACGATCGCCGACGGGCTCGAGTTCCGCAAGGAAGCGTCGTCCGGTTGGACGCTCGCCGCCGCGCAGCGGCTGCGCTTCATCCTTGATTTCGGTTATGCGACCGGGCTGCGCGCGAGCGAGCTGGTCGGCGCGACGCTCGGCGACATCGAGACGGATGCGCACGGCGACGCATGGCTGAAGGTGATCGGCAAGGGGCGCAAGGCCGCGCGCGTCGCGCTGCCGCCGCTGGCGCGCACGGCGCTCGATCGTCACTTGGTCGCGCGCCGGTTGCCGGTCACGCCGGTGCGCTGGCGGCCCGACACGCCGCTGATCCCGAGCCTCGCGGAAGACGGCGCGGCCGCGATCACGAGCGTGCGGCTGTGGAAGGTGATGCAGCGCTTTTTCGCGCAGACGGCCGATGTCGTCGATGCCGATAACCCGGCGCTTGCGCAGAAGCTGCGGCAGGCGAGCCCGCACTGGATGCGTCATACGCATGCGACGCACGCGCTTGCGCGCGGCGCGGAGTTGACGACCGTGCGAGACAACTTGCGGCATGCGTCGATTTCGACGACGTCGATCTATCTGCATGGCGACGATGTGAAGCGGGCGCGGCAGATGTCGAATGCGTTTGCTGCAGACAAGTAAGGAGGCGAGTCGGAAGTTGCTGGCCGGCAACGCGCACGCGACGACAGCGGTCGATGGTTGGGCGCGTTTCCCGTCTGCGAATGAATGACGCACCGCAGCGTATCCGCCGGCAAGACGGAACGGGCCGGTGCACACGACGGTCATAAACTCTTTCACCAGGAGCAGCGGATGGCATCGAGCCAGGGCACGGTCGATTTCATCGTCGAGCAGATGGCGGCGGCCGGCACGGTATCGGCCCGCAAGATGTTCGGCGAATACGGCATCTATTGCGACGGCAGGATGGTCGCGCTCGTCTGCGACGACCGTCTGTTCGTCAAGCCGACGCCCGAAGGCCGCGCGTTTCTCGGCACCTGCGACGAAGGCCCGCCGTATCCGTCCGCGAAGCCGCACCTCGTCATCGCCGGCGATCGCTGGGACGACCGCGAATGGCTGTCGGCGCTGATCCGGATCACCGCGGCGCAGTTGCCGGTGCCGGTGAAGCGAAGCCGATAGCGGCCATGCGCGACGCGCCACGTCGCGTAACGTCGCGCAGGCGTATTCTGTGACACATGCGCGCGTCCAGCGCGCGCCCGGAGGGAGCACAAGAATGGAGACATCCGGACATCCGCGCGGCACGCAGCTTGCGCGTCGCGCCTGGCACGCGCTCGTCGCGGCCCTTTGTGTCGGCTGGAGCGCGCTGGCGTTCGGCGCGGAAGGCGTAGGCGGCGCGGCGGCGCTGCTCGACCGTTACCACAGCCTCGGCGCGCAACTGAAGGACAACGCGTTTCACCGGCCGCTGTACCTCGAATCCTCGGAGGCGTCGTCGTCACTGAAGGGCGACATCTATGCGGTGGTCGACTATCCGTTCGCGGTCGTGAACGGCCAGCTCAACGATCCCGCGCAGGGCCCCGCGAACTGGTGCGCGGTGCTGATCCTGCATCTGAACACGAAGTATTGTCATGCGTCGAGCGGCGGCAACGGCCCGGTGCTCGACGTGAACGTCGGCCGCAAGATCCAGCAGAAGCTGCCGGATACCTATCGCCTGCAGTTCCGCTATCGCGTGGCGGCCGCGACGCCCGACTACTTCCAGGTCGACCTGACCGCCGACAGCGGCCCGATGGGCACGAAGGATTACCGGATCGCGCTGGAGGCCGTGCCGGTCGGCGCTTCGCGCACGTTCCTGCACCTCACGTATTCGTACGGCTTCGGCACGGTCGGCAGGATGGCGATGAAAACCTACCTCGCGACGGTCGGCAGCGACAAGGTCGGGTTTACGGCCGCCAGCGGCGCATCGGCCGCGCAGCCGCAGTACATCGGCGGCGTGCGCGGGCTGCTGGAGCGCAACACGATGCGCTACTACCTCGCGATCGACACCTATCTCGCGACGCTCGACAAGCCGCTCGACCAGCGCCTCGCGCGCTGGTTCGACGCGACCGAGCAGTATCCGCAGCAACTGCACGAAGTGGAAAAGAGCGCGTATCTGCAGATGAAAGCGCAGGAGATACAGCGGCAGCAGGCGGCGCGGTAGGCGGCGCCGTCCGCTGTCCTGCCGCTCAGTTCGACGCGCCGCCGACCGTGCGGATGCTGCGCCACTGCCCCTGTTCGACGCGGAACAGCGTGTAGGGCGGCTTGATCAGGTCGCCGCGCTCGTCGAACGAGATCTTCCCGGTCACGCCGGTGACCGACACGCCCGGCAGGCTCGCGACGATCCTGGCGCGATCGACCGAATCGGCCTTGCGGATCGCCGCGATCATCGCGAGCGCCGCGTCATACGCGAACGGCGCATACAGCTCGACGTCCTGGTTGAAGCGCGCCTTGTAGCGCTGCGCGAACGCGACGGCGGACGGCAGCTTGTCGAGCGCGGGGCCCGGTTCGAGATCCTGCGTGCCTTCGCCCGAACTGCCGGCGATCTTCAGGAATGCGTTGCTTTTCAGCGCGCCGGCGCCGAACAGTTGCGCGCGGATGCCGAGCGAGCGCATCTGCTTGACGAGCATCGCGCCCTGTTCGTCGAGCCCGCCGAAGAACAGCAGGTCGACGTTGTTGCTCTTCATCGTCGTCAGGATGCCGCGGAAATCGACAGCCTTGTCGTTCGTGTATTCGCGGCCGACGACGCTGCCGTGTGCGTCCTTCACGCCTTTCTCGAACGCGTCGGCAAGCCCCTGGCCGAACGCTGTGCGATCGTCGATGATGCCGATCCGCTTCGCCTTCAACTGCTCGACCGCGAAGCGGCCGGCCACCACGCCGCCGATGCCGTCGTGCCCCATCGTGCGGAACACGTTCTTGAAACCCTGCATCGTCAGTTGCGGATTGGTCGAGCCGGGCGTGATCATCGCGACGTTCGCCTGCCGGTAGACGGCCGATGCGGGGATGCTGCAGCCCGAGTTGTAGTGGCCGATCACGCCGGCCACGCCGTCGTCGACGAGTTTCTGCGCGACCTGGATCGCGATGCGCGGATCGGCCTGGTCGTCCTGCACGTCGAGCACGAAGCGCACCGGCTTGCCGCCGATGGTCGGATGTTTCGCGTTTTCCTCGTCGAGCGCGAGCTGCGCACCGTATTGCAGGTCCTTGCCGACGCGCGCGACGGGCCCCGTCAGCGGGCCGGCGAAGCCGATCTTGATGGTTTCCGGGTCCGCGGCCTGCGCGGACGCGGCGACCGCGCCGATCGAGCAGACGGCTAGCCAAACCAGCCAGTTACGACGATTCATGATGGATGCCTCCTTGCAGTGGTGGAAATCGCGGCGCGCGTCAGAATCGCGCGGCCCGGTATGGCGAGAGGTCCAGCGGCGGTGCGCGCTGGGCGACGAGGTCGGCGACGATCTGCCCGGTGATGCCGGCGAGCGTCACGCCGAGATGCTGATGGCCGAATGCGTGGATCACGCGCGCGCTGCGCCGCGCGCAGCCGATCACGGGCACACCGTCCGGCAGCGTCGGCCGGAAACCGAGCCAACTGCGCGTCGGCGCGCCGAGCGACGGCAGCGCCTCGCGTGCCGAGCGCGTGAGCAGTGCGACGAGCGAGCGGTTCATCGGCGCGTCGAAGCCGCCGAGCTCGACGGTGCCGGCCGCGCGCAGCCCTTCGTCGAGCGGTGTCATGTAGAAACCGCGCTCGGCCCAGCCGACCGGCCGCGTGACGATCTGCTCATGCGCGGCGAACTGCACGTGATAACCGCGCTCGGTATCGAGCGGTACCGCGTCGCCGCACGCAGCCGCGAGTTCACGCGAGCGTGCGCCTGCGGCAATGACCACGTGATCGAAGGCGCGCACCGAGCCGCCCGCCTGCACGTTCACGCCGTCGCCGACGGGCTCGATCCGCTCGACGCGCTCGCGTTCGAGCGTCGCGCCGCCGGTTGCGAGATGCGCGAACAGTTCGCCGAGAAACCCGTGCGGATCGGAGAAGTGCCAGCTTCCGGTGAACAGCACGCCGCGCGCGAAGATCGGCGCGAGCGCGGGCTCGAGCCGGCGGATCGCGTTCGCGTCGAGCAGCTCGAACGGCACGCCGAGCCGGCGCCGCAGCGCGAGCGACGGCTCGGCGGCATCGAACGACGCCTGCCGCGCGTACAGGTACAGGCACTCGCGCGGCCGCACGAACGCCGCGAGCCGCGCGGTGGAGAGCAGCGGCGCATAACCGTCGGCGGCGCGCGACAGCAATGCGGCGAGCGCGCTCGCGCTGCGTGCGTGGCGCGCGGGCGTCGATGCGAGCAGGAACCGCGCGAGCCACGGCGCGCCGCGCAGCAGGTACGGCCAGCGAATGCGCAGCGGGCTGTCGGCGGCGAACAGGAAGTGCGGGATGTTGCGGAACACGGACGGGCCGTTCACCGGCACGCAGCCGTACGGCGCGAACGTCGCGGCGTTGCCGAACGACGCGCCGTGGCCGATGCCAGCCGGATCGAACAGCGTCACGCGATGCCCGTCGCGCTGCAGCCATGCCGCGGCGCCGAGCCCGATGAAGCCTGCACCCACAATGGCGACGTTCGCCATGACGCATTCCCTCCGGCACACATGGTTCACACAAAGTTGAGATAAAGAATCACACAGTAATTTTTTGTGTGCAATCAAAATGAGATTGTGTGGCGCTAGTGTTTACCCGATCTCAGCCAGCTGATTCACCAGACTTTTCCGCTGACGGTTGACGGGGAGGGGATGTCATATACAATCGCTGGGCAGGCCAAAATGGCAGACAAACGCTTTTTGTGTGGTCACAGGCGATAAATGGCATCAGACAAACTTTCCGGCGAGCGCGACGGCGGTGCGCCGGTGCAGGCGAAGCGGCCGACTTATGTCGAGGTATCGAGCTCGATCGAGGAGGAAATCCGCAACGGCACGTATCCGCCGGGCAGCCGCCTGCCGCCGCAGCGCCAGCTCGCGACCGAGCTCGGCATCAACGTGTCGACCGTGTCCCGCGCGTACAAGGAACTGCAACTGCGCGGCCTCGTGATCGGCAGCAAGCGGCGCGGCTCGCTCGTCACCGGCGGCGCGATGCCGAGCATCGCGCCGGCCCGTGCGGCGCTCGCGGCGGGCAACGGCGTGATCGACCTGACCGTGAACCGTCCGGCGACCGGCGAGTTTCTCGCGAGCCTCGCGCAGACGTTCGGCACGCTGCCGAACGACCCGCGTTTCGCCGCGCTGCAGGAATACCAGCCGCCGCAGGGGCCCGACTGGGCACGCGCGGCCGGCGCGCAGTGGCTTGCCGCGCCCGGCTTCGCGCCATCGCGCGACCAGGTGGTCGTCACGAGCGGCGCGCAGCACGGGCTATATGCGGTGCTGAACAGCCTGATCGGCACCGACGGCGTGATCGTTGCCGATCGCCTCACGTATTACGGGCTCAAGGCGCTCGCGCCGGTGTTCCAGTTCGAGATCGTCAGCGCGCCGGCCGACGACGACGGCCTGCTGCCCGACGAGATCGAACGGATCTGCCAGCGCATGCCGGTCAAGGCGATCTTCGTCGTGCCGAACCTGCAGAACCCGACCGTGACGACGATGAGCCTCGCGCGCCGGATGGCGCTCGTCGACGTCGCGCGGCGCCATCACGTGACGATCATCGAGGACGACGTATACGGCCCGCTCGTGCGCGACCGGTTGCCGGCGATCGCGGGGCTGTGCCCCGAGCTGACGTTCCATATCGGCGCGACGTCGAAGGTCCTCGCGCCTGGGCTGCGCCTCGGCTACCTGAGCTGCCCGCGCGACAGCGTCGCGCTGTGCGCGGAAGCGGTGCGCACGACCGCATGGATGCCCGCGCCCACGTCGATGCTGATCGCGACGGTATGGATCGAGGACGGCACCGCCGAGCGGATCATGGCCTCGCAACTCGCGGAGATCCGCGCGCGCGTCGATCTCGCGCGGGAACTGCTGCCGGCCGGGCAGTTGAAGTCCGACCCCGCGTGCATGTTCGTGTGGCTGAGACTGCCGCCGCCGTGGCGCGCCGACGACTTCGCCGCGAACGCGAAGGCGCGCGGCGTGATCGTGATGCCGTCGTCGACGTTCGCGGTCGACCGCGCGGAAATCGAGCACGGCGTGCGCATCAACCTCGCGTGCCCGGCCACGCGCGACGAGCTCGTCAACGGGCTGCGGATTCTGTCCGGCACGCTGAAGGACCGGCCGCGCGCGCTGTTCGGTTCGATCTGACGGCGGGCGCTCAGTCGAGCAAGCCCGCGACGACGTCGACGATCCGTTGCAGCAATGCTTCGTCGTAAGGCAGTCACGGCACCGCGCGCAGCGGCGACGGCGGCGGCTCGGTCGCGGGTTCGACGGGTTCGCCGTCGCGCATCACGCGGCCGGTCGCGCAATGCACCGACCACGAGCCGACACGCACATGGCGCTCGTCGATCGTCATCCTTCCTTGCGCAATCGCGTCGGCGAACACGAGCGACAGCTCGTGCTTGCGATGGCGCGCCATCACGCCCCGCGGCAAATCCGACAACCGGTTCAGGCGCTGCCAGCGATCCGCGTCGATTTCGTGCTGGCGGATCGGGTCGACCGCGAGCGCCGAGGTGGCCGGCTGCGTCGTTCTGGCGCCATTTCTGTATTTTCCGGGCCGCGCGGATCACGCCACCGAGGTCGGATGCCAGTTCGACCGTGTGCTGCATGAGTATTGCACCCCAATTACGATAGTCGGGCGAAAGGCCGTGCGGCCGTCGCTTCGGGCTGGCATCGGCGGCGCCGCGCAAGGCTTCAGGCCGCCCGGGAATTTCATAAGACGTACAGTTCTCCCGCCATGCGCGATTCGCGCCGAACTGTACTCTTGTTCGCGCGATCGATGTGTGTACTCGTCGCCGACTGTTCTGCTTTTAAGATTCCATCATCAAGTGCACAGTGCCGCAGATCCGGTCGTACCGGACCTCTGCCGGCGCATCTTCAAGAGAGAGCCAGTGTGATGGAAAAGGCAAAACCGGAGGGAAAGATCAGGAATCACGGCGGCCCGGTCGGCGGGCGGAACACGCGCGTGTCGGACGCGCAAGGCATGGCGGCGCGGTGGCGCATGCCGGCGGGAGGCGCGCGATGAAACTCTATGAAAAACTCGCGGACGATATCGAGCGCCTGATCCGCCAGGGCGTGTACCGGCACGGCGACCGGATTCCGTCGGTGCGGCAGGCGAGCCAGCAGCACCGGATCAGCATCACGACCGTGCTGCATGCGTATCTGCTGCTCGAAAGCCGTGGGCTGCTGGAAAGCCGCCCGCAGTCGGGTTACTTCGTGAACCTGCGCCGCGACGACAGTCATGCTCCGGTGCGCGAGCTGCGGCCGTCGAAGCCGATCGCGATCTCGTCGTCGGTGGACGTGAGCCGGCTCGTGCTGTCGACGCTGCGCTCGATCGGCACCGACGACGCGGTGCCGCTCGGCTCGCCGTATCCGGACCCGAGCCTGTTCCCGTTCGAGAAGCTGAACCGCTATGCGTATGCGGCCGGCCGCGACAAGTCGTTGTGGGGCGTGACGGACGGGCTGCCGCCCGGCCATCCGCGGCTGATCCGGCAGATCGCGCGCCGCTACCTGGAAAACGGGATGTCGGTGGACCCGAACGAGATCATCGTGACGGTCGGCGCGACGGAGGCGATCAACCTGTGTCTGCAGGCAGTCGCGAAGCCGGGCGATACGATCGCGGTGGAGTCGCCGACGTTCTACGCGATGCTGCACGCGATCGAGCGGATGGGGATGAAGGCGATCGAGGTCGCGACGCATCCCGAGTACGGGATCGACATCGCCGCGCTGGCGGCGATTGCGAAGTCGCAGCCGATCGCCGCATGCATGGTGATGCCGAACTTCCAGAACCCGCTCGGCTTTCAGATGCCCGACGAGCGCAAGCGCGAGCTGGTTGAGTTCGCAACGAAGTCCGGCATGCCGATCATCGAGAACGGTGTGTATAACGAACTGTATTTCGGCGATACGCACCCGAGTTCGCTGAAGTCGTATGACCGCAGCGGGATCGTGCTGCATTGCTCGTCGTTCTCGAAGAGCCTGACGGCCGCGTACCGGATCGGCTGGGCGTTGCCGGGCCGCTATCGCGATCAGGTCGAGAAGCTGAAATTCCTGAACACGCTCGCGACGCCGTCGTTGCCGCAGCTCGCGATCGCCGAGTTTCTCGAGCGCGACGGTTACGAGCATCACCTGAGGCGGATTCGCAAGGCGTACGCGCAGCAGGCGAACCTGATGCGCGCGATGGTGTCGCGGTTCTTTCCGGAGGGCACGCGCATTTCGAGTCCGGCGGGCGGGTACGTGCTGTGGGTCGAACTGCCGGCGCAGGTCGACGCGATGCGGCTGTATCAGCTCGCGCTGGAGCAGGGGATCACGATCGGGCCGGGCTACATGTTCTCGATCACGGACAGCTACCGGAACTTCATCCGGCTGAACTACAGCAGCCCGTGGTCGCCGGAGATCGAGCAGGCGGTGATCGCGGTCGGGAAGCTGGCCGCGGCGTGCATGCGGTGAAGGGGCGTGTGTGGTGTCTTGTGCTTCTACGACGAAGCCGGCCTGGTGCCGGCTTTTTCTTGGTTCTTCGTGGATTCCCGTGGATGTCGCTTGTCGACCCGGAGCCGCCAGTCGGTTGCCCGCGACAGCAACGGCCGGTCTCAAAGTCAAACCGCCATTCATTCGCGCCGGGGCGGGCGGATGTCGGCCTTTGCCGATCGTGCTTCGACCACCACAGTTGTCAGTCTTACTTCGAGTGATCCTTGGGGATGCTGTTCAGAACTCGTTTTGCCGCACTGAGCCATCAACATAGAGCCGATGCGTTGCAGGCGACGCGGCACCTGGCTCGAATGTAGCGCGACGTTCGGCATAAGGAAGGCGCCGATTGCCTGCCCGCTCGGGCGGCTTTTGCGCTCATGCAGTGGCCTCGCGCATCAGTCGTTCGTGCGTCATCCACAGATTGCTCAGAGCGAACAGCGTGTGCAACTCTGCGGGTTCTTCATCAAGCTGCGATAGCGCACGTTTAGATGTCACCGTGCGCGGCGATGAACATGGCGACGGCCGACCGGCAGTAGGATTCGATTTCGTTGCTGTCCTCTGCTCTCGCCTCATCGAAGCGTGCGATAAGCAGTAGATCGGATCCTTTGAAAAGCGCGGCAAACAAGCGGGCGGACCGGAGAGGATCGGGCACGTTCAGAACCGCCTTCGCGTGCAACTGGCGCAACAGGGCCTCGATCTGGGCGATGACATAGGCGGGCCCGGCTTCGTAATGGAGCTTGCTTAACGACTTTTGATTCGTCTTGTCGGCCAAAACCATGGCTTCCACACTGCGGACATCGGAGCTCAACAGCGTACGAAGCAGGGATGATCCCACCGCCATGAGCTGATCTTCGGCCGAACCGTCGACGCCTTCAAACAGGGCCTGTGGTGCAAACTGATGGCAGTGGGCCGCCATGGCCGCGCTGAACAGCGCTTCCTTGTTCTCGAAGTGCCGATAGATGCTGAGCTTGGATATCTTTGCCCGCTGGGCGACCTTGTCCATGGTCGTCGCTTGAAACCCCAATTCCACAAAGAGTTCGCAGGCGGCGTCGACAATCGTTTGGCGAAGCGCCTCGTTGGCGGGCCGGCCGCGCCGGCCGTGGCTGTTTTCGGTCACGACAATTCCAGTACTTGACAGTATTCAAATTCGTGGATTAGGATACCATTAGGTATCGTAATGTGCAAGTCAAGGGCAGGTTTGAACTGGTTGTCCAGATCAGGTTTCCCCGGGCCGCCCGGCGATATCGAGCGGCATTGTCGAGCCGGTCAATACAACATGGGCAACTTTCTCGCCAATGCCGAAGCCCTGCTCGCTGACCGTCTCGAGCGCCTATCGTCGGGCGATATTCCGTGCCGGCCCCCAACCCAATTTCCTCCATTCACAACACGGAGCCCCTCACCATGAATGACGTCATCATCATCGGCGGCAGCTTTGCCGGTCTCGCCGCCGCCCTGCAGCTCGGCCGTGCCCGCCGCAAAGTCACCGTTCTCGATACCGGCCGGCCGCGCAACCGCTTTGCCGGGCACTCGCATGGCTTGCTCGGCCACGATCACAAACCGCCGCTGGACATCCTGGTCGAGGCGCGGCAGCAGCTGGTGCGCTATCCAACGATCCGGCTGGTCGATGCCCGGGCCGAGAGCGTGTCTGGCGCCATCGACGATTTCTGCGTCGTCACTGACGATCACGAAAGCCTAAGGGCGCGCCGTTTGATCCTGAGCTATGGCGTTGTCGACCAGATGCCTGCTGTTCCCGGCTTTGCCGAAAGCTGGGGCACATCCATCGTGCCCTGCCCCTATTGCGATGGCTTCGAAGTTGCCGCTCAGCATTGGGGCCTTGTCTGGTCTGGCCCGCAGTCGATGAATCAGGTCAGGCTGTTCCACGATTGGACCGACACGTTGACGGTCTTCGCGGATGGTCACGACATTGCACCCGATATCCGGGCCGATCTGGCGCACCGCAGCATACCTGTCGTTGATGGACGGATCACCGAAATCGCCCGTCACGGAGGTCGTAATGCCACGGTAAAACTCGATAGCGCCCCCGATGTCGCGGTCGACATTCTGTTCGCGCATCCGCGCACCAAGCCGTCCGCAAGCCTGCATGAATTACTCGGCCTCGCCACGGTCAATACGCCAACCGGCATCGCCCTCAAAGTCGACGAGCGCCGCGAAACCAGCATGCCCGGCATCTACGCCGCCGGCGACCTCGCCAACACCGGAATGCCCTCGGTCACCACGGCATCATGGCAGGGCGCAACGGCCGGCATCTCCGCTCAGCAGTCGATGCTGGCTTGAGAGCAAGCAGCATCGATCACCCCAATTTCACAATAGAAAGGAGCGCCACCATGGCCGCCGTAAAACCATTCAAACCTTTAGACGAGAAGTTTCCGTTTGACCGCCAACTCGGTATCGCGGCCGCGCCTGTCGTGCTCATCAACCTCTTCACGGTCGATCCCGCCGACGAAGCGGGCTTCCTGGACGCTTTCAAGGCTGCTGCCGAGATCATAACGAAGCAACCGGGCTTCATTTCGATGCAACTGCATCGAGCGCTCGGCGATAGCCCGACTTACCTGAACTATGTGGTGTGGGAATCCACCGAAACGGTTCGCGTCGCCTTCGCCCATCCCGAGTTCGTTGGGAAGCTTTCGGCCTATCCGTCATCCGTCGTAGCCAGCCCGCACCTGTTCCAGAAGGTCGCCGTCCCCGGCTTCTGCACGGCCTGACTCCGAAATATGACAAGGCGCGCTGGCGGGTATCTCCGCCCAGCGGTCGATGCTGGTTTGAGAGCGCAGATTGGAGGATGAGCATGGCCGTTGAACCGGATAGCGCGGGTGTGCGCTTCCCTCCGCCCTTCGTCTATCTGGGAGCGCTGCTGTTGGGGCTGGCGGCGGAGCGGTTCATTACCCTGCGCTCTTTCGGCATCGACTGGCGATTGCTGGCCGCGACGGGCGCGCTGCTGTTCGTTGTCGGCGCGGCGATGATGCTTGCGGCGGCGGGACTGTTCCGGCGGCTGGGCACCAGCGTTCCGCCGTCGCAGCCAACGACCCACATCGCAACAACCGGTCCCTATCGGTGGACGCGCAATCCCATGTATCTCGGCATGGCGCTCATCTATGCCGGCCTTGCGATCGGCTTTGACGGGCCGATCGCCTTCGCCTTGCTCCCGTTGGTGCTCATCGTGATCCAAACGCAGGTGGTCGCCCGCGAGGAGCGCTATCTCGAAGCGAAGTTCGGCGATGACTACCGCCGCTACAAGGCCGAGGTTCGCCGCTGGCTCTGACTATTCCGCCGCTGCCGCCTGCGGGGCCGCGAAAACAGCATGCCCGGCATGGCCGCGGGCCATCCTGAAGGTTGCGGGCCTGTGTCACGACCAACCGACCGGCCGACTGACCTCTCAGTACAGCCCGAGCGGGAGGACGGGCACCTGTCCAAGACCAGAGATACCGAAGCCATAAGAATCTCCGTAGCTGCGAGACCGTTCGCGAATTACATATTGCGAGCGGTGTAACGGAACTCAATGGATAAGAGGTTCGAGGTTCTGGTACTGACCGCATACCCGGAATTGTCGAGACGTGCCAGCGACGCTGCCGACGAACAAAATCATGGACGGAACGTCGCTTAGCTGCGTGCAGCGGACGTTCGAATGTCCGACTCTTTCGCCGGTCGACTGACCGGAACTGGCCGAACCCGGCCGGCCGCCGCCCTGCAACGCGCGACCGGCGCCGATCGACCCATAGGAGCCGTTCCATTCGCCCGACCGCTTCGCACACGTGCGCCGAGTCAAACGGCCGTACGCCCGTCCGTAACGATGGGCGGGTTGGCGATGACAAGCCTTCGCGTTACGCGGCCACGGTCCTCGATCGATTGCAATACGGCGCAGGCGGCAATGGCCCTGACATGCCAGTCGCTTGTGCGCAGAAACAGTGAGATCGGCGGTGCCTTCCTGAACAATCAGGTGTGTTGCCAATCACCTACCGCGACGAGAAGCCTGCTACGGCGTTCGCAGCTCGGTTCATCGCAACGACTTCGTCATGGCTGGGAGTCGGGCCGAGCTTCGCGAAAAGCTCCGGCATCCGATCTCGCTTCAAAGCGGCTTCTTCCTTGATCGCAGCAGCTAGGCCTTTGCGCATCATCTGCGCACCGTAATCGCAGCAGTAGGCAGGCGTCGACGGCTGTTGGCGCCACGAGTCTTGCAGCGAACCGGCATTGACGGGATCGAAGCCGATTTGATTGACCAATTCCATGATGGTTTGCTTGTCATCGTCGTCATCGCCCGCAACAGCAACCGCCAAACGGTCGGGCGACCCTTCCGGCAGACCGAGATGCGCCAGCGAATACGCGAGAATGTTGTTGAAGGCCTTGATGACTGGCCGGCGCAGCTGTCGGGATACCCATACACTCTCAGGCATCCCGGCGTCGATTTCCGGGATCCTCGGGTCGCGCAGGCCAGGATAGTAGTTGCTGGTATCGACCACCGGAACATGTAAAGGAACCGAGTCGAACAGGTTGGCCGGCAGGTTGGTCATTGCGGGTAGTGGAATCGCCAGGACAATCACGTCCGCTCGTGCGATCGCCCCCTTGACATCGCATGCCGTCGCGCCGATTTCGTTTGCGAAATGCACAACCGCCGCCGGCCCCTTCGAGTTCGCGACGCGGATGTTGTGACCCGCGGCCTTCAGACGGCGTGCAAGAGTGCCGCCGATATTGCCGATACCGATGATGCCGATTGCCATGATGTTGCCCTTGTTCTCAAACTTGTCGTTGCTGTCGGGCTTTATACTAAGTAGTACACCCCACAGTGACAAGAACCTACAGAAAAGTGGGTAACGCACCAAAAGGTATGTATGGGAAAAATCAGACAATGGAACTGCGATGATCCGCAGCAGCGCGTCGTATGGGCTAACGCGACCACCGAGGCGTTACGGGTGCTCGATGGAAAATGGAAGATCATCATCATCTGCCAGCTTTTTGCCGCCAAAGGACCGGTCCGCTTTTCCGAGTTGGAGCGACTGATCGAGGGCGTCAATCAAAAGATGCTAATTCAACAGCTTCGCCAGCTTGAGAGAGACGGTATCGTCGAACGTACCGTGTATCCTCAGGTGCCCCCGAAGGTCGAATATGTGCTGAGCGAGATGGGAGTTGCGCTCGGACCGTCAATGGAGGCGCTCATTGACTGGGCCGAACTGAGGCGACAACGATTGGGGAGCCCTGAGGCAGGGTAACGACGCGCTCAAGACTACCGCCACGCCAATGTCCGCAGCCCAGCGCGCGCGACCGTCGCAGATCGACCCATTGCAGCCCTTCGACACCGCCTGAATCAACGGCAGCTTGTGAGGTACAACGGCCATTTCCGCCATCGTCCACACCGGCGGAAGTTGGGTCCTTACCTGCGGTTCACGCGTTCGTGATAATTCCCCAACTTCCGAGCCGAAGCCCTTGGCGTGCGGGCACCTTGGAAGGCCGCCTGACGGCAGACCAATTGAGAACTGCTTGACGCTTTTGCAATCGCCAGGGTTCCCTGGGCCCAAAGCATCAATCGCCCCGCCTCTTGATACCGCCGGTCAACAATGAGATCGCGGTGCCCAGTAGATCGTCGATGTGATCGACATCCAGTCGAAGGCTATCGGGGCGCCACATCAGGCTGATAACGCCATTCATCATTGCCCACAGCGCCGTCGAGGCGTGTTCCGGCTCGACGTCTGCATGCACCCACCCTTCGTCGATACCTCGGCTGATCAATGCGGCCAATTTAGCGTTTTGCTGTCTGATCAGGGCAGCAATGCGCGCGAGCGCCTCCGGCTCATTCGGTGGCTCGACAAGGATACGGAACTGGTGCGGGCGCTCCTTGGCGAACCGCGCGTAAGCAGCTGCCACACAACGTAATTTCGTCTCCACATCGCCATCGGATGCATAGGCCGCGTCCATGTACTCGCGGTTTTCTTCCAACGCGCGCTCCGCCACGGCAATGAGCAACGCGGAACGGCCACCTACACGGTTATAGAGCGTCTGCACTGCGACATCCGCCCGGGTCGCAACCGCTTCAGGCGTGACCGCGTCCAATCCGCCCTCCGTCAGCAACGTCTCGGCGGCTTGCACGATCGCCAGGCGGGTCGCGGCTGCCCGGCGCTGAGTTCTGGATTCCATACGGGGTTTTCCCTCATTAATTGGAACGAACTACAAACATAGAATGCATTCCAACATTGGATTTCAATCTACGATTTTACACCTTGGAGGGACACATGGCCGGGCGAAGAAGTGTCGAGTTCGTGGCTGGCGGCCGCGGTGAACATTGCCGTGGTTGGCTGTACGAGCCTCCGGGGACGGGCCCGTTTCCTGTCATCGTGATGGCACACGGGCTGGGCGGAATCAAGGAAATGCGGCTCGACGCCTATGCGCAACGCTTTTGCGCGGAGGGCTACGCGTGCCTCGTGTTCGACTATCGACATTTCGGTGCGAGCGACGGCTCCCCTCGCCAATTGCTCGATATCGATCGTCAACTGGAGGACTGGTCGGGTGCGATCGCTTTTGCACGCGGGCACAGCAATCTCCGGCCGGATCAGGTGGTCCTGTGGGGAACATCCTTCGGCGGCGGTCATGTGATTCTCTCCGCAGCACGCGACCGGACCATTGCCGCTGCCATCGCGCAATGCCCGTTCACGGACGGGGTCGCGTCGTTGTTCGCGTTGAACTGGCGTAGTGCGCTCAAGGTTACCGCGCTCGCTCTATGCGATGTACTGCTATCCCTCGTCGGCAGGGCACCGGTGATGGTGCCGACGGCGGGTCCGCCCGGTTCTGCCGCGTTGATGACTGCACCGGATGCCCTGGATGGCTATCTCGCGCTTGTCCCTGACGGCACTGCATTTCGCAATCAGGTCACAGCACGCTTCGGCCTGAACATCGTTCGGCACCGCCCCGGTCGCAAAGCAGGCGACATTTCCTGTCCGATTCTGTTTTGCGTTTGCGAAGCCGATTCCGTCGCTCCGGCGGGGCCGACGAAACGGTATGCCAGGCGCGCTCCCAAAGGGGAAGTGCACGCGTATCGGGCAGGCCACTTCGACATCTATGTGGGCAAGGACTTCGAACAGGTGGTCGCCGACCAGCTGGCATTTCTCCACCGTCACGTTCCAACGAAGCAAGGAGGCGCGCATGTCGACTTATAAGCTGGCGAACAAGGTGGTGGCCATTACCGGTTCCACCGGAGGCCTGGGATCGGCCTTGGCCGAAGCGCTGCACGCACGGGGCGCGCGTCTCGCACTTTTCGACCTGGAGGCAGACAGGCTCACGGCGCAAACTCGCAGCTTCGGCCGCCCTTCCGACGTTCTTGGCTGGACCGCCGACGTCCGCGATTTCGAAAGCATCGAAGCCGCAATGGCCAATGCGGCGTATCACTTCGGTCAAATCGATGTGGTCATCGCAAACGCGGGCATTGACACCATGGCCCCGATGGCCACCATCGATCCGGCCGCTTTTGATCGTGTCATCGACATCAACCTCAACGGCGTGTGGCGTACGTTCCGGGCCGGCTTGCCATTCGTCCAGCAACAGCGCGGGTACATGCTGGCGATTTCGTCAATGGCCGCGTTTGTGCATTCACCGCTACAGGCGTCCTATACGGCCAGCAAGGCGGGCGTCTGGGCGATGTGCGACAGCATCCGTCTGGAGCTTCGTCATCTGGGAATCGGGGTCGGCAGCGCGCATCCGACGTTCTTCCCGACGCCCCTGATGGACGATGTCGTTGCCGATCCTGCCGGCCGGGCATTGTGGGGAGGCAACGATCAAGGCTTCTGGAAGATGATCCCGCGCGAGCAGGTCGTGCGAGACATCGTGGCAGGCATTGAGCGCCGCGCGGACATGATCGTCGTACCGAAGATGAACACGATAGTGGCCAAGGCACCCGGCTTCTTCAGGCGCTTCGTCGAACGCGCTGGCTTTCGCGGCGAGGACATTGAACGTGCCATCAGTCTGGCGTCGGCAACTGGCTGGAACGATTCGGCCGCGCACGCTCCGGCGAAATGAATGGCATCCGGTGGCCGCAGGAACCGATCGGCTTCGCGTGATCAGCGGGGCGGCCCGGCATCCATCGCCCATCGTTTGCGCAGCAATGGAAATTCAATAGCAGAGGAGCAGTACAAAGTGGCTTACGATCTTCAGGGAAAAGTCGTGCTTATCACGGGTGCTGCAGGCGGCATTGGTGCCGCGACCGCGCGTGAGTTGCATGCATGTGGAGCACGGCTCGTTCTAACAGATGTGACGCAGACTTCAGTGGACCGCCTCGCCGCGGAGTTTGACGCCGAGCGCACGCTCGCCTTGGCGCTCGATGTCACTGATGCTGCCGCCACCAGGGCCGTCGTGCAACGCGCCGTCGATAGATTCGGTCGCCTCGACATTGCGTTCGCCAACGCCGGCATCTCATGGCACGATGTGCCCGCCACCGTGTACAGCTGCGATGAGCAGGAGTTCGAGCGAATCGTCGAGGTCGACCTGCTCGGTGTCTGGCGCACGATCAAGGCCGCATTGCCGGAGATCGTGCGCAATCGAGGCCAGGTCCTGGTCACCGCTTCGGTCTATGCGTTCGTGAACGGCATGGTCAACGCGCCTTACGCAGCGTCCAAAGCCGCAGTCGAGATGCTCGCGCGTTCACTGCGCGCCGAACTTGGCGGCACCGGGTCCACGGCAAGCGTGCTCTATCCGGGATGGGTGGCTACAGCAATTGCCAAGGTCGGCTTTGGCGGAAATGCGCTGGCGACGAAATTGATTGAAAAAGGGTTTCCTGCACCGTTGCGGCGACCGATACAACCCGAAGACGTCGCCAAGGCCGTCAAAAAAGGGCTGCGAGACCGCCAACCGCGCATCGTCGTCCCGTTCCGGTGGGCACCGTTTTCGTGGACGCGAGGAATCTTCAACATTGTGACCGACTGGCATCTCGGGCGACAACATGAAATGCATAAGTTGATGCGCGAGCTTGAGCGCGCTCGAGACCGACAAAGCTAGCGCGAGTTCTGAGCGGTATGTTGGCAGCGCCGGCGAGCGGCTTTCCGTCTGAAAGGACGGCTGCTGCGCGCTAGCGTAAGACTCCCGGCAACTGAGAGGATCGGGTTGCCTCCAAATGGCCGTTTGCTAGCGCGGAGCGGACGTCCACGCGTCCATGTGACTGTGCTGGAGAATGACGCCTCCTGGCCGAGACCGTGTAAAAACGCACGCAGAACGCCTCGAACGAGAAGACTACCGTTCAATTCACGCTGCCTCGATCCAAATCGGTTCGGCGGGATGGTGCTCTTGAATTACGGCAACTGCGCACGCCATTTCCTTGATGTCTCCCGCGCGAGCATGGCCCGCAAAATTCGTGACGAGTGCTCCTGTAGAGCGAAGCACCGCAATTTCTTCCTCAGTTAGCACGCCCGCGTCCACCCACAGTTGATGGTCGTTGTTATCGCGCCATAGACTCTGGAATGCGGCGACCCCGGTCTTCGAGCATGCAAAAAACACCATCTCTGTCTCCATTGCGTCGCGACTAGCCAAGTATTGAACGCATATATTGCCCGGAATCCAGATCAATCGCCTAGACTGAATCAACCTGTTAGCACGAGAGGCGGAGATGGGGCGATTTGTCGAAGGTGCAAACCGCAATCAGGCAACGCTGCTGCCGGAATGTCTCGAAGACTTTATCGCCGAAGACAATCCCGTGCGGATAGTTGATGCATTCGTCGACGAGCTCGATCTGGCTTCGATGGGATTCGAGGGCACCACGCCTGCGAATACGGGCCGACCGTCTTACCATCCGGCCGTTCTGCTCAAACTCTACATCTACGGCTATCTCAACCGCGTGCAGTCGAGCCGACGTCTGGAGCGCGAGTGCCAGCGTAATGTCGAACTGATGTGGTTGACCGGGCGCCTCGCGCCGGACTTCAAGACAATCGCCGAGTTCAGACGCAACAACGGCGTCGGCATTCGCAATGTATGTCGGCGCTTCGTTGTGATATGCCGCGATCTGAAGCTCTTCACGCAAGCAGTCGTTGCCATCGACGGCAGCAAGTTCAAGGCCGTCAACAGCCGCGATAACAACTTCACGCCCAACAAGATCACTAGGCGTCAGGAGCAGATCGAACAGAGCATTCAGCGTTATTTGGATGCTCTGGAGACGGCGGATCGCACGCAGCCAGTCGAGGTGGAAGCCAAAACCGAACGGCTAAGAGAAAAGATCCAGACGCTGCGCGAGCAGATGCGGGAACTGGATCGAGCCGCAGAACTGTTGAATGATTTACCGGAAAAACAGGTCTCGCTGATTGATTCCGACTCGCGCTCGATGATGTCGCAGGCAAAAGGCACAGGCGTGGTGGGCTACAACGTTCAGGTGGCTGTTGATACGAAGCATCACCTCATCGTGACACACGAAGTGACGAACGTCGGTAGTGACCGCGTGCAGCTAAGCCCAATGGCCAAAGCCGCGCGCGAAGCGATGGGCAAGAAGACGCTCAAGGCACTGGCCGATCGTGGATACTTCAATGCAACGGAAGTCAAGGCTTGCGACGACGCGGGTATTGCGGCGCTGGTACCGAAAACACAGACATCAGGTGCAAAGGCGGATGGACGGTTCGACCGGGCCGAATTCATCTATGTCGCCAAGGATGATCAGTACCTGTGCCCAGCAGGTCAACGTGCGATATACCGATACACCTCCTTCGAAGGCGCCAATCTGCTGGAGCTGCGAACGTACTGGAGTAGCGCTTGCCCGAAGTGCCCGATGAAAAGCCACTGCACGCCGGCAGACTACAGACGCATCCGACGATGGGAACACGAGGCGGTGCTTGAGGCAATGCAGTCAAGACTGGACCGCCAGCTTGACGCCATGACGATACGGCGCCGGACAGTCGAACACGTGTTCGGCACACTCAAACACTGGATGGGCTCAACCCACTTCCAGACTCGCGGTTTGGGCCATGTTGCGGCCGAAATGAGTTTGCATGTACTGGCCTACAACCTCAAGCGGGTCATCAAGATACTCGGATTCGCAAAGACGATGCGAGCGATGAAGCTGGCAGGCGCGTGAACTCGCGAGCCGACGCTGTTTACCCGCAAAACACGATCACTTCATCTGCCTGCACCTCGGTCGAAAACAACTGCTCGCCCAACTGGGCGTCACCGGCCGGCCGTTCTGCGCGTTTTTTACACGGTCTCGGCCGAACCCGGTCGGTGGCCGCCCCGACAAACCGCGACTGGCTCAACCCGACCCACAAGCGACGGTCAATCCGCTCCGATGCGGTCGTACAGATGGCTGTCGTCGCGGCGCGGAAGGATTCGTGAGAATCGTATAAATCTCGCCGTGTCCGGATTCTTCCGTATGGCATTGAACTCCCCGTGTGAGCACATTCGTGCACACACGGGCTCGCGCGTTACGGCTTGGAGAGCAGTCGGCCGACCATGGCGTTAACCGCAGTAAGCTGGGAACCCGATTTCACCGCGTAGTCGGGACCCGTATAACCGAACCAGTCCCAGCAACCTTGCGGATTGAACGGGATCGTGGACGCATTCACCTGCGGATACA
The DNA here is from genome assembly GCF_047978125.1 of Burkholderia sp. LFS061. Taxonomy (NCBI): domain Bacteria; kingdom Pseudomonadati; phylum Pseudomonadota; class Betaproteobacteria; order Burkholderiales; family Burkholderiaceae; genus Burkholderia; species Burkholderia sp. LFS061. The sequence continues at coordinate 35,022 of NZ_JBFPFS010000018.1, read as the reverse complement.
GAACGAGGATGTTGTTCGTGTCGGCCCAGTAGTTGTAGTTGGTCTTCTCATAGAAATCGTCGCCAACCACAGCTGCCGACTGCTTGCATCCATGGAATGCGACGTGAACCTTGCACGCCGCTCCCTGATCGCACGACTTAGGCACGTAGACGAACCCCGTGTCCGCCATGCCGGTCGCAGATGCTGCGAATTCGCGCTGACTGAACGGCACGATTCTCCCGGTCAGGCTCTTCGCTGGCGGCTTTAATGGACCGTAGATGTACTGCAGCAACGCGCCGGCCTGGTCGTACCTCTGCTTGCCGACCTCGCAGTGGCTGATGTATGGAGGCGCATTGTCAGCACACACGTTGCCGAACGACGGTGTAATGAATGCGTGACCAGCCGGCACGTTATTCACGTACTTCAGGTTCGACGCAGGGACGCCGGCCTCCTTGAAGAACGACACTGTCGAGTCGACTGCCTGTTGGTAGACAACTGTGTCTTTCGTTCCGCTGAACACGTAGATCCGCGCCTTCTGAAGGTTCGATAGTGGGTCGATCTGATTCAGCGAAGCAAAGCCTGCGGCGGCGGTTACCATCAGCGTCGAGTTCGGCGGAACGAACGGTACCTGCCCCATGCAGATCGAGGCGTTAAACAAGCTCCCTGCCGCGCAGTAGTACGGACCGCCGGCGACCACGCCAGCCCCGACTACGGAACCGGAGTACGCGACCTGGTACTGGACCGCCATGAAGGCGCCCGACGACAGGCCGGACACCGACGTCTGCGACGGGTCACCGTGGTACGACGGCAGCGCATCAGCGGCCAGCGCGGCATGGGTCAGGGCAGCAGCGAGCGCGAGAGCGGTAATGGCGACGCGAGGATGCAATTTCATCGTGATACCTCCTGTGGCATAGCGAATGAAACGGACGTCGAGCGAAAGGACGACTTGCCGAGAAACCTTGCCGTTCGTCGCGGCTGTGCAATGCGCTCGGCCCGGTACGTTGCGTACGCGGTCACGCATCCCGCACGAAGGGCTGCAACCTCGATCGGACCGACAACAGCCGCCGCCCGATCTGGCGCGTTTGAGGGCTTGAGTGGGGTGCGAATTCGTATGATGAAGCATCATCGACGTAAAAAACCGTCAACCCCGTATTCTTTTTTGTGTGTGAGATTTGCAACGTCGTCGTATTGCTGTCATCCGGGGCATCCAGGCGTCTTCGATTGCGGCGCAACGCAATCGACGGTTTTGTACCGTTTTGCATGCAAACTCGACCGGCTCTTGTTGGCTGCGGATTCAACCCGGTCGGTGCCCGCTCCGACAAACCGCGACTGGCTCAACCCGACCCTGAACAGACAGTCGAACTCGCGATATCGCGATGACCGTCTTCATACCGCAATCAGTCGTTAAATTTTCGCTATACATCGCAGTAACAAAATCCGACAGAATGAGTGAATTTTAAGTTTGTGCAATAACGCACGGAAAATTCACGAATTTTGCTAGGGTATTCCTTAGTGCGAACTTGCTAAAAATGTCTATTGTTGCAAAGGTAATCCGAGTCGAAATTACTTTCCCGGACGGAAATCTATGCTGCGGGAATGGTACATCGGTTTGACTATCGCAGACGGATGCCGACGCCCCACTCTGGAGGAAATTTTGAAAGAACAACATACGTTCAGCTTTCCTGCATCCAGTCTGTATGCCGGGCCCGAGTTCGAAGAGTATTGCATTAGCGAACAAAAGTACCTACCGGCAACGAGGGACCGCACACCATGCCTTTCATGTCCACTTTCCAACCTTTGTCAGGCGGGATTCGATGAACAGGTCCGGCGCTTGCAAAAAGGAGAGAACCCAAGCCTTACCGAAGGTTGTGCGTTTGACCCCAAAGCCTTGACGCCACAGGCACTACTCGAAAACCTTACGCACGAGCAGAAAGCGTTTGTTATTTCGAAGATCCCGACGTTTAAACAATCGGAGCCATTATGAGCCAAAATATCGTTGCGTTGCAATTGGAAGCAAAGAAGCAATTGGCGCAGAAAGCTGACCTCCAATCAAAGCAACAGCTCGAAGCAAAGAAACAATTAGCGCAAAAAGCCGACTTGGTATCGAGACAGCAGTTGGAATCGAAGAAGCAGTTGGGGCAGAAAGCTGACCTTCTATCGAGGCAACAGCTCGAAGCAAAAAAACAACTGGCTCAGCGTTCTGAGTGATTGCTATCGACCAACTTGAGAAGGCGTACCCGTTACAGTCAAGCTGTGCGGTGCGCCTTTCGACATTCAAGCGTCCCCATCTGGCAGGTTCCAGAGCGAACCAGCCGTCTGAATGACAGCTCTGCGGAATCGACGGGTTGAATCCGGAGCCGAGCGCTGCCCGATGCAGCCGGCCGAATCCGCCACCCGTTTCCGCCGGTTGATTCTCAAGGAGCCGACTGGCTCGATTCTGAGCATTGCTGCCATCGAAGCTTCCAGAAAGCGGACTTCCGGCCATCTACTTTGCGGACGTCCGCCGAGGAGCGACAGGCCGTACCGGTTGCTCCTCAGGCTTGGCGGGCTTTCTGGCTGTTTTAGTTTTGTGCAAGACCGGGCTCCGGGTAGCATCTTTCGGGCAGTTCTGGCGATCGCCTAGACGCTCAACGAGTCGTGCCTCGCATTCGGAAATCGAGTACCCGCGCCGCAGCGAGATCATGAAGGTGAGAGGACGCATGTGCCATGCGCGCCGTTGGAGTTCGACAAGTGTTCCCTTCGCGAGGTCTTCATCGACCATATGGCGCGGCATGTGGCCCCAGCACAAGCCTCCCCTGAGCAGATCGTGCTTCGCGCCGAGGTCATTCACCCACCACTGGCGTTCACTGGCGACCCCCTGTTGTGTCTTTTCCGCATCGGGCTGATTGTCCGTTACAACAAGCTGGATGTGCCGGCCAAATTCCTCGCGCGGGATTGGCCCCGCGATCGAGGCCAGCGGATGCGATGGTGCACAGACGGTCACCATTTGCGAGTCACATAGATGCAGCCTTTCGATGGTGCCGGGGCTCAGCTCCGGCACGTCCGTGATCGTCACCGCCAATGCGCACGTGCCTTCGAGAACCAAACGCTCGCCGCCCTGCATGGTTGTCATGCGCAGATTGATTGCAACCGTTGGAAAGTCCGCCTGCAAGGCGCGCAGGCATTCGATCAGGTGCGCACGCGGGAAATAGGTGTCCACGGCAATCGAGACCTGTGGGACCCCGGCTTCGGCAATCGCAACCGCACGCATCTTCATTTCCTCGGTGCGTGAGATCACCCCACGCGCGTCAGGCAGAAGGCTGCGGCCCGCAGCCGTCAGCGTCGCTTTGCGAGTGTTGCGCTCGAACAGCACCACATCGAAGGCGCTCTCGAGTGAGCTGATCGCATGACTGATCGCGGACTGTGCACGCCTTAGCTGCCGTGCCGCTCCGGAAAAGCTCCCCTGGTCACACACGGCGACGAATGCCCGAAGTTGATTGATGGTGACGTTGTCCAACATATTTATCTAGAAAGTAGATCGTATTTATAGATATTCAGTCAATTGGCTTTATGAATCAAGGGCCTCAGAATCGGTTTGTCGCTTTTGTTTCGAAGGATGCAGGGCATGAACAGACTGAATGGAAAGACCGCGGTGATCACCGGTGGCGCTACCGGCATCGGCCGCGCCGCGGCAAAGCGCTTCATAGAGGAGGGCGCCTTCGTCTTCATCTTCGGCCGCCGGCAGGAAGCGCTCGACGCCGCCGTGGCCGACCTCGGGCCCAATGCCCGCGCAGTGAATGGCTCGGTCTCCGATCTGGCCGACCTCGACCGGCTCTATGCGGCGGTGAAGGCCGAGCGCGGAACCCTTGACGTCGTCTTCGCCAATGCCGGGGCGGGAAGCCAGCTTCCGCTCGGCAAGATCACCGCCGAGCACATCGACGAAATCTTCGACACCAACGTGAAGGGTTCGATCTTCACGGTCCAGAAGGCGCTGCCTCTGATGGGCCAGGGCGGTTCGATCATCCTGACCGGATCGAGCGCCGGCACCACGGGCGCCCCGGCATTCAGCGCCTACAGCGCGAGCAAGGCGGCCGTGCGCAACCTCGCACGGACCTGGGCAGAGGACCTGAAGGGCACCGGTATCCGGGTGAACGTGCTGTCCCCTGGGCCGACCGCGACCGAACTCGCGAAGGAAGCGCTAGGCGAGGAAGGCATGAAGGTCTTCGCTTCGCTCAATCCGCTCCAGCGTATGGCCGATCCGGCGGAGATCGGGGCGGTGGCCGCCTTTCTTGCGTCGTCGGACAGCAGCTTCATGACCGCCAGCGAGATCGCCGTTGACGGTGGCCTCGCACAACTCTGAGGAAATAAACGAATGACACAATCTCTGAAGGGCAAAACAGCGCTCGTTACCGGGGCATCGCGGGGCATTGGCCGCGCCATCGCCGAACGTCTTGCAAAGGACGGCGCGATGGTCGCGCTGACCTACAATGCCAGCAAATCCGGCGCAGACGAGGCGGTCGCGGCCATCGAGAAAGCGGGAGGCACCGCGTTCGCGATCCATGCGGATCTCGTCGACCCGGCGACCGTCCCGGCTTTGTTCGAGAGACTTGACGACGAGTTCACCAGGCGGAACGGAAGCAAGGCCCTCGACATTCTGGTCAACAACGCGGGCAATTCCGGCTGGGTTGGCTTCAAGGACGCGACGCCGGAGAGTTGGGACACCCTGATGGCGGTCTACGCCCGCGCGCCCTTCTTCATCATTCAGGCCGCTCTCGATCGTCTCGCCGATGGTGGACGCATCATCAACATTTCTTCCGCTGCCGCAACGAAGCCCGTGACGGCTGCGCCCGTCTACTCGATGGCGAAAGCGGCCATCAACACCCTGACCCATACGCTCGCAATCGAGCTGGGGCCGCGTGGCATCACCGCGAACGCCGTGGCGCCGGGCTACACGCGAACGGATGCGAACGCAGCCTTGCGGGAGAACCCCGAACTCGTCAAGGCGCTCGAGGCCCAAATCGCGCTGGGGCGCTGTGGCGAGCCTTCGGAAATCGCCGCCGTCGTGGCGTTCCTGGCTTCCGATGATGGCCATTGGGTGACTGGCCAGACGATCGAAGCGAGCGGCGGCTACAAGCTCTGATCGCACCGAAAAAACCGAAGGAGAAACTCATGAGCTACGCAATCGTCGGCTTCGGCAAGATCGGCCAGGCGCTGGCCAGGGCGTTCGCCCGTAACGGTATCGAAGTAGCCGTTGCAACCACGCGCGACCCGAAAAGCTTTGCAGCCGAGGCAGCCGCGATCGGACCCACGATTGTTCCCAAAACCCTGACTGAAGCCGTCAAGGCGGACATCATCTTTCTGGCAGTTCGTTTCGAGTCGCACCCGGAGGTCGCAAAAGCACTGCCCGACTGGACGGGGAAGACCATCGTCGACGCGATGAACACGCAGGCCCCGCTTGAGGAACTGAGCGGTCTCCCGTCCTCTGCTTTCATCGCGAAGGTGTTCACAGGAGCCAGGCTGGTGAAAGGCTTCAACCATCTGGTCGCGGCCGTCCTTGGTCAGGATCCGGCCGTCCACGGTGGCAGGAGAGTCGTGTTCCTCGCGAGCGACGATGACGGCGCCGCAGCGAAGATTGGCGAGCTTGCGGAAAATCTCGGTTTCGCGCCAATCGAACTTGGCGGGCTTTCGGAAGGTGGACTGCTTGTGCATGCGCGCGGGAAAAGCTGGGGTCGGCTGATCTTCAAGGACTTGATCAAGTTCGACCGATGACAACGGCTTCCGGCCATTTCGCTGAGTCGAATGGTCGATTATCGGCGCGGACTCAACCCGTCGATGCAGCGGCTCCGTGATCACGGCCACCAGGAGCATGAACACCGTGATCCCGGTGAACACGCCGGGCACGCCGAAATCCTTCGGCCGCGCCGCGACGCCGACCGCCCGGCGGTAATTCTCGAAACCCGCGGGCGTGTGCTGCATGGAGCCGTCGACGTCGTGACGAATTGCGGCCCATCATCATGTCACCCGCCCGTCACCGGCGGAAAAAACGCCACTTCGCTATCTTCCCGCACGACGAAGCCGCCCGTCACCATCTCGAGATTGACTGCCGCCCGCACGGGCCGGTCCATCCGCAGCGCTTCCGCGCTGCGCGCGTCGCGCGCGGCCAACGTGCTGCGCAGCGCATCGACGGTAAGTTCGCGCGCATCGATCTCGACGATTTCCTCGTCGGTATCGAGTTGCTCGCGAATGCTTGCAAAGTATTTGATTGTCAGTTTCATCGCGATGTCTTGAATGGAATCGGAAAACGCGAAGCGGGCGCGGTCAGCCCCAGCGCCGCATTGCTTGGTCGTCGTGCGCCTTCGCCTCGACCCAGCCGGATTCGCCGTCATGCCGGATTTCCTTCTTCCAGAACGGTGCGTGGGTCTTCAGGAAGTCCATCAGGAATTCGCATGCATCGAACGCGGACCCGCGATGCGCGGCAGCCACCACGACCAGCACGACCGCCTGGCCGAGCGGAATGCGCCCGACGCGGTGCACGATCCTGACCGCTTCGAGCCGCCAGCGCGCGCTGGCTTCCTCGACGATGCCCCACAGGGCCTGTTCGGTCATCGTCGGATAGTGCTCGACCTCGAGCGCGACGACGTCGTCGACGTCGCCTTCGTTACGCACGACACCGAGGAAATTCACGACCGCGCCGACATTCGGATTGCGAACGATCGGTGCTAGCTCGGCACCCGCGTCGATCGCAGCGTACTGCACGCGCACTTCGAAGCCGGCGGCAATCGCCGGCGGCGGCTCGGTGTTCGGCTCGGTGGCGTCGGCGGAATGGGAATGGCTGGCGGCGCGCAGCGGATCGTCGGGCAGCCCGGCGCGGGATTCGGTGAAGCTCGTCATCACGGTTCTCCTGTAGGCGGTGCGCCCTGTATCGCGCGGCGGCCCGTCAGCCGCCGACGAGCGACATGCGCACGGTCGGATAGGTCTTGCCCGGCGCACGAGCCGGCCGTGCGGCCCGGCGCTCGGAATAGCGGTCGTCGCGCCGCGTCCAGCGATCGCGCACGGCGGCGGCGAGCGTGTCGACCGGCGCCGCGTCGTCGAGCCAGGGCCGCAGGTCGGTGCCCTGGGTTGCGAACAGGCACGTAAAAAGCTTGCCGTCGGCCGACACGCGTGCGCGCGAGCAGGTGCCGCAGAACGGATGCGACACGCTCGCGATGAAGCCGACCTCGCCGGCGCCGTCGATGTGCGCGCAACGGATCGCGGTCGCGTCGTGCCCCGGTTCGCCGACCAGCACGAGCGGATAGTGCTCGTCGATCAGCTCGCGCATTCGCGCGGCCGGCACGACCTTGTCGCCGGACCAGAAGCTCGCGCCGCCGACGTCCATGTATTCGATGAAGCGCACGGCCACGCCGCTATGCCGGAAGTGACGCACGAGCGGCAGGATCTGGTCGTCGTTCGCGCCGCGTTCGATCACCGCGTTGACCTTGACCGGCGCGAGCCCGGCCGCATGCGCGGCTTCGATGCCGGCCAGCACGCGCGACACGGGCACGTCGGCGTCGCTCATCCGGCGGAACACCGCGTCGTCGAGCGCATCGAGGCTGACGGTCACGCGCGACAGCCCGGCGTCGCGCAGCGCGCGTGCTTTCGCGGCGAGCAGCGAACCGTTGGTCGTCAGCGCGATTTCGACGGGCTTGCCGTCGACGGTCGTCAATGCCGCGAGCCGTTCGATCAGCGCCTCGAGATTGCGGCGCAACAGCGGCTCGCCGCCGGTGATGCGGATTTTTTCGACGCCGAGCGACGTGAACGCGCGTGCGATCTTTTCCAGTTGCGCGAACGACAGCCGCTCGGACGACGGCATGAATGCGTAGCCGGCGCCGAAGCTTTCGCGCGGCATGCAGTAGCCGCAGCGGAAATTGCATTGGTCGATGACGGACAGACGCAGGTCGCGCAGCGGGCGGCCGAGCGTGTCGGTCGTGCGGGGAAAGGCGCCGGGCGATGCGCCGCCGGAGGACGCGGCGGCGGCCGGCGCGGCGGAAACGATGGCATTCACGATCGGGTCGTCGGCCTGCATGAAGTAAGCGGAGGGGCGTCGCCGATCGACCGCGCGCGTGCCGACGTATCGGTGCACAGGTCGTGGCGAGCCTCATCGTGAGCATAGTCCGCCGGACTTTTGCGGCAGGGACACAATCGCGCCCGAATTGCAGGAATACAGTTCGCCGTACGGGGTGCGCGGCGAATGCGCGGCATCGGGCGGCTATCCGGCGTCGCGATCATGCGAGCCAATGCGCGAATTCGTAATACGGCACCGCGTCGCCGCGCGCGATGCGCTTCCCGGCCGGCAGCCGCGCGAGCCCGCTCGCCTGCACGAGCGATTGCAGCGTGCCGGCGCCTTGCTGCCGCAGCGTGTCGAGCACGGCCGAGCCGTCGGCGCCGATGGTGCGGCGCACGCGCACGAAGCGCTCGCGCTGCGCATCCGGCTCGAAGTCGATATCGACCGGCAGCGACGGCACGATCGGCACGCACGCGTCGCGCCCCTGCAGGCAGCGGATCAGCGGCGCGACGAACAGCGCGAACGCCGTCATCGCGGCGCCCGGATTGCCGGGCAGCAGCACGACGGGCCGCGCGTCGAGCCGCGCGAGCGCGACCGGTTTGCCGGGTTTCATGCGCACGCCACCGACGACGAACGATGCGCCGAGCGCGGCCAGCGCGGGGCGCAGCAGGTCCTTGTCGCCGACCGACGCGCCGCCGACGCAGATCACCAGGTCGCAACACGCGTGCAGGTCGCGCAGCGCACGATCGACGGCGGGCGCCGTATCGGCCGCATGCAGGCTCATCGCAACGCCGGCACCGGTTCCCGATACCAGCGCGGCGAGCATCGGCGCATTGCTGTTGTAGATCTGCTGCGGCGCACGCGGCTGGCCGTACGCGACAAGTTCGTCGCCGGTCGTCAGGATGCCGACGCGCAGCGCCGGGCGCACGCCGATGCGCGCGAAACCTTGCGCGGCGGCCACGCCGACGTGCATCGCGCCCATCCGCACGCCGGCCGGCACGAGCAGGTCGCCGGCACGCACTTCCTCGCCCCGGCGGCGGATGTGCGAGCCGCTGCGCTGCGGCGCGTCGAACGCGACCCAGCCGTCCTGTTCGTGCGCATGCTCCTGCATCACGACGGTGTCGGCGCCGGGCGGAATCAGGCTGCCGGTGAAGATGCGTGCGGCCGTGCGCGCGGCCAGCGGCGCGGGCGTGTCGCCCGCATAGCAGCGCTGCGCGACGCGCAGCGGCTCGCCGTGCGCGAGATCCGCGTGACGCACGGCGTAGCCGTCCATCGCACTCTGGTCGGCCGGCGGCTGGTCGAGCACGGCGGTTAGCGGTGCGGCCAGCACGTGGCCGGCAGCGTCGGCGACGGGCACGGAAACGACCGCGTCCAGCGGCGCGAACGCGCCGGCGAAATGCTGCTGGGCGGTGTCGAAATCGATCAGTTGTTTCATGACGAGAGAGCCGGATGCGCTTGCGAAAGCGCCGGTTGGTCGGGATGGGCGGCGTCGGGCGACACGTATTCGACGAAGCCGTCGTTGCGGCAGAAGCCGAGCAGCCGCACGCCGGCTTCGCGGGCGACGTCGATCGCCAGCGACGTCGGCGCCGAGATCGTCGCGATCATCGGGATGCCGACCCGCGCGGCCTTGCGCACCAGTTCGTAGCTCGCGCGGCTCGACAGGAACACGAAACCCGCGTGCAGGTCGGCGCGGCGCCGCGCGAGCCGGCCGATCAGCTTGTCGAGCGCGTTGTGGCGGCCGACGTCCTCGAACACGTCGAGCACGGCGCCGCCGCGGTCGCACCATGCGGCCGCGTGGATGCCGCCCGTCTCGCGCATCAGCGTCTGGTGGGCCGGCAACGCGCGCGCGGCGCGTGCGATCGCGTCGGCGCCGATGCCTGCGGCCGCGCCGGCGGCATCGATGCGCGGCGGGTGCAGATCGAGCTGCGCGATGCTTTCGATCCCGCATACGCCGCAGCCCGTGCGGCCGGCCAGCGCGCGGCGGTGCGCCTTCAGTGCCATGAACGCCTGCTGCGACACGGTGAGCCGCACTTCGGCGCTGCCGGGCCGGCATTCGCTCTCGATGTCGAACACGTCGGACGCGCGCTCGACGATGCCTTCGCTCAACGCGAAGCCGAGCCCGAACGCGTCGAGGTCGATCGGCGTCGCCATCATGACCGTGTGCGAGATGCCGTTGAACACGAGTGCAACCGGCGTTTCGTCGACGACGCGATCGACGGTGTCGCGCGTTTCGCCGGCACGATGGCGCGTCACATGACACGCGGTGCTGCCGGTCGGATCGTCGCGGCGGGTGCAGGACTCCATGCGTTTTTCTCCAGGCGGATCGGCCGGCGTGCCGGCCGGGCTCGGCGCGTACGCCGAGCGACGGAAATCGATGCCGCCGGGCGGGCGCCGAGGGGCGCACCGTCGCCGCGGGCAGGCGTTGCATCACATGGTAAGGGCGGCGAACAGCGCGCCGCAGGCACAGCGTCGCAACGCGGAAAGCAGTACAGCTTGCGACGCCCGGCGCCGGTTGTGTCTTTTCCGGACACACATCTTTGCCGGGACGGAAAGCACAGTTTCAGGACGCGTTCGCGCGATTGCGAGTATCGTGGCAAACGCGATATCGTCGTTCACGCTTCGATGCCATGCGAGCGATCGTTTGTGTTCGCATGTGTTGTCGCCAAGCCGTCGCGCGATTTCCTGCTTCGGGCGGACGTTCTCACAATCACGAGCAAATTACGGTCATGGAAATCTTCGATGCGTTCCATCTCGCACGATTGCAATTCGCGTTCACGGTGTCGTTCCACATCGTGTTTCCCGCGATCAGCATCGGCATGGCGAGCTTCCTGGCGGTGCTGGAATGGCGTTATCTCGTCACCGGCGACGCCGCCTACAAATCCATGTTCCAGTTCTGGTCGAAGATCTTTGCGATCGGCTTCGGGATGGGGGTGGTCTCAGGCGTCGTGATGGCATACGAGTTCGGCACGAACTGGGCCGGCTTCTCGCGCGTCGCGGGCAACATCACGGGGCCGCTGCTCACGTATGAAGTGCTGACGGCGTTCTTCCTCGAGGCCGGCTTCCTCGGCGTGATGCTGTTCGGCTGGCAGCGCGTGAGCCCGCGCGCACACTTCTTCGCGACGCTGATGGTCGCGGTCGGCACGCTGATCTCGACGTTCTGGATTCTCGCGTCGAACAGCTTCATGCAGACGCCGCAGGGCTACAAAATCGAGAACGGCCTCGTCGTGCCGGTCGACTGGTTCAAGATCATCTTCAATCCGTCGTTCCCGTACCGTCTCGTGCACATGACGATCGCGGCGTTCATCGTCGCGGGCTTCATCGTCGCCGCGTGCGGCGCGTGGCACCTGCTGAAGGGGCGCCGCGACGAGCCGGTGAAGCGCAGCTTCTCGATGGCGCTGTGGATGCTGCTGCTGCTCGCGCCGATCCAGATCGTCGTCGGCGACGCGCACGGGCTGAACACGCGCGAATATCAGCCGGCGAAGATCGCGGCGATCGAGGGGCTGTGGGAAACCGAGAAGGGCGGCACCGCGCTGAACCTCGTCGGGCTGCCCGACATGCAGGCCGAAACCACACGCTATGCGATCCAGGTGCCGCACCTCGGCAGCCTGATCCTCACGCACAGCTGGGATGGCGAAATCCGCGGGCTGAAGGAGTTCCCGCCGCAGGACCGCCCGTATTCGCCGATCGTGTTCTGGACGTTCCGGATCATGGCGGGCCTCGGGATGCTGATGCTGCTGACCGCGCTGCTCGGGCTGCTGCTGAGAAAGGGCGGGCGCCTGTATGAAACGCGCTGGTTCCAGTGGTTCGTGGTGGGCATGGGGCCGTCGGGCATCGTCGCGCTGCTGGCCGGCTGGATCACGACCGAGGTCGGGCGGCAGCCGTGGACCGTGTACGGCGTGCTGCGCACCGTCGATTCGGTCGCGCCGCTCAGCGCGCACCAGGTCGGCGTGTCGCTGCTGATCTTCGTGGTCGTGTATTTCCTGGTGTTCGGAACGGGTATCTATTACATGATGAAACTGATGAAGCGCGGGCCGGCCGCCCAGGCCGGGTACATCGAGCTGCACCGGCATCCGGGGCTGCGCAAGAGCGCGCTGTCCACGCCGCTGAACGTCACCGAAGCGGAGTAACCATGCAAATCGATCTTCCTGTCGTCTGGGCCGCGATCATCGGCCTCGGCGTGTTCATCTACGTGATGCTGGACGGCTTCGATCTCGGCATCGGCCTGCTGTTCCCGTTCTTCGATGCGAAGTCCGAGCGGCAAGTGATGCTCGACACCGTCGCGCCGGTGTGGGACGGCAACGAGACGTTCCTGGTGCTCGGCGGCGCGGGGCTCTACGGCGCGTTCCCGGTCGTGTATTCGACGCTGCTGCCCGCGAATTACCTGCCGCTGGTGCTGATGCTGGTCGGGCTGATCTTCCGCGGCGCGGCGTTCGAACTGCGTGCGAAGGCAACCCGCACGCAACACATGTGGGATCTCGCGTTCATCGGCGGCTCCGCGCTCGCGGCGTTCTGCCAGGGGATCGTGCTCGGTTCGCTGCTGCAGGGCATCAAGATCGAGAACAACCAGTTCGCGGGTGGGCCGTTCGACTGGCTGTCGCCGTTCAGCCTGCTCTGCGGGATCGGCGTGCTCGTCACGTATGCGACGCTCGGCTGCGGCTGGCTGATCCTGAAGGTCGACGGCGAACTGCAGCGCAAGATGCGGCTGCTGATGAAGCCGCTCGCGGGCGTGCTGCTCGGCGTGATGGCCGTCGTCAGCCTGTGGACCGTGATCGGCTTGCCGGCCGTCGCGCACCGCTGGTTCGGCAGCGGCAACCTCGGCTGGTTCCTGCCGGTGCCGGTCCTCGTCGTCGCGTGCGTGTGGGGCATCTTCCACACGGTGAAGCGCCAGCACGAGGCCACGCCGTTCCTGCTGACGCTCGCACTCGTGTTCCTCGGCTATACGGGGCTCGTGATCAGCATCTGGCCGAACATCGTGCCGCCGTCGCTGACGATCTGGGACGCGTCGTCGAGCCATTCGAGCCAGCTGTTCGCGCTCGTCGGCACGGTGATCGTGCTGCCGATCATCCTCGTGTACAACGCGATGCAGTACCGCGTGTTTCGCGGCAAGGTGCGCGAGGGCGACATCGGCTATCACTGAGCGGCGCGCGATGTGACGGGGCGCGACGGGCGTGGGCGTATCATCGCGCGCAACGCGGCCCCGGCACGTCCCCTGCCCGAAAGCGGCCCGCCACGCGCGGGCCGTTGCACATCGGGTGCGGGCGTTCCGTGTTGCGTATTCCTTTGTCAGTCGAGAAACAATCATGATCGTCAGACCACGACAAAACTGGCTCAGGATGCTGTTCGTCTGGAACGGCTCCGTGCTGCAATCGATCATTCCGCAACTGGTGTTCATGGCGATCGTCAGCACGCTGGCGGTCTTCACGAACGGGCGCATCTTCGGCGAGAAGATTCCGCTCAACACCGCGCCGTTCACGCTGTTCGGGCTCGCGCTCGCGATCTTCCTCGCGTTTCGCAACAACGCGAGCTTCGAGCGCTTCAAGGAGGCGCGGCATCTGTGGGGCAACCTGCTGATCGCGGCGCGCAACGTGACGTCGCAACTGAATCGCTACCTGCCCGACAGCGTCGGCGATGCCGAGCGCAACGGGCTCGCCGATCTGCTGATCGCGTTCACGTATGCGCTGAAGCATCAGCTGCGCCATACCGATCCGACCGAAGACCTGCAGCGCATCCTCGGCGCGGAGCGTGCCGGCGCGCTCGCACGCAAATGCTTCAAGCCGGTCGCGATCCTCGACGAGCTGCGCGGCGGCATTGTCCGCGCGCTGGGCCGCGCGCCCGGCAGCGACGCGACGTGCTGGATGTTCGAGACGCAGCTCGACGAACTGGGCAAGTCGGTGGGTGGTTGCGAGCGCATCCTGTCGACGCCGATTCCGTTCTCGTACAGCGTGCTGCTGCACCGCACCGTGTATGCGTACTGCGTGCTGCTGCCGTTCGGCCTCGTCGATTCGACGGAGTTCTTCACGCCGTTGATCTGCGTGTTCATCTCGTACACGCTGATCGCACTCGAAGCGATCGCGAACGAGGTCGCCGAACCGTTCGGCCTCGCGCCGAATGCGCTCGCGCTCGATGCGATGACGCGCACGATCGAGCGGTCGGTGCTCGAGCTGGGCGATCGGCCGATGCCGGAGGAGTTCGTGCCGGCGTCGACGTATCAGATCACGTAAGCGGGCACGCGCAACGCGTCGGTTATTCGCGGTGATCGGCGACGACTTCGACGGCTGCCTGCGCAAGCGAATCGACGGTGGTTATGCGTTTGTCATCGATTTCGACGAAGAATAGCGGCACGGGCGTTGCCTGTTATCGATGATGCAGCGTGACCGTACGAACGGCGGTTGCCGCTTCAGGAGGGATTGAAATGCGAATCTACGTGACGAGTATTTTTGTCGACGATCAGGACAAGGCGTTGACGTTCTATACCGACAAGCTCGGCTTCAGGCTGAAGAACAACATCCCGGTGGGCGACTACCGCTGGCTGACCGTCGTGTCGAAGGACCAGCCGGACGGCACCGAGTTGTTGCTCGAGCCGAGCAACCATCGTGCGGTCGGACCTTACAAACAGGCGCTGTATGAAGACGGCATTCCGGCGGCGTCGTTCCAGGTCGACGATCTCGATGGCGAATTCGCGCGGCTTACCGCGCACGGCGTGCGGTTCACGCTGGAGCCGATGGACGCAGGGCCCGTGCGCGTCGCCGTGATCGACGATACGTGCGGGAACCTCATTCAACTGATGCAGATGAAGTAACGCGTTGCGCGGGCCTGATCAGCCGGCCGATCGTTTCCGCTGGCCTCATGGTGTCGCGGGCGGGCGTGGCTGACGGGGAAACGATAGCGGGTGCGAACGGGCATGACGGCGCCGATCGGTGGCTGACCGCCTGCGGGGCGGCCTTGCGCCGTCCGGAGCCTGACAAGCCGCTCCGGCTTTCCGCCGCGCATCGTCCTCGCACCGCGTTTGCCGCCTGCGCCGCTCAATCGAAATACGTGAGCCCCAGCGCGCCCTTCACTTCCGCGAGCGTCGCACCCGCGACTTCCCGCGCGTGCAACGTGCCGCGCTTCAGGATCGCCATCACCTCGGCCTTGTCGGCCTCGAACTCGCGGCGGCGCGTGCGGATCGGCTCGATCAGTGCCTGCAGCCGTTCGTTCAGCACGCGCTTGACGACGCTGTCGCCGAGCCCGCCGCGGCGATAGTGCGCCTTCAGCTCGTCGACCTTCTGCACATCCGGCTCGAACGCGTCGAGGAACGTGAACACGACGTTGCCCTCGACCTGGCCGGGGTCGCTCACGCGCAGGTGGTTCGGATCTGTATACATGTCCTTCACGGCCTGCGCGATCTCGTCCGGCGTCGCGCCGAGCGTGATCGCATTGCCGAGCGACTTGCTCATCTTCGCCTTGCCGTCGATGCCCGGAAGCCGCGTGACCGACGACAGTACGGCCTCGCATTCGACCAGCACCGGCTGCTCGACGGTCGCGTTGAAGCGGCGCACGAGTTCGTTGGTCTGTTCGATCATCGGCAACTGATCGTCGCCGACAGGTACGTGCGTCGCCTTGAACGCAGTGATGTCGGCGGCCTGGCTCACCGGGTAGGTCAGGAAGCCGGCCGGGATGTCGCGCTCGAAGCCGCGCAGGCGGATCTCTTCCTTGATGGTCGGATTGCGTTCGAGGCGCGCGACCGTGACGAGGTTGAGCAGGTATTGCGACAGCTCGGCGAGCTCGGGTACCTGCGACTGCACGACGATCGTCGAGATCGCCGGATCGATGCCGACGGCGAGATAGTCGAGCGCGACCTCGATCACGTTCTCGGTGACGCGCTGGCGGCGGCCCATGTTGTCGGTCAGCGCCTGCGTATCGGCGAGCAGCAGGAATTGCCGCGCTTCGTGCTGCATCTGCACGCGCGCGCGCAGCGAGCCGATGTAGTGGCCGAGGTGCAGCGGGCCGGTGGTGCGGTCGCCGGTGAGGATGGTCGGGCGGTTCGGGTGGGTCATGGTGGTCGTTGGCTCCGGATTGTCGAAGCAGCCAGCCATGATGTCGGCGCTGAAACGCAAATGCCGCCATGGCTGGCGGCATCACGTTTGGGACATGCAAAAGGAAACGGGCCGCCTGGGTCAGGCGCGCCACCAGCAATGCAGGTTCGGCAGGGCAGGTTTGGTTTCCATCGCGAAAGTATAACGCAGCGCGGGGACTGCCATGCGCGTCAGCGCAACACCGATTCCATCGCGAGGTACGCGGTTTCGGCGGACGGCCACAGCAGGTACAGCAGGCCGGCCATCAGCAGCAGCGCGCCCGCGCGCACCAGCGGCGTGCGGTCTTTGTCGCGCGGGGAGGGGATGGGCGGATTCGGTTTCTTCATGCTTGCAGGCGCGCGATGCGCCACTCCAACGGTTACTGCAACGGGTCGAGCGGGGCGACGCCGGGGTGTTGCGGGGTTCAACGGGGCTGGGGCGCGGTTGGCGCACCGAGTCGCCTGGGCGCGACTGCGGGGTTGACCGGTCGCGGGGCATTAAAAAAGGGACGGTTGAACGTCCTGTGGCTGCCGTCCATGCCGAGGCGACGGGCATCCTACCAGTTCGGCAGTCCGGCCACAGTCAAGAATTGTCGGGGATGGGCGCGGCCGTCGGCTCGCTGTCCATTTGCTCGAAAAGCGCGTAGCCCGGCGTCGCCGCGCAACATCAACAGCAGCTTCTGCCGTGCGTCGGCCAGTGACACACTCTTCGGCGCGGTCTTCAGCGCGCACTCGGGCATCGCCTGGATGCGGCGTTCAAGCTCGTCGAGCGAAAGTGGCTGCGTGCCGCCGCCGCTTTCCGCTCGCCTTCGGCGAGCAGCGTGAGCGCGCCGGCCGATTCGCGTCCGAAGTATGCGAGCACGCCCCAGGCGTCGCCTGCGTCGCCTTTCGCCTCGCGCGCGAGCGACAGGCGCATCCCCTTCCTCGGGCAGCAGATTGTCGAAGACCCGCTGGACCGGGCGATCGGTCGACGTATCGATGCACGCTTCCACGCGCAGCCCGAACGTCGGCGACATCCGGTACCCGACACACGCAGCCGGCGCGAGCCGGCGACCGACTTCACAGACCCGTCGCACGGTTCGTCCCTGCAGCAGTCCTGCCGAAATTTCCGGCAAGGCCGTCGCGCATCCATTTCCCGGAGAACACCATGCGATATCCATTGCAGCACGTCGACCAAGGCGCGTCGGCGCTGCGTCCATCCGAACCCGAACCGCACGCACCGGCGCCGCGGGCGGACATCGAGGAGGTGTGAGCCATGAGCAGCGAAGCACTCGACCCCCTGCTGAGGCAGTTCGCAGAGAAGCGCTTGGGACGGCCCCTCGAGCCGGGCGAAGAACAGGCGCTGCTGGAGCGGCTGCCGGGCAGGCACGGGAACCAGCCGGCGCCGGCCGCCGGCACGGCCAAGCAGGCGAGCGCCGCGAACCCGCCATTGCCGCGGTTGAAAACCCGGCAGGAGGCGCGCGAGCAGGTCAAGCATTTTCTGCAGCTCAACCAGCAGAAAGCGTACGAGAAGATGCGCGGCATCCTGCAGACGATCGACGCGCAGAACGAGACGACCCTCGGCATGCTGGCGTCAGAGCAACAGAAAGTGTCCGGCGTACTCGACGCGCACGAGCCGCCGGGCGACGCGCAGGCATCCGGCGCGGCGGACATCCAGGACAGCACCCGCCAGGCGCTGGCGATGATCGGCGAACAGCTGACGGGCCTCATCCGGCAGGAAATCGACGCCTGCTTCCGGCAATACGTCGATTCGCTCGCCGACCGGCTCGCCGTACGGCTCGACGCGATAGACGGCCGGCTGCAAAGCGTCGGCGCCGGTCCGACCGAACGGTCCGAACCGACCGCGCCGGGTGCTGCCGCCACCGCCGCCGTTCACGATACCGCCGGCCCAGCGTCCATGGAGTAGCACGCGGGTCATGTGGCTGAACGAGAAACCGGCCGGCCCCGATGTGCGATCTCTCAACTACGTGAATCAAGGAGCAGAAAATGGGTGATAAGTGTCAAGTGTGCCAGGTCAATCCTGCGATTACCGATGCCGTCACGCAGGTCAACGTCAAGGTGGTCGCCGAGGCGCCGGCAATGGCGATGGGCTCGCTGTACCAGGCCCAGAGCCATTCGCTCAGCATCCTGTTCGAGAACGCGGTGCAGCAGCAGTCGCAGGCCGCGATCCAGTCGCAGACGTCGACGAACGTGGGGACGATGCAGCTCTACACGATCGGGCCGGAAAGCGCGGGTGCGGCCGCCACGGAAATCGGCTCGAACGGGATCATCTCCCTGCTGGCCGACGTGATCGCGATCGGCAAGGCGGTGACCCACTAAGGGGGCAACGCCGTGGTCGAGCGGCGGCGCAAGCGGCACGAGCCGCCCATGCCGCCGCCGTGCCGCGGATCCGCAGCACGGCCGCCGGCGCCTGAACAGCGGTGCCGCGCGGTGTTCCGGAGCAACCGACAGAACGGGCCGAGCCGATTCGATGCGGCGCCCGTTCGCAAACCAGGAGAAACACGATGGCAAATGACGCAAACGCGAACGCCGACGACCCGACGGTCCCGAATGACCTGAAGGATCCGAAGGACCCCTGTAACTGCAAGACGTGCGCGGTCAATGCCGCGATCACCGACGCGGTCACGCAGACCAACGTCAAGGTGGTGGGCGAAGCGCCCGCGATGGCGACGGGCTCGCTGTACCAGGCCCAGAGCCATTCGCTCAGCGTGCTGTTCGAGAACGCCGTGCAGCAGCAGTCGCAGGCCGCGGTCCAGCTGCCGACCTCGACGAACGTGGGCACGATGCAGCTCTACACGCTCGGGCCGGCGAGCGCCGGCGCCGCCGCGACGGAAATCGGCTCGAACGGCGTGATTTCCGTGCTGGCTGACGTGCTCGCGCTCGGCAAGGCGCTTGTCTGACGCGTAACCGGCGTCGACGCCGGGCGGCGGCCTCGATCCAGGTGGCTGCCGCCCGGCGCCCGGCGACGTGTCGACGCCCGCGACGGCGAGCGAGCGCGCCGCATCGACGGCACCGTGCGGCGCGGCGTCGCCGACCGACCCACTCATGCTTTCGCCGTGACTGCGCCGTAGCGGCGAGCAAACCAGGAGTAACGACATGACGGAACAGGTTTCCGCCGCGATTACCGATGCAGTCACGCAAGCCAACGTCAAGGTGGTGGGCGAAGCCCCGGCCGTGGCCTTGGGCACGCTCATGCAGTCGAACAGCCATGCGTCCGCGATCCTGCTTCACAACGCGGTGCAGATGCAGGCGAACCAGGCGGCGTCCAACCTCGCCGCCACGACCGTCGGCATCATGCAGCTCTATGCCGGCTCGCCGGTGGCGGCCGCCGCCGCGGCGCGCTCGGCGAACGACAACTTTGCGTCGCAGCTGGCCGCCATCGCACAGTTGATGAACGCCATCAGCCACTGGCGCGGCTGACCTTCACCGCGCGCCGTGCAACCCGGCGCGCGCAACCTCCCCGCGCCGCGGCACGACGCATGAGCTTGCCGGGGCATCAATTGGCGTCGGCGATGTAGCGGAGCTGCTCCGGTTTTTCGATCGTCACACCGTGCTCGTGAAGCCGGATCAGGCCGTCGCGCTGCATCCTCTGCAGGCTGCTGTTCAGTCGCGGCCGGCTGACGTTGAGCATCGCTGCCAGGATGCTCTGGTTCTCCGGCAGCGGCACCTCGAGATCGTTCCCTTGCATGCGGTTCAGCAGATGGCGCGCGAGCCTTGCTTCGAGCCGGTACAGGCACGCCGACTCGACGAAGTCGCTCAGCTGATGGATGTGCCGGCACAGCTGCTCGTGGATGCGCTCCATGAAATCCGCGTTGGCCAGCAGCGGCGCGAAGTACTGGCGATGCAGCAGCGAAATGCGGCAGTCGGGGCTCAACTGCGCTGTGAAGCTGCGCCGGTGTGCGCGAATCAGCGTGCTTTCGCCGATGAGTTCGCCCGGCACCGAGTGGCCGAGAATGATTTCGCGTCCGCCGGGTTCGTGCAGCGTCATGTAGACGCGGCCGCGGTGCACGAAGGCGACGAAATCTCCCGGATCGCCCTTGAAGAACAACAGGCGATTGCCGTGTTCGGGCCAGGGCGTGACATGCCGCTCGATATGAGCCAGCAGGCTTTCCGGTAGATCGGTGAGTATCGGTATATTGCGCAGCGTTTGAACGTTAGCAAGGGCAGGCATGTTTTCCGTGCGAGGTTGTTTGACGATGCGGCCACCTAGCGAAAAACGCTGCCTTTGGCACTGCGTGAAAAATGAACAATGAAGATAGCCAGATAATCGGCAAGCAGTCCGGATATGGCGGCACTTCGGCGGCAAGGACGCTTGGTCGATCGACGCGGATAGCAGCGTGCCGGCTCGCGAACGCGTCGCGGCGGCAGTCGTTCTTTTCCATCGCAATGCCGTTATTCACGCCCGGCGGCGCGCCTGAAACGACGGATGGGGCTATGCCGGGGGATTAAAATTTCCGTTCATAATAATCAAGAAAATTTACCGAAACCGATTATCTTGATAACGGTGTTACGCGGGTAACAGCGCCATTCGCGGCATCGAATCGATTCTGTGTTTTCCATAAAAAAGGAAGGCACGGGATGACAACCTCGAACCAGCACGCTGCTCCGACGCCTGAGTCACCGGCGCAGCAGCTCGATCGCACATGGCGGGAAATGCAGGGGAAATTGCGGCGCCGCGCGCGCCTGTTGTGCAAGGGCGATATCTACCGTGCCGACGAACTGCTCTCCGATACCGCACTCAAGGTCCACATTTACCTGCAGCGTTCGCCCGAGCGCGTTCAGAACCTGGCCGGCTTTCTCTTTCTGGCGCTGAACCATGCGTTCCTCGATGGCGCGCGCCGCCGTCTCCGCGAAAGCGGCAGGCTCGAATTCGACCCGGACTGGGACGACGATCACACCGTCGAGCTGGCTGGCCACGCGCCGTCGATGGAGCAGCAACTGCTGCTCCGGCAGCAGCTGCTGCGTCTCGAGCAGGCGCTGTCCACGCTCCCGCCGCAGCAGCAGATGCTGTTTACGCTGAAGTTCGAGGAGGACCGCCCCTATCTGCACATCGCGGCGACGCTCGGGATCAACGAGCCGCTTGCCAGAAAGCGTGTCGAGCTGCTGCGCAAGAAGTTGCGCGAGGAACTCGCCTGAGCACGTTCACGAACGCGGGCACGCAGCGTTCCTAACGGCATGCGCGGCGTCGATGGCCTGCCGGCCCGCCGTTCCTTCAATCGCATGCCGGAGCCGAGATCCGAGGAGGCCTCGTGGCAGACAAAGTCAATGAGCAGGTTACCGACGCGCTGACGCAGACCAATGTCAGCGTCGTCGCGGGATCGCCGGCCCAGGCGCTGGGCACGCTTTACCAGATGTTCAGCCAGGCCGTCGGCATCTCGGCGCAGAACATGACGCAGCAGCAGGCGGCGCTGAACCAGATTTCGAACGCCGTCGTGTCGAAGGCGGTGGCCATGATCCTGTCCGTCGAAGCGTCGCCGAAGGGGGCCTCGGGCGGCGCGGCGCATGCCCCGACGGCCGGGCCGCAGACGGGTTCCACGCATTAGGACGCGCTGACTCTCGGGATACCTGAACCATGAACATGAAAGGCATTTTGGGCGGGCGCGGCGACGGCGCGCCGCAGACACCGCAGACACCGCGCGATGTCGCAGACGCCGCAGCCGAAGCAACGACGCCGGCCGATGTCGCGCCGAACACCGCGGCGTCGAAGGCCGGCGCGCGTACGTGGCCGATCAACCGGCTGCGCAGGCTCACCGATGCGCTGAAGGCGCCGAACCAGATCGCCGATACGGCCGGGTCAGGCGGTTCGGCGCTGCAGACCGTGCAGGCGATCAACGCGGAAGCCGCGTCCTACGCGACGACGCAGATCGCCGTCGGCCCGAACATGATGATCACGCAGGCGGGCGGCATGGTCGCGCAGGCGGCGGCCAACTACTTCGAGGCGTCGACGTCGCTGGCGATCGCGGGCAAGAGCGTGCTGATGAAGGATCTGGCGCAGAAGACCATCGACGAGAACGTGCCCGGGATGGCGATGGATGCGATGGGCCTGCTGTTGACGGACCTGTTTGTCGCGACCGCGGCGATCGTCGCGGGTGCCGCGGAGGCGATCGAAGGGGAGGCCGCGAGCGTCGCGCTCGACAAGATCGACGAGAGCCTGCAGAAGTATCAGGCGCTGCTGGACAAGAAGGGCACGTAGAGCGCGACCGCGCGCGCAGTGGCAAGGAATCAACCGACACGACCCGCCGGGCCATCAGGCCGGATGCGGGATGTGAGCGGCGGGACCGACGCGCGTCCGTTTTCCCGGACACGTCGCGGCCCCGCCACCGGCAGTCCCATCGAGTCAAATGAGGAACCCATGCCCTACGACATTCACAACGTACAAGGTCCCGCGCCGCTGGCGGTTGGCGAGCGCATCTGGGGCGATGCGGCGGAAATCGATTTCGGCGCGATGACGAGCTGCATCGCGCTCGTCGAGCAGACGCCGGGCCAGCCGACGTCGGTGCGCGCAATCCATCTGTCGATCGTCAGCGGCGACGGCACGAAGGTTTACGATCCGTCGGCGAACGTGGCCGGGCAGGTCGAGACGATCATGCAGCAGAGCGGCGACCTGCGTACCTGCCTCGGGCGCATCGATCTCTGGCAGGCCAGCCAGCAGCAACAGCTGCAGGATTTCTTCGCCGCGCTGATGCTGAGCCTCGACATGCAAAACTGGGTGCAGGTGCCGGACGGCAACCTGCGGGTGCGGATCAACGGCGGCGTGATCCAGTATCAGAAGGGCACCGGTCCATGGACCAACGCGTAGCCGGCGCAGTACGGGCGCGTCGTCCTGCGCCGCTCGCCGCCCGCGCGACACCCAGCTTTTTGCTCGTCAACACCAACAAAAATCATCATTTCGCCTCCGGCGGTGTGTCAGCAGAATGTCTCCATTCCAGCTCGTGCGACAGCAAGAACGTCGCATCGAGCCGCACTTCAGAAGGAGACAGCCGTGGCAGTCGAAACAACCTCAATCGATACGCTCGTCGTCGGCGCAGGGCAGGCCGGCGTGGCCATGAGCGAACACCTGGGCAAGCTGGGCGTGCCCCATCTCGTGCTGGAGCGCAGCCGCATCGCCGAACGCTGGCGCACCGGGCGCTGGGATTCGCTGGTCGCGAACGGCCCCGCGTGGCACGACCGCTTCCCGGGGCTCGAATTCGACGGCCTCGATCCCGATGCGTTCGCATCGAAAGACCAGGTCGCGGATTACTTCGAAGCGTATGCGCGGAAATTCAACGCGCCGATCCGCACCGGCGTCGAAGTGAAGAACGTCGTGCGCAACGCAGGCAAGCCGGGCTTCGTCGTCGTGACGTCCGACGGCACGATCGAGGCGAACCGCGTGGTCGTCGCGACGGGGCCGTTCCAGCGCCCGGTGATTCCGCCGATCGCGCCGGACGACGCACGTCTCGTGCAGATCCATTCCGCCGACTATCGCAACCCGGGCCAGCTTCCGGAAGGCGCGGTGCTGGTGGTCGGCGCGGGTTCGTCGGGCGTGCAGATCGCCGACGAGCTGCAACGCTCGGGCCGGCAGGTCTACCTGTCGGTCGGCCCGCACGATCGCCCGCCGCGCGCGTATCGCGGCCGCGACTTCTGCTGGTGGCTCGGCGTGCTCGGCGAATGGGACAAGGAAGTCGCGACGCCCGGTCGCGAACACGTGACGATCGCGGTGAGCGGCGCACGCGGCGGCCATACGGTCGATTTCCGCGCGCTTGCGAACCAGGGCGTGACGCTGGTCGGGCTGACGAAGTCGTTCGACGGCGGCGTGGTCACATTCGAACGCGACCTCGCGATCAATCTCGCACGCGGCGATGAGAACTACCTGTCGCTGCTCGACGCGGCCGACGCGTATGCGGCGCGCAACGGCCTCGACCTGCCGGAAGAGCCGGACGCGCGCCGCATCCTGCCGGACCCCGAATGCGTCGCGCATCCGATCCTTTCCCTCGACCTCGCCGGTGCCGGCGTCACGTCGATCGTCTGGGCGACCGGCTATGCGGTCGACTACGGCTGGCTGAACGTCGACGCGTTCGCGGCGAACGGCAAGCCGCAGCATCAGCGCGGCGTGTCGAAGGAGCCGGGCATCTATTTCCTCGGGCTGCCGTGGCTGTCGCGGCGCGGTTCCAGCTTCATCTGGGGCGTGTGGCACGACGCGAAGCACATCGCCGATCACATCGTGACGCAGCGCAAGTACCTCGACTACCACGATGCGTCGCAACATCGCGCGGCCGCGCAAGCGGCGCAGGCCGACGCGCGCCCGCTCGCCGAAGCGACGAACTGACGAGCAGACACGAACCCGCCGCGCTGCGTCCGCTGCCGGCGCGCGGGTGTTTCCACCGACGATCGAAGGACCTCGATGAGCCAACCTACCCATATGCGTATCCGCATGTTCAACACGAAGGATACCTATCCGAACCAGACGCTCGACAACGACCTGTGCCAGGCCGTGCGGGCCGGCAATACCGTCTACGTGCGCGGCCAGGTCGGCACCGATTTCGACGGCAACCTGATCGGCCTCGGCGACGCGCGCGCGCAGGCCGGGCAGGCGATGAAGAACGTCAAGCAGTTGCTGGAGGAAGCCGGCAGCGACATCACGCATATCGTGAAGACGACGACCTACCTGATCGACCCGCGTTATCGCGAGCCGGTGTACCAGGAAGTCGGCAAGTGGCTGAAGGGCGTCTATCCGATCTCGACGGGGCTCGTCGTGTCCGCGCTCGGCCAGCCGCAGTGGCTGATGGAAATCGACGTGATCGCGGTGATCCCGGACAACTGGCAGCCGAACCGCGCACAGGAGGCGACATGACTTTCTCCATCGTCGGGCGCTGCCCGGAGACGGGGCAGCTCGGGATCGCGATCAGCTCGTCGAGCATCGCGGTGGGTGCGCGCTGCCCGTGGGTGCGTGCGGGCGTGGGCGCGGTCGCGACGCAGAACATCACGCTGCCGGCGCTCGGCCCGCAGATTCTCGACCTGATCGAGCACGAACAGCTCGCGAGCGCCGCGGCGCTCGACCGCGCGCTCAGCGCGAACGGCTGGAGCCAGTACCGGCAGGTCACGGTGATCGACGGGCAAGGGCAGACGGCGTGTTTCACCGGCAAGGAAGCGCTCGGCACGCATCACGCGGTGAAGGGCGAGCAATGCGTGGCGGCAGGCAACCTGCTGGCCGCGCCGGCCGTGATCGATGCGATGGTGAGTGCATTCGAACAGGCGCCCGGCCTGCTCGCCGATCGCCTGCTGGCCGCGATGCATGCGGCGATCGCAGCCGGCGGCGAGGCGGGGCCGGTGCATTCGGCCGCGCTGAAGGTGGCCGGCGACGTGACCTGGCCGATCGTCGACCTGCGCGTCGACTGGGCCGATGCCGACCCGATCGGGCAGCTCGACGCGCTGTGGCGCGCGTATCGACCGCAGATGCAGGATTACCAGACCCGCGCGCTGAACCCGACCGCCGCGCCGAGCTACGGAGTGCCGGGCGATGAGTGACGCATCGAGCCGCGCGCTGCTCGAACGGCTGATCGCGTTCGCGACGGTCAGCCGCGATTCGAATCTTGAGATGATCGAGTTTATCCGCGACTATCTCGCGGGCTTCGGCGTGTCGAGCGAACTGTTCTACAACGCGGAGCGCACGAAGGCGAGCCTGTATGCGACGATCGGGCCAAGCGATCGCGGCGGCATCGCGCTGTCGGGCCACACCGACGTGGTGCCGGTAGACGGGCAGGCGTGGACGGTCGAGCCGTTCCGGCTGACCGAGCGCGACGGCCGCTTGTACGGTCGCGGCACGGCCGACATGAAGGGCTTCATCGCTTCGGTGCTCGCGGCGGTGCCCGCGTTCGTCGCGAGGCCGCTGAGCGTGCCCGTGCATCTCGCGTTCTCGTACGACGAGGAAGTCGGTTGTGTCGGCGTGCGGCCGATGCTCGAGGCACTGGCCGCGCGCGAGTACCGGCCGCGCCTGTGCGTGATCGGCGAGCCGACCGAACTGAAGCCGGTGCTCGGTCACAAGGGCAAGCTCGCGATGCGCTGCCACGTGAAGGGCGCCGCGTGCCACTCGGCGTATGTGCCGTCGGGCGTCAACGCGATCGACTATGCGGCGAAGCTGATCGGCCGGCTCGGCGAGATCGGCGCGGCGCTCGCGCGGCCCGAACGGCACGACAGCCGCTTCGATCCGCCGTTCTCGACCGTGCAGACCGGGTTGATCAAGGGCGGCCGCGCGCTGAACATCGTGCCGGCCGAATGCGCGTTCGATTTCGAGGTGCGTGCGCTGCCGGATTTCGATGCGCACGACGTGCCGAGAAAGCTGCAGGACTATGCGGAATCCGAACTGTTGCCGAAGATGCGCGCGGTGCAGCCTGATACCGATATCCAACTGCAGCCGCTCGGCGCGTACCCGGGGCTCGCGACCGCGCCCGACAGCGAAGCCGCGCGCCTGCTCGCGATGCTGAGCGGGTCCGATGCGTTCGGCACGGTTGCGTTCGGCACCGAGGGCGGGCTGTTCGGGCAGGCGGGCATTCCGACCGTGGTGTGCGGGCCCGGCAGTATGGACCAGGGGCACAAGCCCGACGAGTTCGTCACACTCGAACAACTGCACGGATGCGACGCGATGCTGAGCCGTCTGGCCGCGCATCTTGCTTCGGCCGCCTGAACCCATAGCCGACACGCACGCGCCCGTCCGGCGGCGCATGCGTCTTTTCTCCTTCGTTATCGCGACGATTCCGCGACGATCCGCGCGAGCCGCTCGCGACAGAAATCGACGAACGACTGCGCCTGCTTGGTGAGCTGCCCGCGTTTCAGTCGTGCGCTCACGAGCCCGGACGGGCTCACCGTTTCGCTGAGGCCGATCGTCACGACGCGCCGGCCGTCGTACGTATATTCCGAATACGGGCGCGTGACGAGCAGCGAGAAGCCGAACCCCTGGCCGACCATCCCGCGCACCATCTCGATCGACGGCGAGCCGAACACGATGTTCGGCGTCAGCCCGAGCTCATGAAACAGGCTGACGAAATACGTGCGGCTCGGCTGCACGTCGAGCAGGATCATCGGCTCGACACAGAGGTCGCGCAACGACACGTGCGGCTGGCCCGCGAACCGGTGGTTCTCCGGCAGCAGCACGTACGGCTGCTGCGGCGGCATCAACGGCTCGGTTTCGATCGTGCCGTCGAGATCATGGTCGTACATCAGCGCGAGATCGAACGTGCCGGACGTCAGGCCCTGCACGAGTTCCTGCTGGTCGCCGTCGCGCAGCCGGATGTTGACGCCCGGGTAGCGCTCGCGAAACCCCGCGATGAGCTGAGGAAGATAGAGCGGCGCGACCGTCTCGAAGCAGCCGATGTCGATCTGCCCGGTAATCACGTCGTTGTCGGCGAGCGCGTTCTGTTCGAATTCGTGCGCGATGCGCAGCAGCTCCTGCGCTTTCCGGTAGAAGCGCGTGCCGCTCGGCGTCAGCGATACGCCCTGCGCGTGATGGCGGATGAACAGCTTCACGCCGAAGCTTTCCTCGAGCCCCTTGATCGCGCTGGAGATCGACGGCTGCGCGATGAAAAGCTGGCGCGACGCCTCGGCGACGCTGCCGGATTCCACCGTCGTCACGAAGTATTTCAGTTGCCGCAAAGTGTAGTGAGCCACATGCACCTCTGATGCCCGGCCCCGGCATGCCGCCGAGGGCGAATTCTGTCCATGGTTTCGCGTAGCACCTTACCTGAAGAAGCCTGAAGCCGAAATTTCCGCTACAGAGCTTTTTCGTATGTCCCGGAAATATTTTTAGTATTTCTCCGTCGCGGCATCGGGGGCGCACCATCGTCTCCAATCCGGATCGCAACGAGGCCGCACACGTGCCGGCGGGACATGTCGTCCGTCCCCGCATGCCGCGCATTGTCCGCTTCGGCCGACATCGCCGCGCGTGCACGCGGCGCGTCGTCGCTCGCGTATCCGGACCCGATTGCAGGCTCGCGCACCGTCGTGGGCAGGCTGAAACGGCACGCGCGCATCGCCGCGCAGGACAGGAGACTTCACCATGACGAACGTGGACCGCAACGCGTCCCCGATGATAGAGAAACACACGATCGGCTACGTGCCGCCCGCGGAGCGCCACGGCAAGGTGCGCGACCTGTTCACGCTCTGGTTCGGCGGCAACATCGCGCCGCTGCCGATCGTGACCGGCGCGCTCGGCGTGCAGCTCTTTCACCTGAACCTGATGTGGGGCATCGTCGCGATCGTCGTCGGCCAGGCGGTCGGCGGCGTGCTGATGGCGCTGCATTCCGCGCAGGGGCCGCAGATGGGCATCCCGCAGATGATCCAGAGCCGTGCGCAGTTCGGTTCGTGGGGCGCGCTGCTCGTCACGGTGATCGCGGCCGTCATGTACGTCGGCTTCTTCGCATCGAACATCGTGCTTGCCGGCAAGTCGGTGCACGGCATCGCGGCGTCGGTGCCGGTGCCCGTCGGCATCGTGATCGGCGCGGTGGGCTCGGGGCTGATCGGCATCGTCGGCTACCGCTTCATCCATATCCTGAACCGCATCGGCACGTGGGTGCTCGGCATCGGGATCCTGGTCGGCTTCTGGATGATCCTCACGCACGTGACGACCGACGATTTCCTGACGCGCGGCGGTTTCGACTTCGCGGGCTGGCTCGCGACGGTATCGCTGTCGGCGTTGTGGCAGATCGCGTTCGCGCCGTACGTATCGGACTATTCGCGTTATCTGCCGGAGGATGTCGGCGTCGCGTCGACGTTCTGGGCGACCTATCTCGGCTGCACGATCGGTTCGACGCTCGCGTTCATCTTCGGCGCGGTCGCGGTGCTCGCGGTGCCGGCCGGCGCGGACACGATGGATGCAGTCAAGCAGGCGACCGGCCCGCTCGGCCCGCTGATGCTCGTGCTGTTCTTGCTGAGCGTGATCAGCCACAACGCGCTGAACCTGTACGGCGCGGTGCTCGCGGTGATCACGTCGGTGCAGACGTTCGCGTACAAGTGGATTCCGACCGCAAAAACCCGCGCGGCCGTGTCGGTCGTGATCTTCGTTGCATGCTGCTACGCGGCGATCGGCGCGTCGACGAACTTCGTCGGCAACCTCGTCGATCTCGTGCTCGCGCTGCTGGTCGTGCTCGTGCCGTGGACGGCGATCAACCTGATCGACTTCTACGTGATCCACAAGGGCAAGTACGACATCCAGTCGATCTTCATGGCGGACGGCGGGATCTACGGCCGCTTCAATCCGCAGGCGCTGCTCGCGTATGCGATCGGCATCCTCGTGCAGATTCCGTTCATGAACACGCCGATGTATGCGGGCCCGATTCCCGCGCATCTCGGCGGCGCGGACCTGTCGTGGCTCGTGGGGCTGGTGCTGACGTCGCCGCTGTACTACTGGCTCGCGACGCGCGACAGCGCGTACCGGCGCCGGCAGGGCGGTGCGCATCTGCCGCCGACTGCAGTGCAGTAAGCGGGGCGCCTTTCGCAGCGGAGCAGGAAGAGGGGACCACCGCATCGGTCGAGATGCGGCGGCCCGTGGAAGCGTTTCGACATGACGAAGGCAGGCCCGCGGCGGGTGACGCGCCGCAAGCCTGCGCGTGCATCAGACGGCCGCGGAGCGCGCGACGCGCACCGGCACCGACTTGTACGACGGCGTGCCGCTTTCCTTGTCGATGTAGTCGAGCGGCACGAGCACGTTCGCTTCCGGGTAGTACGCGCCGACCGAGCCCGGCGCGATGTCGTACTCGATCGCGGTGATCTTCTCGAGACGCAGCGTGCGGCCCGACGCGGTGATCGTCTCGATGTCGACGAGGTCGCCGTGTTCGAGCCCGTACTTCGCGAGATCCGCCGGGTTCATGAACAGCACGTCGCGCCGCCCGAACACGCCGCGATAGCGATCGTCGAGCCCGTAGATCGTCGTGTTGTACTGATCGTGGCTGCGCAGCGTGATCAGCCGCAGCACCTGCTCTCCGCCGAGCACCGCCGCGTCTTCCGCGACGCCCTTGTAGACCGAGAACATCGCCTTGCCGGTCGCCGTGGGCCATACGCGCTCGGTGGGCGGCAGCGGCAGCCGGAAGCCGCCCGGCGTGCGGATGCGTTCGTTGAATGCCTCGAAGCCGGACACCGTGCGGTCGATCAGGTCGCGGATGCGGTCGTAGTCGGCGATCAGGTCGAGCCACGCGACCTTGCTGTTCGGCAGCGTCGCATGCGCGATGCCCGCGACGATCGCGGGCTCCGAGCGCAACTGGTCGGACGCCGGCTTGAGCTTGCCGGCCGACGCGTGGACCATCGACATCGAATCCTCGACGGTGATCGATTGCCGGCCGCTCGCCTGCATGTCGAGCTCGGTACGGCCGAGCACGGGCAGGATGAAGGTTTCCTTCCCGACCAGCAGGTGCGTGCGGTTCAGCTTGGTGCCGAGATGCACGCTCAGGTCGAGCTTCGCCATCGCCGGGAACGACAGCTCGGGATCGGGCAGCGCGACCGCGAAGTTGCCGCCGAGGCACAGCAGCGCCTTCGCGCTGCCGTCGACCATCGCCTGCATCGCCTGCACGGCGTCGTGCCCGTGATGCGCGGGCGGCGTGAAGCCGCATACGTCCTCGATCTTCTTCAGGAACTCGGCCGACGGTTTCTCGGTGATGCCGACCGTGCGGTTGCCCTGCACGTTCGAATGGCCGCGCAGCGGGCAGATGCCGGCGCCGGGCTTGCCGATGTTGCCGCGCATCAGCAGCAGGTCGGCGATCAGGCGCACGGTTGCCGTGCCCTTGTTGTGCTGCGTGACGCCCATCCCGTACGTGACGATCGTCGCGTTCGATTTCGCGTAGGCGAGTGCGACCTGTTCGAGCTGCGCCTGGCTGAGGCCGCTCGCGCGCTCGATGTCGTCCCACGACGTGACCTGCAGATCGGCCGAGAACGCGTCGAAGCCGTTGGTGTGCTGAGCGATGAAGTCGCGGTCGAGCACGTCGCCGCGCTCGGCTTCGAGCTGCAGCAGCGCCTTCATGATGCCCTTCAGCGCGGCCGCGTCGCCGCCCGCGTCGAGCTGGTAGTACGTCGATGCGATGCGCGTCGAGCCGAACGACGCCATCTCGATCATGTCCTGCGGATCCGCGAAGCGTTCGAGCGCGCGCTCGCGCAGCGGATTGAACACGATGATCGGCACGTTGCGCCGCGAGCACTCATGCAGCGTGCCCATCATCCGCGGGTGGTTCGTGCCGGGGTTGTGGCCGATCGAGATGATCAGCTCGCAGTGGTCGAAATCCTCCAGCGACACGGTGCCCTTGCCGATGCCGATCGACTGCGGCAGGCCGACGCTGGTCGGCTCGTGGCACATGTTCGAGCAGTCGGGGAAGTTGTTGGTGCCGAGCTCGCGCGCGAACAGCTGGTACAGGTACGCGGCTTCGTTCGACGCGCGGCCCGACGTGTAGAACTCGACCTGCTCGGGCGGCAGCGCGCGCAGCACTTCGCCGATGCGCGCGAACGCGTCGTCCCATTCGATCGCGCGGAACGTGTCGGTCGCGCGATCGTAGACGAGCGGATGCGTGAGCCGGCCCATGTTCTCCAGTTCGTAGTCCGACATGCGCAGCAGCGACGATACGGTGTTCGCCGCGAAGAACTCGGGCGTCACGCGCTTGGTCGTCGCTTCCCACGTGACGGCCTTCGCGCCGTTCTCGCAGAACTGGAACGTCGACTTGTGTTCCTTGTCGGGCCATGCGCAGCCGGGGCAGTCGAAACCGTCGGGCTGGTTGGTCCGCATCAGCACGATCGGCGCCTCGATGGTTTCCATCTGCGTGCGCACGGCCTCGGCTGTCGCGCGAAGCGCGCCCCAACCGCCGGCGGGCCCGTCGTACTTCCTGATGCCTGGCACTTCGCGTCGATTTGTCATTGTGAATCTCCATGAGCCGGGCCCGGTGCGGGCGGCTCGGGTTGCGCCGTGTCGCGGCGTGGTGCGGCTCCGTCCGTCGGACGGAGTCGGTCATGCGTGCCCCGGGCATGCAGGGCAGGCGGGGGTTTCAGTGCGCGTCCTTCTTCGCGCCGGACGACTTCTTGCCGGACTGCTTTGCGGTGGGCGGCGGTACGTCGGCACGCGCATCGCCGGCGCTCGCGTCGCCGGATGCGTTGGCGGCCGCCTTGCCGTTCGGTTTCGCCTTGCCGCCGGCGTCCTTCTTCGCGTCCTTCGTATCCTTCGCTTCCGGCGCGGCGAGCTTGTTGAACATCACTTCGTCGCTGTCCTTGTCGTAGTCGACCTCGACGCGGTCGCCCGACTTCAGCCGGTCGGCGAGGATCTCCTTCGCGAGCTTGGTCTCGATGGTCTGGCGGATCTGGCGCTTCAGTTCGCGTGCGCCGAACTCCGGCTGGTAGCCGGCTTCGGTCAGGTGCTCGACGAGCGAGTCGCCCATCACGAGCGTGATGTCCTGCGCGGCGGCCGTGCGCACCACGCGGTCGAGCTGGATCTGCACGATCGCGCGGATGTTCTCCTTCGACAGCGCGTGGAAGACGATCACCTCGTCGATCCGGTTCAGGAACTCGGGGCGGAAATGGCCCTTCAGCACCTGCATCAGTTCGTCGCGGATCGCCTTGTCGGTCTTGCGCGCGGCTTCCGGCTGCGTGAGGTTGTCCATGATGATCGCGGCGCCGAGGTTGCTCGTCGCGATGATGATCGTGTTGCTGAAGTCGACCACGCGGCCCTTGCCGTCGGTCAGGCGGCCGTCGTCGAACACCTGCAGCAGTACGTTGTAGACGTCCGGGTGCGCCTTCTCGATCTCGTCGAGCAGGATCACGCTGTACGGGCGCCGCCGCACGCGCTCGGTGAGCTGGCCGCCTTCGTCGTAGCCGACGTAGCCGGGCGGCGCGCCGATCAGCCGCGCGACCGCATGCCGTTCCATGTACTCGGACATGTCGATGCGGATGATCGCCTGCTCGTCGCCGAACACGGTCTCGGCCAGCGCCTTCGCGAGCTCGGTCTTGCCGACGCCCGTCGGCCCGAGGAACAGGAACGTCGCGATCGGCCGGTGGGTCTGGCCGAGCCCCGCGCGCGACAGCCGCACCGCGTCGCTGACGGCCACCACCGCGTCGCTCTGGCCGACCACGCGCTCGCGCAGCTGCTCTTCCATCTTCAGCAGCTTCTGGCGCTCTTCCTGCGTGAGTTCCGACACGGGGATGCCGGTCAGCCGCGACACGACCTCGGCGACCGATTCGACCGTCACCTCCAGCGTTTCCGAGCCGGTCTTACGCTGCCACGCCTCCATTTTTTCATCGAGCGTCTTCTGCTTCGCGTTGATCTGCTCCTCGAACTGCTTCGCTTCGTCGAAGCGCTTGCGCGACGTCGCGTAGTCCTGTTCGCGCTTCAGTTGCGCGATCTGCGCTTCGCCTTCCTGGATGTCGACGGGGCGCGACGTCGCGCCGATCCGCACGCGCGCGGCGGCCTGGTCGATCAGGTCGATCGCCTTGTCGGGCAGGAAGCGCGACGTGATATAGCGGTCGGCGAACTCGGCGGCCGCGACGAACGCGTCGTCGGCGAACGTCACCTGGTGGTGCGCCTCGAGACTGTCGCGCAGCCCGCGCAGGATCACGATCGTCTGCTCGACGCTCGGCTCCGGCACGAACACCGGCTGGAAGCGCCGTTCGAGCGCCGCGTCCTTCTCGATGTACTTCTGGTATTCGTTGAGCGTCGTCGCGCCGATCAGGCTCAGCTCGCCGCGCGCGAGCGCGGGCTTCAGCACGTTCGCGATGTCGAGGCCGCCTTCGCCGCCGCCCTGGCCCGCGCCGACGATCGTATGCAGTTCGTCGATGAACAGGATCAGTTCGTCCTGCTTCGCAGTCACTTCGTCGATCAGCTGCTTCGCGCGCTCCTCGAACTCGCCGCGATACTTGGCACCGGCGACCATCGAATTGATGTTGACCTCGACGAGCCGCTTGTTGCGCAGCACCTCGGGCACGTCGCCGTTGACGATCCGCTGCGCGAGCCCTTCGACGATCGCCGTCTTGCCGACGCCCGGCTCGCCGATCAGCACCGGGTTGTTCTTCTTTCGGCGCGCGAGCACCTCGATCGTGCTTTCGATTTCCTGCGCGCGGCCGAGCACGGGGTCGAGCTTGCCCTGGCGCGCGATCGCGGTGAGGTCGCGGCCGAACTTGTCGAGGTTCGGCGTGCCGGTCGGCGCGTCGACGCGGCCGTCCTCGGCGCCCTTGCCGACCACCTTCACGACTTTCTGGCGCAGCGCCTCGGGTGTCACGCCGTATTTCTTCAGCAGCGTGCCGGCGATGCTGTCCGGCACCGATGCGAGCCCGATCAGCAGGTGCTCGGGGCCGATATACGAGTGGCCCAGATCGCGCGACGCCTGGAACGCGTATTGCACGGCCTTCTTCACGCGCGGCGAGATCGACAGCTTGTCGAGCGGCGCATCGGGGGCGGCCGTGCCGGTGTGCGCATGCTCGTCGATATACGACTTGATGTCCTGCGGCGACAGCTTCAGTTCCTTCAGCAGCGCGGCGCATACGTCGGTGTCCGCGAGCGCGTAGAGCAGGTGTTCGGAGTCGAGCTCGCTGCGACGCAGTTCGTGCGCCTTCTCGGCCGCGCGCTGCAGCAGTTCGAGCGTCTGTTCGCTGAACGCGTCGGTCGGGTCGACCGATTCGCGCGGCACCTCGGCGGCGAGCGGCGATTCGTCGCCGAGCTCACCGAACAGCGACGACGAGCCACCGCCGCCCAGCAGCGAATCGAACGGGTTCAGCATGCTCTGATGCCGCATCAACTGACGGAAATGGTAGTCGCAGATCGAGATCGTCTTGCGCTCGCCATCCTGCATCACGGTTGCGCGCGCAACGGCCGGCCGGGCGTGGCAGATATCGCAAAGTGCGGGCATGGTGGTTTGGCTCCTGTCTGTGAAGGTGGGTCGAACGGTGAAGTCACGATGCGGTGCAGCGCTGGCGCGTCCCGACCGCGAACACGCGACGCGCGGCGCGGCGGCGCGCGGGCCGCGCCCACGCTGTCGCGCCG